>NZ_AOJL01000027.1 GCF_000337035.1 Halorubrum coriense DSM 10284
AGAGATGTGTATAAGAGACAGACTTCCCCGTCTTCCAGCCGGGCGCGATGCTGGCGATGGGCGACGCGAAGGCGGCAATGGCCGACGGCGAGATGTGCGGGACCGGCGCGGAGATCGCGGTCGAGGTCGACGCGACGCTCTCCGTGATCGACGACCCGGCCGTCCCGCTGGACCGGCCCCTCCTCGACACCGGCGACGCGGTGAAGACGGTCGCGAGCGCCGAGACGCTGGAGGAGGCGGTCGAGAAGGCGAACCGCGACATGCTGGGGCTGCTGGCGCACCACCACGGCTTCTCGCGCACCGAGGCGTACCTCTTCTCCAGCCTCGTCGGCGGCCTAGAGATCAGTCAGGTTGTCGACCCGCAGGTCACGGCGCGGAACGCCGTGCCGAGCGAGTACCTCTCGGTCCCGTTCTGATCCCGGCGAGAGTCAGCGCTCCGTCCGCTCGGCGAACCGGCGCGCGGCGTCGCTCAGGCCGGCGTCGGCCGCCGTTTCGCCCTCGTCGGCGTCGGCGGCGTCGGGGGGCGCCGCGTCCCGAGCGCGGTCCGCGGCGGTCCCGTCGTCCGCGGTGACGGGGTCCTCGCCGTCGGCCGACGCCGTCGTCTCGGCCTGATCCCCGCCGGACCGGTCGGTCGGCCCTCCCGCGGGCGGCTCGCCGACGTCGGTCGGGGCGGCGTCCGGCGGGTAGCTCAGCTCCGCGGGCGGGACGAAGACCGATTCGACGGCGCTCACGACCTCGTCGACCTGCGCCTCGTCGAGCCGGTCGGCGTACGCCTCGCGGACGAGGTCCGGGACCGCGTAGGCGTAGTGCCCGCGGCCGGCGTGACGGATGAGCCCCGCGCGGCGGATCGGGCGGTGGCGGCTGTAGGCGTGTCCGGAGTCGCCGTCGCCGCCGGCGTCGATATGGGCCGCGACGGGGTCGCTCGCGCCCTCGCGCCGGTAGTGACGGAGCATCCCGCGGGAGAGCTCCGGGAGCGCCTCGATGCGCGAGCGGAGCTCCTCGATGACCGCCTCGCGGGTGCCGAGTTCGATCGCGTCGTCGAACCGGAGCGCGCTCTCGGCCACGTCGTCGCGGGTGACCGGGTCGACGTCGTCCGGCGGCCCCGACGCGGACGCGACCGCGGCGTCGGAGTTGGGAGTTGCGGAGTCGTCGGAGTCGCCCTCGGAGGCGTCGGCCGGAGATTCGCTGCCCGTCGACGCGGCGGCCTCGGAGCCGTCGTCGGCCCCGGGACCGCCGTCCGCGGCCGACGCCGCCGAGTCGCCCTCGGTCGCGGCGACCGCCTCGTCGTACGACTTGAGCACCGACTGGTCGCCGTTTCCGTCGTCGCCGCCCGCTCCGCCGTCGTCTCGGGACCGGTCAGGGCTCGCCGCGGACGGACCACCGCCGCGGTACGGGGCCTCCGCCTTGCCCAGCAGCGCCTGCGCGAACTGGTCGGCCATGTTGCTCAGGTCGCGGGCCTCCTCCAGCTCGCGTTCGAGGTCGGCGATCCGCCGGTCCCTCTTCTCTAGCTCCTGCTTGAGGTCCGCGATCTCGGACTCGCGGCGCTCCTTCTCGTCGGAGATCGATTCGAGCTCGCCGACGAGGTCGCTGGAGACGGACTTCAGCTCCGGGCGCTCGAAGTCGTCGAGCCCGGGGGTCGCGCCCGCGTCGAACGTCTCCTTGCGGTGGAACTGGATCCGGCGGATCGACTCGTCCCAGTCGGTCATCAGGAACGCCTCGCCGTCGCCTAAGTCCTCCACCGCGCTCGCGTACTTCGAGCCGAGGATGCGCCCGACCACCTTCGTGTCGTTGTCCCAGGTGAGCCGGTGCCAGCAGAGCCAGTCGCACTGGGTGATGAAGTCCTTCTTGACGTCCGCCGGGCGCTGGCTGATGCCGACGATGCCGAGCCCGTGCTTCCGGCCGCGTTTCCCCACCTTGATCAGCATCTTCCCCGTCTCGTCCATCCCGCCGCCCTCGGGGATGTACTCGTGACACTCCTCGATCACGAGCAGGAAGGGCTTCTTCATGCGCTTCTCCTTCGCGAACAGCTGTCTGACGACCTCCAAGAGGAGCTCGTTGGCGGTCTCCTCTTCGAGGTAGCCGGAGACGTCCAAGATGATCGGGACGTTCTGCTCTAAGGCGAGGGCCGCGATCTTCTCGGCGTGTTCGGGGGAGACGACGATGTCGCACTCGTCGTCCGCGCCGGCGTGGAGGATCTCGTACTCTTCTTTTAAACCGTAATATTCGCCGTCCGTGTCGACGATAAGAACCGGGAAGCCGCTGTCGAGCAGGTTCTCGATGACGACCGAGGCGGTGTTGCTCTTCCCGGAGCCGCTCTTCCCCGTGATAAACGATCGGCCGGTGAGGACGTCGACGACCGGGAGCTCGACCGGCGACCCCGGCTCCGCCGTCGCGTCGCCGCCGATCCCCTCGCTGACGTCCGCGACGTGGATCGTCTCTGCCTCGCTCATACCCGTGAGAGGTAGCGCCCGCCTCATAAACCATCGCCTCGGTCGTCGGCCGGGTACACCGGTCGTAGGCGAGTCGGGTTCGAGGCTCCGCAAGACGTATGCCGCCGCCGGGAGTGCGGCCGCGTATGGACAGCGAAAACACCCTCCTCAACGCGCTCGTCGGCGCGATCGCGACGACGGTGCTCTCGTTCACCGGCATCTCGCCGCTGCTCGGCGGCGCGGTCGCCGGGTACTTAACCAGCGACGGTGAGCCGGACGGCGGCGACGGGCTCCGGGTCGGCGCGCTCTCCGGCGCGATCGCGTCGATTCCGATCGTCGGACTGCTGCTTCTCGGCCTCGTGTTGTTGCCGTTCTTGGGACTCTTCGGGTTCCCGCTCGAAGCCGGGATCGCAGTCGGCGGGGTCGTCGTCTTCGGCGCGATTATCGTGATCGGCGGCGTCGCCTACACCGTGGTGCTGAGCGCGCTCGGCGGACTGCTCGGCGTGTACGTGAAAGAAGAGCTGTAGGGGCCGCGCGTGGCGGGCTCGGTCCGTGCCGCGGGCTCAGTGCTCGCCGCCGGTGCCGCGCCGGTCGGAGTCGAGGTCGATGTCGAGGTCGTCGAGGAGCTCCTCGGCCTCCGCGCGCTTCTCTTGATGATCTTCGAGGAACTCGCGCATCAGCTCTGCCGCCTGCTCCTTACAGCCGCCACAGAGGCGCTCGCCGTTGACGCACTCGGCGTACACCTCCTTGGTCAGCTCGTCGTCGTCGCCCGCGAGCAGGTAGGCGTACAGCTCGTAGACGGGGCACTCGTCGGCCTCGCCGCCGAGCTCGCGCTGCTCCGCGGCGGTGTCGCGCCCGCCGGTGGTCGCCGCCTTCACCTTGTCGTAGCCGTCCTCGGGGTCGTCGAGCAGCGAGATGTGGCTCGCCGGGATCGACGAGGACATCTTCCCGCCCGTGAGCCCGGTCATGAACCGGTGGTAGATCGAGGAGGGCTGCCGGAAGCCGAACCCGTCGTGGTCGATCTCGACCTCCCGCGCCAGCGACTCGGCCTCCCCGCGGGTGAGTTCGAACGCGTCGACGTGGCCCTCGAAGACGCGCTTTTCGCCCGCCACGGCCTCGATCAGCGCCTCGAACGCCTCGTCGGTGGCGTTGCGGTCGAAGAACCGCACGCGGGGGCGGAGCGGCTCCTTGCCGCCGGCGCGGAGCTTGTCGAGGGCGGTCGACTTCGCGGCCGCGAGGTCGACGCTGTCGCGGTCGGTCTCGGGCGGCTCGTAGTCGGCGAGCCACTCGGCGGCGTCCTCGCAGCGCACGTCGCTCTCGGCGGCGTCGCCCTCTTCGGCAGCGTCACCGTCGCCGTCGCGGGCCGCGAGCGCGTCGTAGGCGGCCCGGACGAGCCGCCGCTCGTCGTCGTCGAGCTCGAAGGAGGCGAACGCCTCGGTCACCTTGAAGTAGCGCACGCGGGTCGCCAGATCGCGGGTGAGCCTGACGTGCGGGTCCTGGTCGGGGCCGACCGGGATCACCGTCGGCTTCGGCTCGTCGACGAGCTGCGGGTAGAGGATGTCCGCGGTCTGGGTGATCACGCTCTGCATGTGCGAGATGTTCGTCTCGCCGTCGAAGCCGTAGATCGCCTCGAACTCCGAGAAGTTCGCCTTCGAGCCGAGCTCGAACCCGAGGTCCTGGACCGCGCGGTTGTCGGACTGGCGGTACAGCTCCCCCTCCTCGGCGTCGAAGCCGAGCGCGAGCAGGGAGAGGAGGTAGTTGCGGGCGTGCTCGTCGATCTCGTCCCACGACATCCCGCGCGCGGAGTGCGCCTCGAGGTCGGCGATGAGGCCGAAGGCGTCGCCGCCCATCCGCTGGTGCCAGATGATCTCGTCGAACACGAGCTTGTGGCCGATGTGCGGGTCGCCGGTGGGCATGAACCCGGAGAGCGCCGCGAACGGCTCGTCGTTCGCCATCGCCTCCGCGACCGCGTCGTACTCGCGGTGACCGAAGATGACGCCGCGGCGCATCAGGTAGTGCGGGTCCGGCACGTCGTCGTCGACCTCGTCGAACGCCTCGATGCCGAACTCCGCGAAGAGGTCCGCGTAGTCCCCGACCGACGCCGACCCCCACGGGTCGAGCGCGACGTCCTCGGCCGGCTCGTCCGCGCGCTCGGTCCCGCCGTCCGTCCGAGGGGCGGCCGGGTCGGCCGCGGCGTCGCCGCCGCGCCCGTCGCCCGGCGGGGTCGCGCCCTCGGGGGTGTCTTCGTCCATACCAACCCTCCCGTCGGTCGACGCAAAAACCGTTCGCTTGCGCGGGACCGGTTGGCACAGTGTGTCGGCCGACCGAGTCACTCCGCGTGCGCCACCAGCCGCGTCGCGGTCGCCTTCCACCGGAGCGACACCCGGTCGCCGGGAGCGAGACCGAGCCGACCGACGCTCTCGGCGGTGATCAGCGCCGCGACTTCGACGGCGGCCTCGACTCTCTCTCCCCGGTCGACCGGTTCGACCCCGATCCGAACCGTCGACACCGTCTCGCCGGAGTCGATGCGTGAGACGCGGCCGGTCAGGCGGTTCCGGGCGCTCGTCGCGTCCGGATCGACCTCGCTGGCCGCGTCGTTGACCGTGACCGCGTCCGCGCCGATCCGGACCTGGACCGGATCGCCCGCGGCGACCGTGCCGCCGTCGCTCCCGTCACCCCCGGCGTCCTCGTCGCCGGTCGCGCCGTGGAGCCCGGAGAGCGCCCCGACCGCGGTGTCGACGACCGCGATCTCGCCGTCGATCGCCTCGACCGTCCCGCGCAGCACCGTCTCGGGGACCGACGCGGTCGCCGCGAGGACGGCCTGAAGCCGGTCGTAGCGGTCGAGGAGGTCTCGGCCCGACGCGGCGAGTCGGCTCCCGCCGCCGCCCTCGCCGCCGCGGCGGCGCTCGACGAGCGTTCCGTAGGCGTCCTCCAGCGTCTCGATCCGCGAGAGCGCCCGGGCCCGGGAGCGACCGAGCGCAGACGCGGCCCCCGCGACCGACCCCGCGGCGTCGACCGCGCGCAGGAGCGCGGCGTCGCGGCCGTCGAACTCCACGCCGTCCTCGACGAGCGCGGCGTGCCCCCGCCCCGCGGCCGCGTCCGGACCGGTCGCGTCGCTCATGTCCGGAGGATACGTCCGGGCCGTGTTGGGAGTTTCGACGCGCCGTCGACCCCCGCTCCGGTCGCGTCGATCCGGCGTACGGGGCCGTGACGCAACTTATATGTCGTGTCGACCCACCGTTGTATCTATGCCGATACAACGACGTACGTTCGTGGCTGCGCTCGGTGCCGGGACGATCGCGAGCACGGCGGGCTGCTCGTCGACGGGAGGCACCGGCGGCGACGGGAGCGACGGCAGCGGCGGGAACGGCACCGCCGACGGGACGCCCTCGGTCGCCGGCGAGACGCTGACGCTCACGACGACGACGAGCACCTACGACACCGGGCTCCTCGACGAGATCCACACGGACTTCGAGGAGATGTACGGCGTCACGGTCGACGCCGTCGCCCAGGGGACCGGCGCGGCCCTGGAGACCGCCCGCAACGGCGACTCGGACATCGTGATGGTCCACGCCCGCGGGCTCGAAGACGAGTTCATGCGCAACGGGTACGGGATCAACCGCCGGGACCTGATGTTCAACGACTTCGTGATCGTCGGCCCGGCGGACGACCCGGCCGGGATCGAGGGGACGGGCTCCGCGACCGAGGCGCTGACGACCGTCGCGGAGGCGGAGGCGACGTTCGTCTCCCGCGGCGACAACTCGGGGACGCACACGAAGGAGCTGAACCTCTGGGAGGCGGCGGGCACGGACCCCGGCGGCGACTGGTATCAGGAGACCGGCACCGGGATGGGCGAGGCGCTCAACGCCGCCAACCAGCAGGGCGCGTACACGCTCTCCGACCGCGGGACGTTCATCTCGCAGCGGTCCGAGATCGACCTCACGATCCTCGTTCAGGGACCGATCGAGGGCGGGCCGGAGATCCTCGCGAACCCGTACGGCGTCATGGCGGTGAACCCCGGCGTCCACGAGAACGCCAACTACGACCTCGCGATGGCGTACATCGGGTGGATCACCAGCCCGGGCGTCCAGAACGCCATCTCCGAGTACCAGGTGAACGGCGAGCAGCTGTTCTTCCCGGAGGCCGTCTCCGAGGACCCCGACTTCCGGCAGTACGTTCCGGAAGGCTGGAGTAGCGACGACTCGGACGCGTAAGCGTGCCGCTCGAACCGGTCGCACAGCTGGCCCCCGCCCTCCTCGACGGGGGCGCGGGCCCCGCGGCGTCCCTGCTCGGCGTCTCGTTCAGAGAGGGATACGTCGGGAGCGTCATCGCGGTCTCGCTGTACGTGAGCCTCACCGCGGTCGCGTTGAGCACGCTCATCAGCGTCCCGGCCGCCGTCGCCATCGGCCTCACGGAGTTCCCCGGGAAGGGGTTCGTGAAGTCGGTCGTCAACACGGGGATGGGGTTCCCGAGCGTGGTCGTCGGACTGGTGGTGCTGTTCGCGGTCTCCAACCAGGGGCCGCTGGGGTCGCTGGAGCTCATCTTCACCCGCGAGGCGATGATCATGTCGCAGTTCGTCCTCGCGACGCCGCCGATCACCGCGATCAGCCTCGCGGCCGTGAGCGGCGTCGACGACGGCGTCCGCGACGCCGCCCGCGTCCTCGGCGGGACCCGCGTCGACGTGGCGCTGGTGGTGATCAAGGAGGCCCGCTACGGGATCGCGACGGCGGTGTTGGCCGGGTTCGGCCGCGCGATCAGCGAGGTCGGCTCCGTGCTGATCGTCGGCGGGAACATCACGAGCGCGGACGGCATCTCCAAGACGCGCACGCTGACGACGGCCATCCAGCTGGAGGCCAGACAGGGACGGTACGAGACCGCGATGGTGCTCGGTGCGGTGCTGGTCGCGCTCGTGTTGACGGTCAACGCCGTCGTCGTCCGCTTCGGCGATCGGGGGGTGA
The DNA here is from genome assembly GCF_000337035.1 of Halorubrum coriense DSM 10284. Classification (GTDB taxonomy): domain Archaea; phylum Halobacteriota; class Halobacteria; order Halobacteriales; family Haloferacaceae; genus Halorubrum; species Halorubrum coriense. The sequence goes on from NZ_AOJL01000027.1 coordinate 7,388, forward strand.
CCGGTTGATGCGAAGGGAGGTGACCGGCTGATGCTCCGCGCCACGGGGGTGTCGCGGTCGTACGGCGACGATACCGTGTTCCGCGACCTCACGATCGACGTCGACGCCGGCGAGGTCGTCGCCGTCATCGGTCCCTCCGGCGTCGGCAAGACGACGCTGTTGCGAACGCTCGCGCTGTCGCTGGAGCCGGACGAGGGGAGGGTGAAGCTCGACGGGACCGACCCGTGGACGGCCGACGAGGCGGAGCGGCTCGTGCTGCGCCGCCGGGTCGGCATGGTGTTCCAAGAGGCGAGCCTCTTCGCCGGAACGGTCGCCCGCAACGTCGAGTACGGGCTCCGGGTCCGCCGCTCGTGGAGCGAGCGGATCGCCTCGCTCTTCCGGCTGTCCGGCGCGGCGGACGCGGTCCGCGAGTCGCTCGACGTCGTCGGACTGACCGACAAGACGGACCAGCCGGTCGACTCGCTCTCCGGCGGCGAGGCCCAGCGGGTGTCGTTCGCCCGCGCGCTGGCGTACGACCCCGACGTCCTGCTGCTCGACGAGCCCACCTCCGACCTCGACCCGCGCAACACCGCGGTCATCGAGGACGCCGTCGGCGAGGCGAGCGACAGGGGGATCGGCGTCGTCGTCGCGACCCACGACATGCATCAGGCCGAGCGGGTCGCGGACCGCGTCGCGGTGCTGTTGGACGACGGGATCACGGAGGTCGGGCCGACGGCGGAGATCTTCGAGGACCCCGCCGACGAGCGCACCCGGAAGTTCATCTCTGGCGAACTGGTGTACTGATATCGAGAAAGAGGAGGAATCCGGTCGGATTCCGGCGGCCTGACGTGGCTGGCCGACGTATCTGCGGAGTACGCCTCCAAAGCCCCGGCCTCGTCGTTGGCACCCTCCGCTTCGCTCCGGGGCCAGCGACTCCAGCGAGGGACCGGAGCTCCCTCTGGCAGCCGGCGCGTAGCGCCGGCGATCTCGCGCGTGCGACTCGCTCCCTGCGGGCGCTCGTCGGCACGCGCCACCGCGACGTTTGTTTATCTGTGATCGACACCGCCGCTTCAGATGTCGAAGTCGAGTTCGACCGCGTCGCCCGCCTCCGCGTCGCCCGGATCGACGGCGTTCTCGTCGGCCGCGAAGCCCGCGTGGAGGTGGTCGTAGGTGCGCTCTATCGCCTCCACGATCACCTTCGTCTCGCCGGTGACGGGCATGAAGTTCGTGTCGCCGCTCCAGCGCGGGACGACGTGGGTGTGGAGGTGGTCGATCGACCCGCCCGCGGCGTCGCCGCCGAGGTTCTGTCCGGTGTTGACGCCGTCGGGGTCCATGTCGCGGCGCAGCGCGGCGAGCGTCGCCGCTTTCAGCTTCGCGTGGTCGAGGAGGGTCGCGTCGTCGAGGCCGGTCGGATCCTCGCGGTGTTCGTCCGGGATCACCATCGCGTGGCCGGGGTTGTACGGCGCGTTGTTCAGCAGGACGTAGTTGCGCTCGCTGCGGGCGACCACGCGCGCCTCGCGGGCGTCCTCCCGCTCCGGGAGCACGCAGAACGGGCAGCCGTCGATGGGGTCCGCGTCGCGTTCGACCCACTCGATCCGCCACGGCGCGAAGATCTGATCCATCAGTCGTCGAAGCCGTGGATGCCCGCGGTCGTCACCTCGACGCCGTCCTCGGTGACGAGGAGGGTGTGCTCCGCCTGACTCACGAGGGCGTCGTCGTCCTCCTTCAGTACGGGGTAGCCCTTGATCGCGTTCGCCTGCTTCAGCCGGCGCAGCGCCATCTCCGCGCGGTCCGTCTCCAGCCACCGCGCCGCGAACGGGAGGTCGTCGAACGCCTCGATCTCGTCGAGCGCCTGCCGCGCCCGCCGGTCGCGCACGCTCGCGGAGCCCCGCTGTTCGAAGATCTGCTCGTCGGTCCCCTCGCCGACCTTGCCGCGGCCGTCGGTGGCGAACGGCTCGATCGCGACCGCCTGCCCGGGCTCCAGTTCGACGGAGCGGTCGACGCCGCGGTTCGGCACCGTCGGGCCGGTGTGGGCGTCGTAGCGCTGGACCCCGTGGCCGGAGAGGTTGAGGACCGGCGTGTAGCCGTACCCGCGGATCACGTCCTCGATCGCCTCGCCGACGACGCCGACCTCGACGCCCGGGCCGGCCTCGTCGAGCGCAGCTTCGAGGGCCATCTCGGCGGCCTCGGCGAGCTCCGGCGTCCCGCTGTGGTCGACCGTCACCGCGGCGTCGGCGATGTAGCCGTCGACGTGGACGCCGACGTCGAGACACACCATCTCCTCGCCGAACTCGGTCTCGTCGTCGCGGCTCGGCGTCGCGTGCGACGCCTCCGGATCGACGCTGATGTTCACCGGGAACGCGAGGCCGGCCCCCTGCTCGCGGACGAAGTCCTCCGTCCACTCGGCGACTTCGAGGTGGGTCCGGCCCGGTTCGACCATCTCGCGGGCCTCGTTCATCGCCTCGACCAGCACCGCGCCGGCCTCGCGGTAGCTCTCGACCGCGTCCTCGTCCAGAGGTCCGTGACTCATGGCTTCGGCTTCGGCGAGGGCGCGCAAAGAGGTTGCGGAGGGCGGTCGACGCACGGCGGCGGTCGACCGCGGCGATCCCACCGGGAACCACGTCTGAGCGGGACCGCCGCGAGAGACGGCGGGCTCAGTCGCTCCCCTCGGTCGCCCGCGGGAGCCACATCTGTACCACCGTGCCGGTCGGCTCGCGGGTCGCTATCTCGACGTCCCCGCCGGACTCCGTGATTATCCAGTGGACGAGCCAGAGGCCGAGCCCGCTCGCGTGTTCGAGCGCCGTCTCCCGGGCCTCCGAGAACACCGTCCGCTCGACCGGCGGGATGCCCGGCCCGTCGTCGGCCACGTCGACTCGGAACCGGTCGCCGTCGGCGACGACCGTCGCCTCGACGTGCGGGTCGTCGCCGTCGTTGTGGACGACGGCGTTCTCCAACACGTTCCGGATCGCGGACTCCAGCAGCTCGTCAGCGGCGACGACCGCCGACTCGGGGGCGGTCACCGACACGGTCGCATGGGGGAACGACGACTCCAGCGACTGACAGAGTCGGACGACGAGCGCGGCCAAGTCGATCTCCGTCCGGGCCGCGTCGCTGTGGAGCGCGACGTCGATCTCGCGGGCCTGATCGCTCAGGTGCGTCAGCGTCCCCACCTTCCGGTCGATGACGTCGAGGTAGGGGTCGCCCTCCTCGTCGACGTGGTCGCGGAGCAGGTCGGCGTACCCGCCGATGACGTTGGTGTCGTTCTTCAGGTCGTGACGCAGCACGCGGTTCAGCACTTGGAGCCGCTGCTCGTACCGCCGAGCCTCCGTGACGTCGGTGGCGGTGATGACGACCTCACGGGCGTCCTCGAACAGCCGTTCGATCACCGTCTCGAACAGCCGCCAACTGCCGTCGCCGCGGGCGATGCGGTGCGTGAGCGACTGGGGCTCGTCACTGTCGAAGGCGCGCTCGAACGCGTGCTGTGCCTCGCGGCGGTCCTCGGGGTGGACCAAGTCGATGACCGGGCGGCCCTCGATCTCGTTCGGCCGGTGGCCGATCAGCCGCTCTATCGACGGACTCACGTACCGGACCAGGCCGTCCTCCCCGCAGACCGCGATCACGTTCGGGGACTTCTCGATGAGCGCGCGGTACCGCCGCTGGAGGGTCTCGCGCTCCGTGATGTCCCGGAACAGCAGGACGATCCCGCCGCGAGTCGTTCCCGGGCCCGTGATGTCGTGGACGTCGACCGTCAGGAACTGGGGCGCACCGCCCCCGTCGAGCGTCACGCGGAACTCGTCGTCCGAGCCCTCGCCCGTCACCGCGTCGGCGACCGTCGGGAGATCGTCGAACGCCTCGCCGACCTCGACGCCGATTTCGGCCTCCGGGAACAGGGCCTCGGCCGGATCGTTCCGGTCGACGACCCGCCCGTCGGCGTCGCAGACGACGACGGCGTCGGAGAGGTTCGCGAACACCGCGTCGCGCGCGACGGGAGAGACGTCGAGCAGCCGGTATCGGAACACGAGCCACGCCAAGAGCGCCGAGGTCCCGCCGAAGGCGACCGGCGTGAAGTCGACGACGCCGTTCTCCGGACCGATGACCCCGGAGATGCCGGCCGCGCCGAACGCCATCGGCGCGACGCCGGCGACGAAGAGGACGGCCGCCTGCCGGCGGAACACGCCGTCGCGCGCGACCGCGGCGTAAGCGAGGACGGCGAAGGTGAACAGGTTGACCGCGTAGGTGTAACCGACGAATCCGAGCAGCGCCGCCGTCGGGGTGTACTCCAAGACGCGATAGCCGTCGGCGTCAACGAGGGCGGGGTCGACGTAGAAGAGCGGGTCGACGCCGACCGTCCAGACGGCGACCGCGACCGCGGCGGGGACCGCCCAGAAGAGCGGGAAGCGGCGGCGACCGAGCCACGCCGTCCGGTCGACGTACGAGAAGACGAAGGCGGGCCACGCGACCGCTAACCCGGCGGAGGCGAACCAGACGAACCGGTTGAAAAACAGCGCGGGACCGAGCGCTGGGGCCGACAGCTGGGCCGCGTACGCCAGCGCCCAGACGCCGGCGGTGCCCGCGACGCCGACGAAGCTCCACAGGAGCGCGTGGCCGCCGCGTGAGCGGTTTCCGACGGCGTACACGGTGAACCCGAAAGAGGCGACGGCGGCGACGAGCAGCGGAACCGTGTACGGCGTCGGTTGCCACGTCATCGATACGGGTAGGATGCGAGAGGCCGGTAAAAATGGACCGAATCCCCTAACTCGGTTGAGGAGAGTCAATCCGTATGCTCGAACCCGGCGACGCCGCGCCCGACATCGCGCTCACCGACCACCGCGGCGAGGCGGTCACCGTCGACCCGGCCGCGGCCAGTCACACGGTAGTGTACTTCTATCCCCGCGCCGACACGCCCGGCTGTACCGCCGAGGCGTGTAGCTTCCGCGACGAGTGGGACGCGTTCGAGGACGCCGACGTCGCCGTCGTCGGGATCAGCGACGACCCGGTCGAGGACCTCGAACCGTTCGCCGCGGAGTACGACCTCCCCTTCACGCTCCTCTCGGATCCCGACGGCGCGGTCGCGAGCGAGTACGACTCCTACGGCGAGAAGTCGATGTTCGGGAACACCTTCGACGGCGTGTTCCGGAACACGTACGTCCTCGACGACGAGGGCACCGTCGTCCTCGCGTACGAGGGCGTCTCTCCCGAGGACCACGCCGTCGAGATACTCGACGATATCGACGCGCTCGACGACTGAGCGGAGCGGTCGACGCCGCCGCGCCCGGTCGCTATCGCCCGGAAGCCGGGGACCGCATCCGGTCGCAGTCACGGGCCGCCGAGCGACCGTCCGGTCGCCACCCGGCAGTATTATACGCTCTCGTTAGTCAGGTGAAACGATGCCCTCCAAACGAGCGTTCGCGAAGCGCCTAGCCGCGCTCGCGGCGACCGGGTTGGGAGTCGGTGACCCGATCGACGCCCTGACGGCCGAACAGTTCGGAGACGGAGCGCTCGCGGTCGAGTCGAGCCCGACCAGAGCCCGCTCCGCAGGCGACAAAGCGGCGACCGGCCGGTCGGACACCGCCTCGGGCGGCCCGCGGTCGGCGGTCGCCGCGGGAGCCTACGATCCGGCCGCGACGGCCGCGGCCGACGCCGACACCGTCGTGACCGGGAGGCTCGATCCGACCGTTCTGGCGGCGACCGGCCTCCCGAGCGGGCTCGGGAGCCGGGTCCGTCGGCTCCTCGGGCGATACGACAGCGTGTCGCTCGGCGCGCTCCGTCGGGCGGCCGGCGGGGCCGCGCTCACCGCGGACGGGCCGGCGGGGTGCGCGGTCGCGGTCGGCGACGTGGACGCGGCCGCGCTCGTAACCGAACTCGACGCGGACCCCGACGTGACCCGCGAACCGGACGAGCGCGCCGGATTCGTCCGGTTCCGCGCGCGCGAAATCGGGTCGGCGGTCGCGGTGACGCCGGACGAGGTCGTGGCCGCGTTCGGGCCGACCGCCGCCGCCGCCGCGGCGCACCGCGACGCCGGAGTCGGAGACGAGTCTCGACGGGGGGCGGGCACGACCGCGAACTACGGGCCGCTGCCGTCGCTCCTCGGCGGGGACGCGACGGTGTGCGTCGACCTCGGCCCCGACGCCCGGCGGCGGCTTCGGCGTCGCCTCGGCGACGCGCCGGCCGAACTCCGCGCCGTGCTCGACGCGTCGAGCGCGGTCGGCGCGTCGCTCCGCGTGATCAAAAGCGGACCGGCGGCGACCGCCGACGCGGGCGCGACCGGCGACGCGGACGGGGACGGGGAAGACGGCGGCGGGCCGAGCGTCGCGCTGCGCTACGGAGCGGTCGCGGACCCGCGGCGGCTCGATCGGGAGACCGCGGAGGCGCTCGCGCGGGCGGTCCGCGAGGGCGACGCGGCGCTCTCGGACGCGACCGTCGCCCGGCACGGGCGGACCGTTGTCGTCGACGCCGCCGCGGGGGGCGACCTCTTCGCGGCACACGGCTCGCTGTTCGGTGTCGACGTCGGCGACCCGGTCGACGTGGCTGTCGATTGAGGCGACCCGCTTCGGGCGGGTCGCCGCTATCCGGCCGGCCGGACCTCGGCGACCGCGGCGGCGATCTCGCGGCGCTTCAGCAGGCCGAACCCGGCGACGATGACCGCGAAGCCGGCGACGGTGAACGCCGTCACCGGCTCCGCGAGCAGGACGGCGCCCGCGACGGTGGCGACGACCGGGACGACGTAGGAGACGAGGTTGATCTCGAAGGGACCGAGCCGGTCGAGCAGCGTGAAGTAGATGGTGTACGCCACCGCCGACGAGAGGAGCCCGAGGAACGCCAGCGAGGCGACAGCGCGCGGCGCCGCGGCCGGGAGGCGCTGGCTCTCTCCCAAGCCGAGGCTGAGCGCGTGGATGGCGACCGCGCCGAACCCCATCGCCCAGCCGGTGAGCGCGACGCTGGAGAACGTCGTCTCCACGGTCCGGAGGCCGACGCTGCCGACCGCGACGGCGATCACGCCGACCGCGATCAGCCCGACGCCGACCGCGACGCCGCCGCCGAGGTTCGCGGGGTCGGGCTGCGCGACGAGCCCCACGCCGAGGAACGCGAGGACGACCCCGACCGCGCCGCGCGCGTCGAGGTCCGCCCCGCCGATCCACGCGGCCGCGACCGCCGCGGTGGCGATGGGGACGAGGCTGTAGGTGATCGAGGCGATGCCGCTCGTCGTGTACTGCTGGCCGACGAACAGCAGCGAGTTGTTCGCGGCCACGGAGAGCCCGCCGCTGAACCCGATCGCGGCGAGGTCGCCCCGCGTCCGCGGGAACGGGTCGGACTGGGTGAGGAGGACGTACGAGATCAGCGCCAGCGCGGCCACGTCGAACCGGTAGGCGGCGTACAACACCGGCGGGTAGTAGTCGAGGCCGACCTCGATAGCGACGAAGGAGCCGCCCCAGAACAGCGCGAGGAGGCAGAACAGCGCGGCGTTTCGGTACCGTGACACGGTCGCTCCGACGCGGGCCCCGGATAAAGCCGTGTCCGTCGCGGCCCGGACCGCCGGTGCCGGCTCGTCCGGATCGGGCGCGCGGCTCAGTAGCCGCGGACGATGAGGTAGTCCGCGAGGTCTTCGAGCAGCCCCCGGGAGCCGCTCTCGGGGAGGATCTGGAGGTGCTCCTTCGAGCGCTCCGTGAGGTCCTCGGCGGTCTCCCGGGCGTACTCGATGGACCCGACCTCCTCCAACGCGGCGACCGCGTCGTCGATGGCCGCCTCGGTCACCTCGGCCGGGGTGTCGGCGTCGACCAGCCCGTCGACGTCGACGCCCTGTTGCCGGGCGTGGAGCGTGATGAGCGTCTCCTTCCCCTCGACGAGGTCGGAGCCGCGCTGCTTCCCCAGCTCCTCCGAGGGGACGGTGAGGTCGAGCACGTCGTCTTGGATCTGGAACGCGCGCCCGGAGTCGATCCCGTATCGGTAAAGGGCGTCGACGACCGCCTCGTCCGCGCCGAGTAGGAGGGCGGGCGTCGCGGCGGACGCGCCGTACAGCACCGCGGTCTTCAGCTCGACCATGTCCAGGTACTCGTCGGGGAGGATGTCGTCGCGGCTCTCGAAGGCGACGTCAAGCGCCTGCCCCTCGCAGATCTCGGTACAGGTCGACGCGAGCATTCGCATGGCTTCGAGGCCGTGCTGCGGGTCCGCGCCGGTCTCGGTCATGAACTCGAACGCCTTCGAGTAGAGCGTGTCGCCCGCGAGGATCGCCGTCGAGACGTCGTACGCCTCGTGGACCGCCGGGACGCCCCGGCGCAGGTCGTCCTCGTCCATGATGTCGTCGTGGATCAGCGTGAACGACTGGATCACCTCGATGGCGACCGCGGCGCGCATCACGTCGACGTCGTCGCCGCCGAGCGACGAGAACGCGCGGAAGTCGGCCCCCATCGGCTCCGTGCCGGTGACCGCCTCCGCGGCCAGCGTCGTCACCGTCGGCCGGAGTCGCTTCCCGCCGGCTTCGAGGATGTACCGGGTGGCCTCGTACAGTCGCTCCGGCTCCTGTACCGGCAGCTCCTCGTCGATAGCGGCGTTGACGAGGTCACGCCGCTCGCGGATGGCGTCCAGCACCCGCGCCTCCTTCGTCTCGCTCGTCATTCGACGAGTTGGATCGTGGACCCGTTCTGCGTCACGTGAACGTCACGTCCGAGCTTGTACCCCTGCGTCTTCGCGAGGTCGACGTACGGCGAGCGGCCCTTGAGCGTCTGGTGGCCGGGAATAAGGTGCTGCGGCTGGAGCGCCTGGAGCATCTCGTAGTGCCCCTCCTCGCGGAGGTGGCCGGAGACGTGGATGTCGTCGTAGAGGCGGGCTCCCTGCATCCGGAGCAGCTGTTCGGACTGGTAGCGCTGCCCCTCGTTGGTGGGCTCCGGGATGACGCTCGCGCTGAAGACGACCTTGTCGCCGTCGTCGATCTCGTACGGCGTCTCGCCGCGGCCCATGCGGGTGAGCATCGCGCGCGGCTCGCCCTGGTGGCCCGTCACGATGGGGAGGAAGTTCCCCTTCCCCTCCTTCATGATCCGCTTGAACGCGCGGTCGACCGACTTGCGGTGGCCGTACATGCCGACGTCGCCCTGGAAGTCGACGAAGTCGAGCCGCTCGGCCGTGCCGGAGTACTTCTCCATCGAGCGCCCGAGCAGGACCGGCTGCCGGCCGATCTCGCGGGCGTACTCGACGAGGGTCTTCACGCGGGCGATGTGCGAGGAGAACGTGGTGGCGATGATGCCGCCCGTGTAGTCCTCCATCGATTTCAGCGTGTCCTCGACGTGCTTCTTCGCGTACGACTCGGAGGGCGTGCGGCCCTTGCTCCCGGCGTTCGTACAGTCCTCGATGTACGCGAGGACGCCCTCGTCCTGCCGGCCGATCTCGCGGAACCGCTCCATGTCGATCGGGTCGCCGATGACGGGGTCGTGGTCCAGGCGCTTGTCGAGGCCGTAGACGACCGCGCCCTCGGGCGTGTGGAGGACCGGGTTGATCGCGTCGATGATCGAGTGGGTGACGTTGACGAACTCCAGTTCGACCTGCTCGGAGTCGCCGATCGCCATCGACGCGCCGGGCTTCATCTTCACGAGATCGTTGTCGACCTGGAACTTGCCCTCGTCTTCGATCTGCTGGCGGACCAGCTCGATCGTGTACGGCGCGGAGACGATCGGCGCGTCGTAGCGGTGGGCGAGCTTCGGGATCCCCGCGATGTGGTCGAGGTGACCGTGGGTGGGGACGATCGCCTGAACGTCGCCCTCCAGTTCGCTCATGACCCGGTCGTCCGGGATGGCGCCCATGTCGATCAGGTCGAGGCTGTGCATGCTCTCGGTCTCCACGTTGTCGTGGATGAGGACCTTACTGAGGTTCAGGCCCATGTCGAAGATGACGATGTCGTCGCCCGCGCGAACCGCCGTCATCTGTCGACCGACCTCTTCGTAACCGCCGAGTGTCGCAATTTCGATTTCCATAGTGTGTCCGTGTGTGACGCCGTGGTCGGCGTCGGTCACTGAACCCCGCAAGGAGCCGTCGGCGCTACGTCCTACCGCGCGTCGTTGAAGGCCCCGCTACGGCCGAGTCGTCGCGACTCACCGTGTCCCGCGGGAGTGTGGTACTTCGGCGTACTCTCGCCCACGTTAAAAACTCCCGGGTTCGCCCCCGCGACGTCGGTTCGCGTCCGAGCGGCTCCCACAAAGCGTTTCACGCCCTCGGTCGAACCGCCGGCGATGGCAGACGTTCCCCGCCGCCGAGCCCTCCTCGCGGCCGCGTCAGGGATCGCCGCCCTGGCCGGCTGCGCCGGCAGCGAGACGGCGTCGAACAGCTACCCGACCAGAGAACGGCCGATCGACGGCTACGAGCTCGAGAAGGCGCGCGACGAGGCGGGCGACGCGCTCGTCGCCGCGGGGGACGCGCTCCCGTCGCCGTCCACCGACGAGCCGGCGCGACAGCGCCGAGGGGCGCGGCGAGTGCTGGTCGCGGACGACGACCTCGCGGAACTCACCTTCGCCGAGACCGACCCGGGCGAGGCGCTCCGGTCGTTCTGCGAGGCGACCGACTTCGACGCCGCGTCGGTGTACCTCCTCGCGATGCCCGTGATGGCCTGCCGGGAGATCCGGTTCCGGTCGGTGTCCGTCGAGCCGGACGACGCCGCCGAGGGCGACCTCCACCCCTACGCGCAGTTCTGTGAGGCGTACCGCCCGGCCGACGCGGCGTGCGCCCCCGACGAGTTCCACACCGTCGGGTTCGCGATCCGGCTGCCCGTCGCAGCCGACCGCTCGACCGGAAGCGGGCGCGGCATGAGCGGCTCCTGTCGGCGGCGGGGTCGGCCAGCAGTGTTCAACTCGTCGGCGACCGAGTCGGGGGGTGACGACGCGTGACCGCCGACTCCGGCTCCCGCCGCCGGTTCCTCGCCGGGATCGCGACGGCGGGCGCGGCGGCCCTCGGCGGCTGTTCGGCGCTCCCGTTCGCCGGCGAGGAGGGGCGGCCAGAGGCGCCCGCGTCGCTCCCGTCGGACGCCGTCGGATCGGTCGAGTGGCCGGCGTCCCCGTTCCCGGCGGCCGTCCCCGGGTCGCTCGCGGACGGCCACGAGACGCGGGCGCTCGAGATGCTCGCCGACGTGCCGGCCGACCCGGACGTCCCCAACGTCGCCGTCGCCGAGAAGATCGGGAACGACCGGGAGCGCGCGATGGAGCGGACGAACGCGGCCCCGCCCGACGGCTGGCCGGTCGACGCCCTCTCCGCGTGGCGGCGACGGCGGGAGGACGCCGCGGCGGTCCGCGGCGCGCACCGCGCGGCCACCGGGACCGACGACGCGGCGGAGCTGGCCGCTCGCCGGCGCGCGGTCCGCGCCGACCGCAGTTCGCTCGCGGCCGACCTGACGTACCGCGCCGGCTCCCCCGCGGAGGCGGTCGTGGCGTACGAGCCGGTCGAGTCGCTGCTCGCGCGGTGCGCGGCGCACGTCGAACCCAGTGTCGCGTACCCCGCGGACCCGGTCGCCGACCCGTTCCGGGCCGGCGAGGCGATCGCCCGCGTCGAGCGCGCGCGAGCCGCCGCGAGCGACGCCGAGGGGCTCCGGGACGCATTCCTCGGCGAGCGCGACGACCCGGCCCCGCAGTGGGCGTCGCTGGTCGCGGCCGCCGACGAACTGCGGGCCTCGGTGAGTCGGACGCGCGCGACCGTCCGCGAGCGGCGGCGCGGCGAGGACCCGCTCGACGGCGAGGACCTGAGTGGGACGGTCGCACAGGAGCTCGTCGCCACGAGCGAGAGTCGGGTCGAGTCGGTCGTCGACGACGTGGAACGGGCGGTCGACGACGGCGACCACGCGACCGCGGTGGTCGAGGCCGGCACCGCGCTCGCCGAGGTCGACGCGTACCGGCGGATCGTCGACGAGATTCGCGACGGGAACCACCGGGAGGTCCCCTCGGAGTCGTCCGTCCGGTCGGCCGCGGAGCGAGCGAGGACGGCGGTCGACGAGGCGGGCGCGGTCGACGATCCGCTGGCGGCGCGGCTCGTCCGCCCCGAGGTAGAGCTGTTCGGGTACGTCGCCGACCGCGTCGGGGAGGGGTACGGCTCGGCCCGCCGGACGCAGGCGAGTCTGGTGTACGCCGCCCGCTACGCGAGCGCGGTTCCGGCGGCGGCCGACTTCGTGCGGGACCGGCTGGAGTGACGGCCGGCTCGTGTCAGTCCGACCGGGTTCGGCGGCTCGTCCCGGTATTTTTATTATCGCGACGGGCGGCGGTACGGACAATGAGTGGACGACCCCTCGACGTGCTCGAAGCGTCGCTCGAGGAGCCGGTGACGGTACACCTGAAGGACGGGACGACGTACTACGGCGTCCTCGGCGGGTACGACCAGCACATGAACGTGGTCATCGAGCCCGAAGACGGCGTGGGCGACCGCGTCGACGGCGACCTCGACGGCGAGTTCGCGGTCGCGATCGAAGACACAACGATTATACGCGGCGATAACGTCGTCACCATCAAAGCATGACCGGCGCAGGTACGCCCTCTCAGGGAAAGAAGAACAAGACGGTCCACGTGAAGTGTCGACGCTGCGGTGAGAAGTCCTACCACGTCAAGAAGGAGCGCTGCTCCTCGTGCGGCTTCGGCGAGTCCGCCTCCCGGCGCGACTACGCCTGGCAGTCGAAAACCGGCGACAACTGACGACGCGGTTCTTCTCTTCGCTTTCGCTCACCGACCAGCCGCGGCGCTCAGCCGGGTTTGTTCTCGTGACGTCACAGTCCGCGCGATTATGATCTCGCGGCTCGCGCGGTTTCGATCCCCCGACCGCTCCGCCGCCGAGCCAACCGTTAACCGGATCAGTCGCCGACCGGGGGTATGGACCTCTCAGTCGTCGACCTCTCGCCGGTCCCCCGCGGCGGCACCGCGGCGGACGCGTTCGCGAACACGGTCGACGCCGCGCGCCACGCCGAGCGACTGGGCTACGAGCGGTTCTGGGTCGCCGAACACCACGGCATGGGCGACCGCCTCGCGGGCACCACGCCCGAGGTGCTGCTCGGCCGTCTCGCGGGCGCGACAGACTCGATCCGGATCGGCTCCGGCGCGATTCTACTGAACCACTACAGCCCGTTCAAAGTGGCCGAGTCGTTCGGCGTCCTCGACGGGCTGGCACCGGGCCGCGTCGACCTCGGGATGGGGCGCGCGAACGGCTCCGCCGCGTCCGACCGCGCGCTCGGCACCGACCGCCGCGTCGAGAAGCCGAACGAGGACCACCGCGAGCGGATCACGGCGGTGGTGAACCACCTCCGCGACGCCTACCCCGACGAGCACCCGTACGCCGACCTGTCGGTGCCGGGCTCGGCGGAGGGACCGGCCGTTCCGTGGGTGCTGGGGTCGAGCCCGGCGAGCGGCGAGATCGCCGGCGAGCTGGGGCTGCGCTACTGCTTCGCCGGCTTCATCCGCCCCGGGTTCGGCGAGCGCGCGTTCGCCGAGTACCGCGAGGCGTTCGACCCTGAGGCCGGACCGGGCGGACTCGACGAGCCGCGGGGGATGGTCGCGGTCAACGCGGTCGCGGCCGAGACGGACGCGGCCGCGGCCCGGCGGCGCGCGCCCGCGGAGGCGACGTTCCGGCGGATGAAGCGCGGCGAACTGGGAGACGAGACGCCGACCGAGGCGGAGGCGATAGACGAGTTGGGCGGCGCGCCGGACCCGACGCCCGCGACGTTGGACGACGGCGAGTGGCCGCGGTCGATCTCCGGGAGCCCGGAGACGATCAGCGGGTTGCTGGAGCAGTTGGCCGACCGCGTCGGCGTCGACGAGGTGATGATCCAGCACACCGTGCCGGACCCCGAGGCCGCGCGCGACTCGCACGCGCTGCTCGCCGAGGCGATGGACTTGGAGCCGCGCGCCGACTGACGCGCGGGCGAGTGAGCGAGGGTTCGACGCGAGTCGGACCCGCTCCCGGGTTTTCCGCACTTCCAGAGGAGAGGTCATTTGATTAGTGAACGGTCCGTATCGGCGGTTCGTATGGGACAGGGCTACGGAATCGGGTTCCGATCGCTCGCGACGGAAGTCACCGACCACCGCCCCGCGGTCGAGGGCGAGATCCCGTCGTGGCTGTCGGGGACGCTCGTTCGGAACGGTCCGGGGCTGTTCGACGTCGACGGCGAGCGACTCGGGCACTGGTTCGACGGTCTCGCGATGCTGCGGCGATACGCGTTCGACGACGGGACGCTCTCGTACTCGAACCGCTTCCTCCGCACGGACGCCTACGCGGACGCGATGGATGGCTCCGTCTCCGGGCAGTTCGGCACCGACCGGACGGGCGTGGGGAAAATCGCGTCGTGGCTGCGGGCGCTCGGCCCGCCGGAGATCACGGACAACGCGAACGTTCACGTCGCCCGACTCGACGGCGAGTACGTCGCGCTCACCGAGGCGCCGCGTCGGGTCGCGTTCGACCCCGCGACGCTCGAGACGCGAGGCGTCTTCGACTTCGACGACGACCTCGGCGAGCACGTCACCGCCGCTCACCTCGTGCGCGACCCCGAGAGCGGCGCGTGGTTCGGCTTCGCGACCGAATTCGGCCGGACCCCCGAGTACCACGTCTACCGACTCGGCCCGGACCGCCGCGCCAGGGAACGGGTCGCGTCGATCGAAGCGGACGGGCCAGGGTACGTCCACGACTGTAGCATCACGACCGATCACGTCGTCCTCGTCGAGACGCCGCTCGTGATGCCGATCCGCCGCGCGCTGAGCCCGTTCTCCGAGGGGATTCTCGACGTCTTCGACTGGCAGCCGGAGCGCGGCACGCGCGTCCTCGTCGTCGATCGCGAGACGGGCGATCTCGTCGCCGATCCCGCGCTCCCGCCCGTCTTCGCCTTCCACCACATCAACGCCTACGCGACGAGCGACGAGGTCGTCGCGGACCTCGTCGAGTTCCCCGATCCCGGCATCGTCGACGCGATGCGCCTCGACGCGCTCGACGAGGACTCCTCGGACGCCGATATCCCCGACGGTCGCCCCGTCCGGTACCGCATCGACCTGCGGGACGACGGCGTCGATCGGTCGACGCTCCACCCGGTCGGCGTGGAGCTCCCCCGAGTCGCCCGCGAGGTCGTCGGCCGCGAGTACCGGTACGCGTACGCGCAGGCGACGGATCGGGAGGGCGCGAACGGGCTGGTGAAGCTCGACGTCGAGACCGGACGGACGCGCGAGTGGTGGGAAGACGGGGTCTTCGTGGAGGAGCCCGTCCCCGTGCGGCGGCCGGACGCGGACGCCGAGGACGACGGCGTCGTCGTCGCGCCGGCGCTCGACAGCCGCGCGGAGGAGACCCGCCTCCTCGTCTTCGACGCCGACACGCTCGCGCTCCTCGCCGACGCGTCGCTCCCCCACGTCGAGCCGTTCGGCTTCCACGGTCGCTTCTTCCGTGACGTCTGAACGCCACCGCACCGTCCGTTGTCCGCTGTACCGATCCCGTTATATGAACTCGGAGTTCCGCGGCCCGTTGGTGATGTGAACCTCGAACGGCTGCGTGCCGACGTCGTCCCGTTCGACGAGATGCCAGTACGTCTCCGCCATCTCGTCGGGGTCGAGGAACGTGTCGCCGTCCCGGTCGGGGGACCGTTCGCGAACACCCGGCGAGTCGATCTGTCCGTCGATGACGACGTGGGCGACGTGAACGCCCTCCGAGCCGAACTCCTGCGCGACGTCCATCGCCATCCCGCGGGCCGCGAACTTCGCGGCCGTGAACCCGACTGCGCCGCCGAGACTCCGCACCGAAGAGGTGGCTCCGGTGAAGACGACCGTCCCCCCGCCGGTCTCGAGCATGTCGCCGACCGCCTCCTGCGAGCAGACGAACGCGCCTCGGCCGTTCACCGCCCACGCCCCCTCGAACTCCTCGACGCTCGTGTCCATGAGCCCCGTCCACGAGGCGGCGCTCGCGTGGTTCACGAGGACCTCGACCGGACCGAACGCCTCTCGAACCGTCTCGAACCCGGCTCGGATCTGCTCGACCTCCGCGAGATCCGTCGGGACGGCGAGCCCCTCACCGGGGTCCGGCAGATCCGCGGCGAGGTCTTCGAGATAGTCCGCCGAGCGAGCGAAGAGCGCGACTCGACAGCCCTCGGCTGCGAACTTTCGGGCGAGCGACTCGCCGAGCCCCGGACCGACGCCTGCGATGATCGCCGTTTGGGTCATACGTCGCGTAGACGCCCCGCTCGTGTAAATCGTGGTGGCGACACGCCACTACTCCACGCGGTCGCGGGCCGCGGCGATCAGCATCGGGAGCATCACGGTCGCGTCGCCGTAGACGGAGGCGTTGCGCGCGTCCTTCTCCAGCTTCCCCCACGAGCGCGCCTCTTCGAGCGTCGCGCCGGAGAGCCCGCCGGTCGCCTCCGGGTCCATCGTGATCTGGACGGCGTAGTCGTACGCCCGCGGCGTGACGAGCATCGTCTGGAGCGTGAAGTTCTTCGGCACGCCGCCGCCGACGAGCAGGCAGCCCGCGTCGTCGGCCTCGAACGCGAGGTCGGTCAGCTCGGTCATGTCCGCGAGGGCGTCGAGCGTGAAGTCCGCGGTCTGCGCGTACATCCACGCCTGGAGCCCCAGCACGGAATCCTGAACCGCCGGGCAGTAGATCGGCACGTCGGACTCGTAGGCGGCGGCCGCGACGCCGGGCCCCTCGGGGACGTCGTCGCGCTCGTTGACCTCAGCGTTCGCGCGGCCGAGCTCGCGCGTGAGGTCGGCGATCGAGACCGCGCCGCCGCCGTCCGCGTCGGGGTCGGCCTCCAAGGCGGGGAACACCTCCTCGCGGAGGTGGCCCTCGAACTCGGCGAAGTGTTCCTGCGGGAGGTAGACGTTGTAGATGCGGTCGACCCCCTCGTCGCGGAGCCCCTCGTCGTGTTCGCGGAGGCTCTTCTCGGGGTCGTGAGTGCGACCGTGGTGGTGTTTCCCGCCGATGGCCTCGATGGCGTCGTGGGTGAGGTTCGCCCCGGTCGTCACCAGCGCGTCGACGTAGCCGTCCCGGACGAGGTCGGCGACGATCCGGCGCATCCCGGCGGGCACCATCGCGCCCGCGAGCGAGAGGAACACGGTGCAGTCCTCGTTCGCGAACATCTCCGCGAGCACGTCGCCCGCCTCGTTGACGGACGCCGCCCCGATCCCCGCGTCGCCGTAGCCGTCGACGAGTTCGCTCACCGTCATTCCGGCGGTCGCGCGGGTGTGACCGACCGGGTCCTCGTGGAACTCCTCGCGGTGCGGCTCGTGGTCGGCGCGGTCGTCGCCGTCGGTTTCGTCGCGGTGGGCGTCGCCGTCGACGTCTCCGGCGTCCGAACCCTCATGTCGCGTCTCCTCGTCGCTGTCTGTCATGGCTGCGGGTGGGGCCGGCGCGCGTTTGAAACGACCGATCTATCGGTCGGCGAGACCGCCGCTCACCGGCGGGAACAGCGCCAGCTCGTCGCCCGCCTCCAGCGTCGCGTCGAGCCCGTCGTCGTGACGGACGCTCCGCCCGTTCCGGAGGACGTTGATGTGGTCCGCGACGGTCCCGTCCTCCAGCACGCGATCTCTGAGGTCGGGGTGCGCGTCCAGCAGCGCGTCGAGGGCGTCGCCGACCGTGTCGCCCGGCTCCGCGTCGACGGCCACCACACGGTCGCCCGCGATCTCCGCGAGGTCGGCGAACAGCTTCCACTCCATGGCGTGATCCCCGCGCGGGCGACTCAAGAGCGTTGCGTCCCGTCGGGATTCGCGGCGGAAGCGCCGTCGCGGTCGGCGGTGTCGTCGGACGGGGGTTCACCGGGGGCGTCGGCGTCGTTCGGTTCTGCGTCGTTCGGTTCGGCGTCGCGGTCGGCCGCGGGGGTCTCGCCGTCCGCGTCGGCCCAACCGTCCGCGTCGGCCCCACCGTCCGCTTCGGTCGGCGTCGCGGCCGCCGCCTCGAACCGGCGGATCGCCCCCGGGCCGCCGACGAGGTACACCAGATCGCCGGCGCCGAAGACGTAATCGCGCGGCGGGATCGGCTGGACGGACCCCTCCGCGGGCCGGACCGCGGCGACGACGGCGTCGACCTCACCGACGGCGTCGAGCTTGCCGACCGTGCTCCCGTCGAGGGCGCTCCCGGCCGCGACGGTGACCGAGGCCATCGTCTCGTCCGCGTTCCGCAGCAGGGAGGCGAACTCCCGGTCCGCCCGCGGCTCGGCGGGGAGCGTCACGAGCCGGTAGCCGCCCTCGTCGGTCAGGCGTTCGGCGTCCGACTCGTCGAGCGCGACGGTGACGGCGTCGTCGGCGACGCCGCGGAGTTCGCCGGTCGTGACGCGCTTCGGCTCCGGGTCGTCGCGCCACAGTTGGACCGTGTCTCCGACGGTGGCGCTGTTCGGCGGGTCGGCCGAGACCGCGATCGCCGCCGACCCGGGCGCGAGCGTCGGGCCGAGCCCGGCGGCGCGGGAGCCGACCGCGAAGTACTCGACGGTCCCGTCGGCGGCGAGGTCGACGTCGACGTAACCGACGCCGTACTCGTCTTTGAGCCGGGTGACGAGCCGCTCGCGGAGCGCCTCCGGGGAGAGCTTCCGCGGGAAGAGCAGCGTCTTCTCGGCGAGTTCGGCCTTCTTCTCGGGCGAGGCGGGATCGTAGGTGTCCACGTCGCCGATCTCGTCCGCGGGCGGGAGCGTCACCGCGGTGAAGCGCCCGAGGGCGCGCACGACCCCGCTGAGTTCGCCTTCGAGCTGTTTGGCCCCGGAGAGCGCGAACACGTCGACCGCGAGCCGGTCGCCCGCGTACCGACCGACGGGCGCGGTCACCGCCGCGACGCCGAGCGAGACGAGGTTGAAGAAGACGCTCTCGGGCGCTAACAGCGCCGGGTTGTCCCCGATCGCGACCGACCCCAGCGAGGTCGTGTTGAGGTACAGCGCGACGACGGAGACGCCGAGCAGCGCGGTCACCCCCTCGGGTATCTCCGTGCGGAAGTACCAGCGGTAGGCCAGCGCCGCGCCCCCGGCCGCGAGGGCAACGACGACCGCGAAGGTGACGAGCGTGACCGCCGCCTGTCGCGGGCGGGCGAAGCCCACGTCGACGGCGGCGGCAGCAGCGACCGCGAGCGTCACGCGGCCACCTCCGCGAACCGGTCGAGCGCCTCGCCGCTCCCCACCACGAACAGGTCGTCGCCCGCCGACAGCGACTGCGAGCCGCCGGGCGCGAGCGTCCACGAGTCGTGCCGAGCCGCGAGGACCGCCACGCCGTACGCCTCGCGCACCTCGGCCTCGCCGATGCTGTGACCGTCCAGCGGTCCCCCGGCGACGACTGAGACCCGCCGGAACCGCTTGCCGGTCCGGCGCAGCAGGGCCGTGAGCTCGTACTCGCGGCGGGTTCCCCGTGACAGCACCAGGACGCGACCCCGGTCGGCGCGGAGGAGCGCCGTCGCCTCGGCGCGGTCGAGCGCGAGCGTCACCCGGCCCTCGCCGCCGGTCGTCGTGGGAGCGGTCGCCGCCGGGGGCGACGAGACGGCCGCCTCCCCGCCGTCGGTTCGGAGGTCGTCCGGGTCGGCGTCGTCGCCCCCGGCGGGAGCGGGGGTCGACGCCGCGGCGGCTCCCGGCTCGGGCTTCCCGCTCGACCGGGCGGCGATCACGGGCCCTCGGGCGTCGAGGTCCGGGGTGATCACGCGGACGACGTCGCCGCGAGCGATCCCCGTCGGGACCAGCGCCGACACCGACACCGCGCGCTTCCCCGCGGGCACCCGCTTCGAGAGCGCGCCGGTCGGCGGGGCGGCGGCCACGGTCGCGCGCGCCTGCTCGTCGATCCTGACCGCCACGTCGGCCAGGTCGAGTTCCGCCCGGAGCCGCTCGGCGAACCGGCCTTCGAGTTCGGCGAGCGGGAGGTCGGCCGGGAACGTCCAGTCGCCGTCGAGGATCGCGCGGCGCGTGTCGGCCGGCAGCGGCGGGTACCCCTCCATGTCGTTCACCTCGCCGGTCACCGCGACGGAGACCCGGCCGCGGCCGCCGACGAGTTCGATCACGTCGGTCGAGAGCGTCCGGTCGCGCAGCTGTTTGAGCGAGATCCGCTTCGGGACGCTGGCGCCGAGCCGGTCGCCCTGCGCGTGGGCGTACAGCGAGATCATCAACACCACGACGATCGCCGTGAGAATGGCCGGCGCGCGCTCCGACGACCGGATCGTCTCGTCGTTGAGCGCGAGGAGCCCCCCGTTGACGCCGGCGATCGCGAGCGACAACACGACGACGCCGAGCCCGGGGATCGTCACGTCGGTGACGTACTTGAACACGAAGCCGAGGGTGCCGGCCACCAGCGCGGGGACGATTCCGGTGATGACACCGAGATAGATGCCGAAGACGATCTCGACGGGCAGCGACATACGGCCTCCAATCCGCGGCGCGGTTAAACGTGTGTCGGCGGGATCGGCCCGCGGATCGCCCGCCGGGGTCGACTCCGAGGCGGCCTCGCGGGGTTTAAGTTCGGTCTCGGCGACCCGGGGACATGGAGCTGACCCGGGACTGGGTGACCGTCCGCGCGTCGATCCTGTTGACGTTCGCGGTCGCGGTGCTGTCGATCCTCGCCGGGCTGGCTCAGATCGGCGGCCTCGGCGTCTCTGGCCCGCTCGCCCCGTACGTTCCGGACGTCGTTCGACAGACCGTCGGGTTCACCGGGACGATAACCGGCTTCGCGATGTTCGGAAGCGGGTTCGCACTGCGGAACGGGTACCGGGTCGGGTGGTACACCACGGCGGTGTTGCTGCCGCTGACGGCCGTCCAAGGGCTGATGCAGGCGTCCGTCCTGTCGTTCCCGCTCGTGGCGCTGTCGGCGCTCTCGGTGCCGACGCTCATGATCAACCGGGGCCGGTTCGACAGGAGCTACTCGCCGTCCCCGACGCAACTCGCGGCCGCCGCCGCGCTGGTGACCGCCATCTCCTACGGGACGGTCGGCGCGTACGCGCTCCGCGACCAGTTCGGCGGGGTCGAGACCATCGTCGACGCGTTCTACTTCACCGTGGTCACTGCTTCCACGGTCGGCTACGGCGACATCAGCCCGACGACCGACATCGCCCAGCTGTTCGCGCTCTCCTCGCTCGTGATGAACGTCGCCGCGTTCGCGGTGGCGCTCGGGGTCCTGCTCACGCCCGCCATCGAGGCGCAGCTCTCCAAGGCGCTCGGGAAAATGACAGACAGACAGATAGACCTCCTCGACGACCACGTCCTCGTGCTCGGCTACGGGGACCTGACGGAACCGATACTCGAAGAGCTCGACGCCCGCGACGGCGTCGAGTACGCGGTCGTGACGCCGGACGAGACCGCCGCGAGGCGGCTCGCGGACCGCGACATTCCGGTGTACACCGCGGACCCCAGCGACGTCGACCCGCTCGAACGGGTCAACCTCGGCGACGCGCGGGCGGTCGTCGCCGCGACCGAAGACGACGCGCGCGACGCGCTCGCCATCCTCACCGCGCGCCAGCTCAATCCGGACGTGCGGATCGTCGCGGCGGTGACGCAGCGAGAGAACGTGGACAAGCTCCGGCGCGCCGGTGCCGACCAAGTGATCTCGCCGTCGACGCTCGGCGGGCACATCCTCGTCGACTGCGCGTTCGGCGCGGACAGCAAGGACGCGACCGAAGGGATCCTCGACGACGTCGACCTCGACGACGACTGAGCGAACCGGCGACTGCCGGCTCCGAACTCAGCGGTTCCGCCGCCCCTTCGTCTGGCGGTAGTCCCGGCTCAGCACGTTCTCGCGCATGTGCTCGCGGAAGGCGTCCGCCTCGTCGTCGCTCATCTCGGCCGGCTCCTTCATCGGCACGAGCTCGAACCCGCGCCCGCGGATCGTCGTCGCGTGCTCGGCCTCGACGTCGAAGGAGTCCGGCCGGCGCGTCGTGTACTCGACGGCCAGCTCGCGGAGCGGTCGGTCGCCGACCGGCACGATGATCTGGGGGTTTATCATCCGGATCTCCGCGTTGAGGAACGGCTCGCAGGTGTCGACCTCCCGGTCCGTCGGCCCGCGCTCCGGGTGTCGACACCGCGTCAGGTTCGTGAAGAAGACGTTCTGGACGTCCGGCTCCGTCGCGTCCGGCTCCGACCGGACGAAGCCGAGGTCGGCGAAGATCGATTGGACCAGCTCGCCGCCGCCCGCGCCGGTGAAGGGGACGCCGTTGCGTTCGGCGGCCGCCGTGGGTCCGGTCCCGACGACGAGGAACTCCGCGCCGACGTCGCCGTAGCCGTGAACGACGCGGTCGCGGGCGCCGCACAGCTCGGCGCAGTTCTCGCAGTCGGCGTCCATCGCGAACGGGTTCTCGAACTCCGTCTGGTTCGCGTCCACGGTGGACCTGTGCGCTCCGCATGCCTAAACGCTCCGGCGCGGGGGGGCCGTCGCGAGCGATAGTTCGGGAGGAATAGCGGTGCGCGGCCGGAACCGGCCGGGTCAGTTCGGCACGTAGCGGTCGCCGTCGCAGTCGACCAGCCCCTCGCTGCGGAGGGTCTTCAGGATGCTGTACAGGGAGAGCTTCTTCATCCCGAGCGACTCGCCCATCTCGGACACCGTGGCGTCGCCGTTCGTGGTCAGGAACAGGTACACGAGTTTGGCGCGGGGCGACTGGAGCTCCCGGGGCAGCGCGGGGGCCGCCGCGGACGCGGTCTCCGTCTCGAACATCTTGTTCGGAACGATGGGTTCGACGATAATAAACCCCCTTTTCAACGTTCGTCGAAACAGCAGGAAGGGACCGGAAACCGCCTCAGACGCCCGTCTTCGCTGAAACCGAACCGATAACGTCGATCGACGAACCGTAAATCGACGCGTATCGACGCTCGGTTTCGACCGTCGACGGATAGGAGACCGTGAACGATCCGGATCGATAAGGCGAAACGAGGCGGTTCGCGAGCACGGGAGTCCGCCCCGCGGAGTCGAAGCCCGCGACGCGTCGCCGCGGGC
Source organism: Halorubrum coriense DSM 10284 (assembly GCF_000337035.1). GTDB lineage: Archaea > Halobacteriota > Halobacteria > Halobacteriales > Haloferacaceae > Halorubrum > Halorubrum coriense. Next base: position 30,226 of record NZ_AOJL01000027.1, read on the forward strand.
GACCGCGCGCGCCGGACGGTTCAGTACGACCGGCTCTTCGGCTCGTACGTCTTGTTCTCGCCTTCGAGGACGACCGGCTTGTACCACAGCTCCGGCTCGCCGTCGTTCCACGAGATGAGCGTGTGCTTCAGCCAGTCCTGGTCCTTGCGCTCCTGGTGCTCCTTGCGCCAGTGCGCGCCGCGGAACTCCTCGCGGGCCAGCGCGCCCATCGTCAGGGCCTCCGCGAGGTCCAAGATGTTGCGCGTCTCGATGGTGTGGATGAGGTCGGTGTTGAACGTCCGGGACGGGTCCGACACCGCGACGTCCTTGTACGCCTCGCGGGCCTCGCGGAGGTCTCCGAGCGTCTCCTCCAGCCGGCCCTCCTCGCGGAACACGTTGACGTTGCCCGTCATCGTCTCCTGGACGGCGGAGCGGATCTCCGCGTGGTTGCGCCCCTTCCGCGAGAGCAGTTCGTCGACGCGCTCCTGCGCCCGGTCGACGGCGCCCCCGAGGACGCTCTCGGCGTCGGTCACCACCGCGCCGCCGTCGGCGGCGGCCGTGCCGGAGCCGCCCGTCTCGCCGACCTCGACGCCGAACTCGTAGTCGGCGGGCTGCCAGTCGCCAGACCGGCCGGTCTCGATCTCGGCCTCGCCCATCTCCTCGCCGGCGGCGTGGCGGCCGGCGCGCTTCCCGAAGACGATGAGCTCCGGCAGCGCGTTGCCGCCGAGGCGGTTCGCGCCGTGAACGGACGCGCAGGCGCACTCGCCGGCGGCGTACAGCCCGTCGATGACGGTCTCGCCGAACTCGTTCGTCTCGATGCCGCCCATCGCGTAGTGCTGACCGGGCTTGACCGGCATCGGCTCCGTGAGCCCGTCCGCGCCCTCGAAGTCCTCCGCGAGGTGGAGGATGTTCTCGAGCCGGTCGAGGATGCGCTCCTCGCCGAGGTGGCGCATGTCGAGGTGGACGTACTCGTCCTCGATGCCGCGCCCCTCGTTGACCTCGGTCAGCTCGGCGCGGGAGACGACGTCGCGGGAGGCGAGCTCGCCGTCGTTGTTCGCGTAGCCGTGTTCGAACATGAACCGCTCGCCCTCGCTGTTGTAGAGGATTCCCCCCTCGCCGCGGACGCCCTCGGAGATGAGGACGCCGGTCGACGGCAGCGTCGTCGGGTGGAACTGGATGAACTCCATGTCCTCCATCGGGACGCCGGCGCGGTAGGCCATCGCGACGCCGTCCCCGGTGTTCGCCACCGCGTTGGTGGTGTGGTCGAACACCTGCCCCATCCCGCCGGTCGCGAGGATGACGCCGTTCTCGGCGCGGAAGCCGCTGATCTCGCCGCTCTGGATGTCGTACGCGACGACGCCGTGACAGGTCCGCTCCGCGGGGTCGTCCTCGTCGGTGACCGCGAGGTCCATCACGTGCCACTCGTCGTACACCGTGATGCCCCGTTTGACCACCTGCTCGTACATCGTGTGGAGCATCTGGTGGCCGGTCTCCGCGCCCGCGTACGTCGTCCGCGGGAACGAGAGGCCGCCAAACGGTCGCTGGGAGACGCGGCCGTCGTCCTCGCGGGAGAACGGCATCCCCCAGTGTTCGAGCCGGATGACCTCCTCGGGGCTCTCCTGACAGAGCGCCTCGACCGCGGGCGCGTCGCCGAGGTAGTCGGACCCCTTCATCGTGTCGTAGGCGTGGTCCTGCCAGGAGTCGGCGTCGCGCAGCGCCGCGTTGATCCCGCCCTCAGCCGCGCCCGTGTGCGACCGGACGGGGTGGAGCTTCGACACCATCGCCACGTCCGCGCCCGCTTCCTGTGCCGCGATCGCCGCCCGGAGTCCCGCCCCGCCGGCCCCGACGACGACGACGTCGTGTTCGTACATTGTTGGTATGTAATTTCGTAAGTTCCGGAGTCCCTTGATACTGTCTGTCGGAATTACCAGAATTTCAGGTTGTTCTTGACCGCCTCGCGCTTCAGCTCCTGGATGTGCTCGGTGAGGGGGATGTCCTTCGGGCACACCTCCGTACAGGAGAACTGGGTCTGACACCGCCAGACGCCGTGTTCCTGCTCGATGATCTCCAGGCGCTTCTGTTTCATCTCCTCGCCCTCGCGCTCGTCCATCGCGAACCGGTACGCCTTGTTGATCGCGGCCGGCCCGAGGTACTCGTTGTCGCCCGCGGCGATGTTACACGAGGACATACACGCGCCACACCAGATACAGCGCGTGGACATCTTGATCTTCTCGCGGTTCGCCCGGTCCTGGCGCTGCTCTTCGAGCTCGCCGTCCGGGTACTCGTCCGTCTGGAAGTACGGCTCGACGGCCTCCATCTGCTCGTAGAAGTGCTCCATGTCGACGACGAGGTCCTTCGTCACCTCGGCGTGCGGGAGCGGCTCGACGCGGACCGGCTCTTCGAGGTCCGATATCTGCGTCTTACACGCCAGCTTCTGGCCGCCGTTGACGAACATCGCGTCGGAGCCGCACACCGCCTGCCGGCAGGAGTGACGGAACGTGAGCGAGGAGTCGTAGGTGTCGCGCGCGTACATCAGCGCGTCGAGGACGGTCATCCCCTTCGTGAACGGGACGTGGAACGTGTCGAACCGCGGCTCCTGTTTCCCCTCGACCTGCGGGTCGTAGCGGAACACCTTCAGCTCCACCGTGCTCTCGTCGGCGGCCGCCTTCTCCGCTTCCTCCTCCTGCCGCTGTTCGCGGCGCTCGGCGGCGCGACGCCGCTTCTCGGCGCGGCGCTCCTCGCCCTTCGAGGCGGGCTGCGTCTCGGCTTCGGTCTCGGTCGATTCCTCGGTCTGCTTCGGAATTTGCGTGCTCATGGTCGGTTCAGTAGAGTCCGATACCCGCCCACGCGTTCGCGGTGCGGATTCCCTGCGCGATCAGCACGACGCTCGCGGCGACGAGCGTCCACTTGATCACGGTGCGTTTCGTGCCGGTGAGCCCCTGGTTCACCAAGGCGTTGTACACGCCGTTGACCCCGTGGAACGTCGCCGTCACGAGGAAGAGGATCATCAGCGAGTAGTAGCTCAGCGACTCCATCCGGGCCGAGCTCGCGAGGAACGACACCTCGTCGGCGTGGTGGACGAAGTGGAGCAGGAAGAAGTGGAACGCCAACACGACTAAGAGGAAGACCGCGGTGATCCGCTGGAGCAGCCACATGCGACCGCCCGACTGGAACGAGGAGTAGCGCTCGGCCATCTCAGAACGCCCCCGCGATGAACGTCGGCACGGACGCGACGGTGATCGCTCCCGTGAGGATCAGCGACGCGTAGAAGCTCTTGTCCTGTGCGTCGAGCCCGATTCCGAGGTCGGTGAGGAGGAGCCGGGTCCCGTTGAGCATGTGGAAGACCGCGACGGCCAGCAGCCCGACCTCCAGGAGGCGGACGAGCAGCAGCCCTTCCAGCGAGACGATGGTCTGCGTGTACACGTCGTTTCCCGCGGCGATCGCCGCTTCGCTCGCGCCGGCCGCCGGGATTCCCGTACTCAACACGGCGATGTGCGTGAACAGGTACCCGATGAGCACCCATCCCGTGAACTTGTGGAAGATCCACGCCCACATCCCCGCCTCGAACTCCCGCCAGCGGGCGAAGTCCTCGATGAGGCCTCGATTGTACGACTGACTCATACCTAACGGTTCTGAACCGGGGTCGTATAGTAGTTACTAACACGGCGGCGCTCGCTTCCGCGATCGGAACGCGGGCGATCCGCCCGTTCGGCCGTGAGCGACCCCCAACACTCCGATTCCGAAACGTGCCGCGAGCGCCGCGACGCGACGAATCGCGACGCCGAGCCGCCCCGTGAGACGGCGTTCCACGCCGCGGTTCGTCGCGGAAGCCTTTTATGTCCCACACTCGCTTCTTCGGTCGCAATGGCGAAAGGCGAAGTCGATTTCTTCAACGACACTGGCGGCTACGGATTCATCGAGACCGACGACGCGGACGAGGACGTGTTCTTCCACATGGAGGACGTCGGCGGCCCGGACCTCGAAGAGGGTCAGGAAGTCGAGTTCGACATCGAGGAGGCGGACAAGGGTCCGCGCGCCACGAACGTCACCCGTCTGTAAGTCGACGACGACACCCGAGGCGAATCGATTTTCGACCGATTTCTACCCGCCGAGCGACGGCGCCGGGACGCGTCGCGTCACGGACGGCGGACCCGCCCGTTCGTCGAGCGAAGTCGCGCGTGAGACGCCCCCGACCGATAGGAATTTACCGCTCGTTGACTGACCGGTCAGTCAATGAGCGACTCGCCGAGCGCGGCCGCGGAGATCATGGACGGGGTGTACAGCGCCCTCCGCGCTCACGGCTACGCCGACCTGACGATGCAGGACATCGCCGACGAGTGTTCCAAGAGCAAGTCGCTGCTCCACTACCACTACGACACGAAGGAGGACCTGCTCGTCGCGTTCCTCGAACACATCATCTCCGACTCCGAAGAGCGGATCGCGGCCCGCGCCGACGACCCGCCCGTCGACCGGTTGGTCCAGTTCGTCGGGTGGTTCGTCTTCGCGCCCGACGAGACGGACCGCGAGGCGTTCCACATCGCGCTGTTGGAGCTGCGCACGCAGGGACCGTTCAACGAGCGGATCCGCGAGCAGTTGGCCCGCAGCGACCGGCTCCTCCGGGGCACTGTCGCCGACATCCTCGCGGAGGGGATCGAGGCCGGCGTCTTCCGCGACGTGGACGTGGAGGAGACGGCGGCGCTGCTCGTGGCGACGCTCGACGGCGCGCGGACCAGACAGATCACCCTCGCGGGGGCCGAACGCGACGGCGACGCGGCGGGGTACACCCGCGAGGTCGCCGAGGCGGCGCTCCAGCGGACCGTCGGGCCGCTGCTCGCGGAGGGGGTGGAGCCGCCGCCGCTCGACGCGGCGCTGGAGGCGCTCCGGCGCGACCCAGACGCCGGCGAGACGGACGGCGCGGCGGTCGGCGATTCCGGAGGAGACGGCTCGGACGGCGACGAGTCCGACGACGAGCGCGGATGAGCCGCCTCGGGTTCGGGCGGCCGCCGCCGGTGCTGCTCGCGGTGATCGCGAGCACCTTCTTCGTCGGCTTCGGCGGCGGCGTCGTCTTCCCGATCCTCCCCAACCTCGGCGCGGTCCTCGGCATCTCGGCGTTCATGGTCGGCGCGATCCTCTCCGCGAACCGATGGGTCCGGCTGGTCGCGAACGCCCCCGCCGGCGCGCTCGTCGACCGGTACGGGACGCGGACGCCGTTCGTTGCCGGCCTGTTCGTCGAGGGAGTCGCCACGCTCGGCTACGTCGTCGCGCTCGCGATGCCGCCCGCCGAGTCGCTCCGCCCGCTGGCGGCCTCGCTGCCGACGCTCGCGGCCGGCCCGCTGGTCGTCGGACCCGAACAGTGGTTCGCCCCGATCGGGCTCGCGGTCGCGCCCGAGACGTGGTTCCTGCTCGCGCGCGTCCTCTGGGGGCTCGGCTCGGCCGCCGTGTTCGCGACCGCCTACACCATCGCCGCCGACCTCTCCGACAGCGGCTCGCGGGGGACGAACATGGGGATCGTCCGCGGCGGGATCACGATGGGATTCCCGGCGGGCCTCGTGCTCGGCGGGGTCGTCTCCGCGCTCGCGGGAAACGTCGCGGCGTTCACCGTCGCCGCCGCGTTCGCGCTCACCGCCAGCGTCGTCGCGTACCGCTACGTACCGGAGACCCACGTCACGGGCGACCGCTCCGAGGACTCGATCAAGCCGTGGGAGGTCGACACCGCCGTCCCCGCCGTAACGGTCGGCCTAGTCAACTTCGGGCTGATGTTCGCGTACATCGGCGCGCTGTTCTCCACGCTCGTCCTGTTCCTCGGCGCGAACGACATCTCGCTGTTCGGCCTCGCCCCGCAGGGGACCTCCGGGCTGTTCATGGCCGGCACCGTCCTCTCGGCCGCGTTCTTCATGCTCGTCGGCGGTCGCGTCTCGGACACCCGCGAGTCCCGGACGCCGATCCTCCTGACGTTCCTCGTCGTCTCGTTCGTCGGGTTCCTGCTGCTCGCTCGGGCCGGGTCGGTCCTCTCGCTCGGCCTCGCGTGCGTCTTCATCGGGGCCGGACAGGGCGGGACGAGCGGCCCGATGATGGCCCTGCTCGCGGACCTCACCCCCGACGAGCGGATGGGCCGCGCCTCGGGAACGAACAACGTCCTCGGCGACGTGGGCGGCGGGCTCGGACCGTTGGTGTCGCTCCCGCTGATCGAGGCGGTCGGCTTCGCGCCGATCTACGCCGCCTGCGCGGCGCTTCCGCTGCTGGCCGGCTGCGTCCTCCTCCTCGGGGTCCGGCGGGAGACCGGGACGTTCCTGCCCGGGCGCGTCGCGGGCGAGGCGGGCGGGGGCGAAGCCGTCCCCACCGACGCGTAGCCGCGCCCGCCGCTTCCCGGCCGACGGACCGCCTCCGTCGGGTCGCGGGGACGCCGTATGCGAACCGCTATCGCCCTCTGCCCGAAAGAACAACCGTTAAAAGTCGGCGTCGGGTTCGTACGGACATGGCTGGAACTATCGAAGCGCTCGTCCCCGGCGGGCAGGCCAACCCCGGCCCGCCGCTCGGTCCCGAGCTCGGACCGACGCCGGTGGACGTCCAGGACGTCGTCGCGGAGATCAACGATGAGACCGCTGCCTTCGACGGCATGGAGGTGCCCGTCACCGTCGAGTACGACGACGACGGCTCCTTCACCATCGAGGTCGGCGTGCCGCCCACCGCGGAGCTCATCAAGGACGAGGCCGGCTTCGACACCGGCTCCGGCGAGCCCCAGGAGAACTTCGTCGCCGACATGTCGATCGAACAGGTGAAGAAGGTCGCCGAGCAGAAGTCGAGCGACCTGCTCGCGTACGACACGAAGGCGGCCGCCAAGGAGGTCGGCGGCACCTGCGCCTCCCTCGGCGTCACCATCGAGGGCGAGGACGCCCGGACGTTCGACGACCGCGTCGACGCCGGCGAGTACGACGACGTCCTCGACGAGTAACGCCGCGGTCGCGGTTTTTCGACGCCGTCCGTTTCTCACCGACCGTCTACACGACTGGCCGTTCCGCCGGCTCGGCCTCTGTCGACTCGGCCGTCACCGGTCGCACGTCCGTCCACGTCCAGCCGATGATAGCGGCCGCCGCGACGACGGCGTAGAACTGGACGAAGAGTCCGGCGATCGTCCCCAACACCGGAACGATCGAGAGGACGCCGATCGCCAGCGCGCCGGCGAACGCCACCGCGGCGGCCGTGAGCCAGCCGACGGCGTACGCCCGCTTCGTGACGATTCCCCAGAGCGTGCCGAGGGCGAAGCCGTCGCCGACGCGTCCCGAGTCGGCGACAGCGGCCAGCGCGGCCGGCGTCACGTAGGCGCCGGCGAGCGAGGCGGCGAGCGCGACGACGACGAGTGCCGGCGCCACCAACCCGCCGGCCAAGCCGCCGAGGAGGCCGCCCGCGCCCTCGCCGAAGCCGAGGACGGCGGCGCCCACGCCGAACACGGCGGCGACCGCGAGGACCGCGAGCGGGACGAGCGAGTAGACGAACGTGACCGCGAACGCTTTCAGCCCCTCGACGAGGAGGTCGCCCCACGCCTCGAAGACCGGCGGTTCGTCGTCGCCGTCGGCGGTCTGCCGGATGACGCGCGCGAGGTACCCGAGCAGGAGGAACGACGGGATCAGGAGCGGGCTCGCGAGGAGCAGGACGCCGCCGATCAGGGTCGTGACGAGGGCGTCGTCGCCGTCGCGAAGGTAGTTGAGTGACGCTTCTATCATGGTTTATCAGGCGGACGTACGCGCCGTGAGGGCGTAAAGTAGTACGACGAACGCGGACCGCGGGGCCTTCGCCGCGCCGCGACGAGCGGAGCCGTCCATTTATTTCCGAACCGGACGGAGTCGCCGACATGCCGGATCTCAATCCGATCGCGAAGCGGATCCACAACGTCCAGCCCCGACCGGTGCGGCTCGAACTCGACTCCGGCGAGACCGGCGTCTTCGAGTTCTCGTCGACGGAGTTCTTCCAGCGGGAGTTCCGCGGCGAGGGCGTCCGGACCGACGCCGACCCCGAGGCCGACTTCCGGCTGATCAGCTCAGAGGACTACGAGGATATCCTGCTCGGCCGCTCGGGTCCCGACGAGGAGGGCTGGTCGATGGTCGGCGAGGTGGTCGCGGCCGAGCGCGCCGAGGAGTAGCCGGAACCGCGCCCGAGAGTCGCTCAGCGGACGACCGTCACGGGCACCTCGGCGCGGCGGACCACCCCCTCGGCGACGCTGCCGAGGAGGACCCGCGAGAGGCCGGTGCGACCCCGGCTCGCCAGCACGAGGTGGTCGAACGGCTCGCCGGCGTCCCCGTCGCCGCCGACCGGCTCCTCGCCGCCGGCCACGCCGAGGATCGTCTTCGTCGGACGGCCGACCTCCAGTCGCGTCTCGACGTCGCGGTCGACCGCCTGGGTCGCCTCGGAGAGGGTCCGCTTCCCGCGCTGTTTGGCGCTCTTGTACCACTGGTCGGACGCCCCCGGGAACCCGCCGTCGGCGCCCGTCGCCGAGTCGGCGGGGTTGATGACGTGGAGCGCCGTGAGCTCGGCGTCCGGCCACTCGGTGGCGGCGAACTGTAACGCCTCGATCGCCTCCGACGACCCGTCGACCGCGACGAGGATGCGCTTGGACATGGGTGTCGGTTCGCCCGCTCCGGGCAAAAAGGGCGGCGGCGACTCCGGGGCGGCGACAATCCACCGCGCGGCGCGACGGGAGCGTTCACAAGGCACTTCCCGGACCGCGGGTCACCCGGGCACATGAGCAAGCCGTACACGCGGTCGCAGTTGGCGTCGGTCACCGCGCGCGGCGGCGCCTGGCTCGTCGACATCGTCGCGAGCCTCGTGGTCGCCGCGGTCGTCTCGGGGGTCGTCGGCGTCGCCGCGGACCCGCTCGGGGCCCTCGCGTTCCTCCTCGTCTCGGTCGGCTGGTACGTCGTCTCGGAGGCGGTCTGGGGCCGAACGCCGGGCAAGTGGGTCGCCGGGATCAGAGTCGTGGAGGCCGACGGCGGCGACGTCTCCGCGCGCGCCGCCGTCGTGCGGAACGCGACGAAGGTGATCGGCGGCGGCTCGATCCTGTTGGTCCTCGCGGGCGTCGTGTTCATCGCCGACTCGCGCGACAACCAGCGGCTCGGCGACCGGTTCGCCGACACGCTGGTCGTGCGGGTCTAGCGGGACGCCGCCGTCAGTCGTGCCGCGTCACGCACTCGGAGAGACCGATCAGCTCGACGGGCTCGGAGTTGTCCGGCGAGTAGACGACCATCTGCCCCTTCTCCATGTACGGGACCTTCCCGGCGAGGTTCGACGGGATGTTGACGCTGGAGATGGCGTCCTCGTCGCCGAGGTTCAGGACTATCTTCGTGTTCACCTGCTTGAACACCGACTCGGCGACGTCCTGCGGGTCCTGCGTGATCAGGAAGAGCCCGAGCCGCTCCTTGCGACCCTGCTTCGCGGCCTCGGTGAACTTCTGGACCACCTTCTGGGCCTGGACGTTGTCGGCGTCGGCGAGGAAGTTGTGCGCCTCGTCCATCCCGACGAGGAGCGGCGTCTCCTTGATCCGGTCGCTCGCCGGGTCGTTCGAGAGCTTGTCGTCGACGAGCAGGCCCGCGACCGCGAGGACGACGATCTCCTTCTGCCGCGAGGTCGGCAGGTGGTAGGTGGGAACCACCGAGAGCCCGCCGGGGCGCACCAAGGTGTGGTCGAGCTCGGTGATCGGCTTCGCGTCCTGGTCGAATATCCCGCTCGGGACGCCGCGGACCCGCCGTTTGACCGCGTCGAACGTCGCCTCGTGGATCCGCCCGCTCTCGTGGAGTTCCTCTTTGAGCGCCGGGTCGTCGAGGTACGAGAGGAACTGGCTGTACGTCCCCGCGTCGCCGTAATCGTCGAAGAAACGGTTCAAGAGGGTCAAAAGCGCCGGGTACTGGTTGTCGTTGAGCCCGGAGCCGGCCACCAGCCACGGCATGTCCCGCGCCAGCGAGAAGGGGATCGTGAACTCGACGCGCTCGGCGCGGTGCCCCTCGCCGGGGTACGTCGCGTTCGCGACGCGCGGCACGAGCGCGACGGTGTCGTCGTGGCCGCCGTGCGCGATCCCCTCGCGCTCCAGGCGACGCGCGAACGCGTCGTCGAGGTCGGGGTTGTCGTCGTGCATCTGCGCGTACTCGTCCTGCGGGTCGAACTGCACGACGGCCATCCGCGACTCGCGGCCGTCCCCCATCGGGTACGTCCGGTCGGCGTCGAGGTACTGCCGCAGGACGTTCTTCGAGGCGTGCGTCTTCCCCGACCCGGTGCCGCCGGCGACGAGCGTGTGCCGGAACGCGAGCGGGTCGCCGTCGCCGTAGTCGTCCTTCACGCGGTAGTCGACGGTGGGCGGCTCCGCCGCGGTCCGGACCTTCTCGCCGCCGACGGAGAGGTGGCCGAGGAAGACGCCGTCGTCGGGGATCTTCAGTCCCGTCTTGATCTCGGCGTCGTCGGCCGCCTCCTCGACGACCGCGCCGGGCTTCGGCACGCGGTCCGTCATCCGGCGTTTCATCCCCTCGCCCTCGCCGTAGACGACGGACATCGGCTCAAGGTCGGCGACGAACTTGTAGTCGCGCTCGGCGAACTCGTCGCGGCGCATCTGCCGGCGGGCGTGGATCTCGGTCGCGTCGTCCGACTGGAACTCCTGTGCGTACTCCAGTCCAGTGATCCGGCAGAACAACCGCTCGCCGTCCGGGTACGGTATCAGGAGGTACTTGCCGAGCCGGACGGACTCGCGGTTGCCGGTGGTGACGAACGCCTTCAGCGACGTCTCGTCCTCCTCCTCGGCGACGCGGAGCCCCTGCGAGACCGACACGACGCCGAGGCCCGAATCGCTCCCGGCCGGCGTCGCCTCGTAGTCGGCGAAGGCCTCGCCCTCGCGGTCGTCGTTCGCGTCGGGTTCGGGCGCGTCCGAGGTGGCTCCGCCCGCCGCGCTCCCCCCGTCGACGGCGGACTCGCCGCCGGACCCGACCGCGGCGTCGCTCCCGCCCTCGGCCTCGTCCGGGGAGCCGCCGTCACCGTCGCCGTCACCGGTGAACTCGGTGAAATCCTCCAGCGTCATGGCGGATCCACCGGTCGCCGGGCCGAAAGCGTTTGCCCTCGCGCGCCGGGGCACCGATTCGCCGCCGGCCGGCCCTGCGCGACCGGTCACGGGGCCCTTATCCGGCTCGACCTCGTACGTGTGCCATGATACTCGTTCGCGGTAGCGGCGGCGGGACGGACCTCACCGGGACGGTGTTCGAACGCGGTGAGGAGCCGCCCGCCTACAAGGGTGCGCCCGACGAGGACGCGCCGTACGTGTGGGTGTGCGACTCGTTCTACGAGGTCGAGAGCGGCGGCTCGCCGCTCGTCGTCGACGGCGAGGAGATCCGCGTCGCCTTCGAGGAGCCGATGCCGCGCGGGTTCGACACGCGCGACCAGGCGGTGGAGGCGGCCCGCGACCACGTCCGGACGCAGTTCGCCCGGATCGGCGTCGATCCCACCGAGGTCGAGGTCGAGGTGACCGCGGCGGACCCCGCCTGAGCGCCGGCGACGAGCGGAAGCGAGCCGACCGGGCTCCGCCTCCCGCAACCCCTTTTCGCGCGCGGCCCAACCAGTGGATATGACGGAGCTACCGGACCGCGTCGTGGGCGACGCGCGGACGAGCGACTTCGGGTGGAACCTTCTCACGGACCTGACGGACATCGGGAACCGAATGGCCGGGTCGACCGGGGAGCGCCGCGGGGCCGAGCGGGTCGTCGAGGCGTTCGAGGCGGCCGGGCTGCGGAACGCCGGCCTCGACGAGTTCGAGATCCCCGGCTGGTGGCGCGGCGAGTCGTCGCTGTCGGTGTCCGGCGCGGTCGAGCGCCGCCACGAGAACTCCCACGAGGTGATCGCCCTGCCCGGCACGCCGAGTGGCGAGGTGACCGCCCCGCTCATCGACGTCGGCGACGGCACCGACGAGGAGTTCGCGGCCGCGGAAGACGACTTGGACGGCGCGGTCGCGATGGCCTCCTCGCGCACGCCGGAGAGTCACGACCGGTGGATCCACCGGATGGAGAAGTACGTCGCGGCGGCCGAGCGCGGCGCGGTCGGGTTCGTCTTCCGGAACCACATCGAGGGGGCGCTCCCGCCCACCGGCGAGATCGGGTACCACAACCGACCGGGGCCGATCCCCGCGGTCGGCGTCTCGAAGGAGGTCGGCGACCGGCTCGCGCGGCTCGCCGAGCCCGCGGAACACGGCGGTCTGGCGGGCAGCGACGGCTCGGGAGCCGGCGACCGCCCGACCGTCTCGCTCGACGTCGACTGCCGCAACGAGCCGACGACCTCGGTGAACGCGGTCGCGGAGGTCGGGCCGGACACCGAGGAGGCGGTGTACCTCACCGCGCACGTCGACGCCCACGACGTGAGCGACGGGGCCAACGACAACGGGGCCGGCTCGGCGCTCGTCGCGGAGGTCGGCCGCCTGCTCGCGGCCGTCGAGGGCGACCTCGACACCCGGGTGCGGCTCGTCACCTTCGGCTCGGAGGAGATCGGGCTGTGGGGGGCGTATCACGCCGCGGAGACGACGCCGCGCGAGGAGATCGCCTGCGTGGTCAACCTCGACGGCGCGTGTAGCTCGCGGAACCTCCGCGTGGGGACGAACGGGTTCGACGGGATGCGGTCGACGTTCGAGGCGGTCGCGGACGCGTTCGACGCGCCCCTCGCGACCGGCGAGACGATCTCGCCGCACGGGGACCAGTGGGCGTTCGTCCAGGAGGGGATCCCGGCCGTGATGGCGTCGACGACGAGCGACCAGTCCGGCCGCGGCTGGGGCCACACCCACGCCGACACCCTCGACAAGCTCGATTCCCGGGACCTCGGCGAGGTGGCGACGCTCGTGACCGCGGCCGTCTACCGGTTCGCGACGGGCGAAGTCGGAGCGACCCATCGGTCGCGGGAGTCGATCCGCGACGCCATCGACGAGGGGTACGTCGAGGAGCTGAAGACGGGCGGACGGTGGCCTTACGACGAGTGACGGCGGCAAGGCCGGGGCGGCCGCGACCGCGTCCGGCGGCGACTCGCGGCTCGGCTACTTCTCGGCGTACAGGAGCGTCCGTCGGCAGGCGGGACAGACGTACGGAACCGGCGTCAGGATCTCGTCCGCTCTGATGCCGCTCAGCAACCCGTCGTCCGTCGACGGGGAGACGACGGACAGTTCGCCGACGGCGTCGGTCCCCTGTAGTTCCATCCGCTCGAGCGGCTCGTCGCAATCGGGACAGGTCCTCTCGGAGGGCATCTCCGCTAGAAGTACGGATGCCGCCGGAAAAATCGGTTCGGTGTGAGCGCCGGCTCGACGGGCGTCTCCTATCGGACTGAAACCTCGTCGCGAAGACGACGGGTTACGGTCGAACCCGGCGCGGCGGCTCACGGACCCTTCCGGCCCGCCGCCCGGCTCACTCCTCGTCGGAGCCGTCGCAGACGCCGAGCGGGAGTGACTCGGGGGCGTCGACGTCGGCGTCGAGGCCGGCGTACGCGTCGTCGATGAGCCGGGCCAGTTGCGTCTCGGGGCTCACGCCGCGGGCGGCGGCGAGGGCCGCGAGCCGCTCGTACTGCTCGTCCGGCACGGTGACCGTTCCCTCGTCCATACGCGGCGGTGCGTCCCGGAGCTACAAAAGCGTTAGTCTGGCCCCGCTCACGACCGATCCGTTCGGTCCGCCTCGCGAACGGCACCGACCGGTTCGCCCTCGGCGAAGCGGTCGAACAGCGCGTTCATCACCGCCGACTCGGCGCGAGAGAGGTGTTCCCACACCGTCGTGGAGCCGAGCCCGAGCTCCGCGGCGACCTCCTCGACGCCCACGCCGCCGCCGTGGTCGTAGTAGCCCGCGGCGATCGCGGTCGCGAGCACCTCCCGCTGCCGGTCGGTAAGGTCGTCGAGGAGGCCGGAGGCGGGGAGCTGCGGCGAGCGTTCGATGGAGGCCAGCTCCACGTTCCGCGCCAGCTCCACCTCGTTGCCGCCGCGTTCGAGCTCCCGCATCACCGCCGAGAGGTCGTCGCCGTCCTCGAGGTACGCCGTCCAGCGCTCGACGCCGCCGGAGATGGTCGTGCCCATCCGGTAGTGGATCCCCATCCGCGAGAACCGCTCGCCGATCCCCTCCCAGTCGGCCGCCGAGACGTCGATCGTGAGGGCGACGTACGCGTGCGTGCCCTCGATCGGCGCGAGCGGCTCCGCGGAGACGATAAGATCGAACTCGCGGAACTCCTCGACGAACGCCTCGATCTCTGCCGTCGGTCCGGTCAGTTCCGCGATCCGCTTGCGCTCGGAGCCGCTGCCCGTCATCGACGAGACGGACCGGTACCGTACCTCCGGGTGACGCGCGCTCACCTCACACTCCGGCTCCCCGGCGTGGTGGATCCGAAACGTCACTTCCCGCATGGCGGATCCGAGACCGTCGGGGTTCAAACCCGTTCCGGACCGGTCGCGAGCCATTTATACCCGCGACCGCGCAACGGTCGACGTGGTGGCGATGACGAGTCGGTTACCCCCACCGAGCCCCTTGTGACGACGGGTTTCGACCGAGCCACCGTTCCCACCCGCGCCAGCGGCGCGGCCGTCCAGCGCCCCGGGCACCCGTCGGCTCGACGCGGTAGCGGCGGCGCTCCGCGGAGCGCGGTGAAAGTGATCCAGCGCCGTGACAACCGCTCGCAGTCGGGCGGTTTCGAGACGAAAAGGACGGGTCGAGCGGGGGCGGTCGAACGGGGCGCGGGCTCGGCGCTCAGTACGAGGCGGCGCGCTTGTCGAGGCCGGCGGCCTCGATGTCCTCGCCGTCGACGGAGGTGCGGAGGACGTCCATCCCGTCGTCGCGGTCGATGTCGAAGTCGCGCGCGTACAGGTCGTCCAGCCGCTCGTACTCCGCGTCGGAGAGCGGCGGCACGTCGCTCGCGGCGCTCCACTCGGCGATGTCGTCGCCGTCGCGGAACGTGGGCGTGACGGAGGCGACCTCGTCGTGGGCGAGCAGCCAGCGGATCGCGGCCTGCGCCATCGTGCGCGTTCCCTCGCCGTGGTCGGGGTCTTCGAGGAAGCGGATCGCGTCGACCTTCTCCCAGCCGGTCTCGTACCACTCCTTCGGGCGGTGCGAGCGGTGGTCGCCATCTTCGAGGACGGTGTCCGGCGTCACCTGCTCGTTGAGCAGCCCGGAGGAGTGCGGGACGCGGGCGATGACGGAGGTGTCCGAGCCGCTCTCGCGGATCGTGTCCACGAAGTGGCGGCCGGGCTCCTGCTCGAAGAGGTTGAAGACGGTCTGGACCGCGTCGAACTCCTCGTACTCGACGGCGGCGTCGCCCTCGGCGAGCCAGCCGATCGAGGGGCCGAGCGCCCAGCCGAGCGCGCGGACGCGCCCGTCGGCCTTCCACTCGCCGAGGAGGTCGCGCACCTCGGGCGTCACCTCGTCGACGTTCGCGTTGTGGAGCTGGAGCACGTCGACGTAGTCGGTGTCGAGGCGGTCCAGCGAGGCCTCGAACGCCTCGGTGAGGTACTCGCGGTTCAGCTCCTTGGGGAGTTCGCCGTGGCCGGCCTGCGGGTTGTCGTAGAAGTCGTAGCCGATCTTCGTCGACAGCGTCACCTCGTCGCGGCGGCCGTCGATCGCCTTCCCGATTATCGTCTCGCTGTCGCCGTGGCCGTACACGTCGCCGGTGTCGACGTAGGTGACGCCGGCGTCGAGCGCCTCCTCGACCATCCCGACCGCCTGGTCGTCCGAGCGGTCGCCCCACCAGTCCGTGCCGACGACCCACGCGCCGAAGCCGATCTCCGAGACCTCGACGCCCGAGTTACCGAGTTCGCGGCGTTCCATACACACCGGTTGTCGGTCGGGACACTTATCGGGCGCGGTCGGTCTCGCGCCGGTGGAACGGGCGGGGGGCCGCGGGGGTCGCGCTCGCGGAGGACCGCGGTCGCGAGGGTCGCGGCGGACCGCGGCTGCGCGTCCGATACCGTCGGCTATTACTCGCTCGCGGCTCGCTGACCGCCCATGGACGACTCCCTCCGTCGTCGACTCGACGCCGTCGTCGCCCTGCTCGGGGTCATCGCCCTCGTCGCGGTCACCGCGCTGTTGCTCTCGTTCGGCAGGGCCGCGATCGCCCCGTCCCTCGTGATCGCCTTCACGGGCGTCCTCGTCGCCATATTCGTCGACGCCGAGCTGTACTGACGGATGAGGCGTCGCGTTCGCACAACCGAATCCATTTGAACGACGGCGACGAAGTGGGCCCGATGACAAAGCGACACGTGTCCCTGCCCGACGGTGCCGAGGCCGGGGTCCGAGGGTTCATCGACGAGGTGGACGAGCGGCTCTCCTCGGACGAGGACACCTGCGAGGTCGTCCGCGACGTGCTGATCGACCTCCACGGCGACCGGGAGGCGTGGGAGGCGTGGCAGGACGGGGAGTCGGTGTCGCGCGCCGAGCGCGTCCGGCTTCAGGGGTACGACCCCTGTAACGCGACGCTGGAGTCGGAGTACTACGCCGAGAAGGACGAGGACCGATTCCAGCGCTCGAAACACCTCCAGTGGCTCTGGCGGCAGTTCGACGCCACGCCGATGGCCGACAACGTCGAGTTCGCGCTCCGCTTCCGCCAGATGCTCGGCAACCACCTCTTCGCCGAGTGCGGGGAGGACTGCCGCTTTTTCAAAGGGATCTCCGTCACCTACGGCCACAACATCGAGGTCGGCGACAACGTCGTGATCCACGACGACGTCCACCTCGACGACCGGGGGAAGCTGACGATCGGCGACCGCGCCTCCATCTCCGACGGCGTCCACCTCTACAGCCACGACCACGACATCGTCGACCAGACCGCGGTCCGGAACTTCCACACGATCGTCGAGGACGACGCCCGCGTCACCTACGACGCGATGGTCCGGGCCGGCTGCCGCGTCGGCGAGAACAGCGTCGTCGGCGCGCGCTCCGTGGTGCAGGGCGACGTGCCGGCCCACCACGTCGTCGTCGGGTCGCCGGCCCGCAGCGTCCGCGTGAAGCCCGGCTGGGAGGAGGCCGCCGACGAGTTGGAGGACGGCCGGCTCCCCGACAACCAGGACGACCGCGAGATCGAGTACGACCTCCCGGACGACCTCGAACAGTTCGACGAGTTTCAGCGGGACCTCCGCCCGCCGA
The DNA here is from genome assembly GCF_000337035.1 of Halorubrum coriense DSM 10284. Taxonomy (GTDB): domain Archaea; phylum Halobacteriota; class Halobacteria; order Halobacteriales; family Haloferacaceae; genus Halorubrum; species Halorubrum coriense. The sequence goes on from NZ_AOJL01000027.1 coordinate 47,319, forward strand.
GCCCGCAGCACTGAGACCCCCGTGCGGCCGTCCGCTCGGTGACCGCAGACGGCTTCTCCCGTGGTATGCCATCGCACGCCAGTATCGTTATTGGCCAGCGGCGCGTACGCGCAAGTGGTGTCTAGCACATGACAGGACAACGCGTACTGATGATCGCCGGCGACTTCGGCGAGGACTACGAGATCATGGTGCCGTATCAGGCGCTCCAAGCGGTCGGTCACGAGGTCCACGCCGTCTGCCCGGAGCGGGAGGGCGGCGAGTCGATCAAGACCGCAATCCACGACTTCCGCGGCGACCAGACGTACCTGGAGACCCGCGGCCACGACTTCGAACTCACGCACGGGTTCGACGAGGTCGACCCGACCGACTACGACGCGCTCGTCGTTCCCGGCGGGCGCGCCCCCGAGTACCTGCGGGGCTACGAGGAGGTGCTCGACGCGGTGCGGCACTTCTTCGAGGCCGACAAGCCGGTCGCGTCGATCTGCCACGGCCCGCAGATCCTCGCGGCCGCCGGCGTGCTCGACGGCTACGAGATGACGGCGTACCCGGCCGTCAAGGCCGAGGTCGAGGCCGCCGGCTGCTCGTGGGTCGACGGCGTGACGACCGACGGGAACCTCGTCACGGGGCAGGCGTGGCCCGACCACCCCGAGTGGATCGCGCAGTTCCTCGACCTCCTCGGAACGGAGATCGACCACGAACAGCCCGCCGCGACGGCGGACTGATTCCCCTCTTTTTCGATGCCCGGCCCCCGCGCCCTCGCGGTCAACGTCGCCGCCAACACGAACGAACCCGGCTTTCGGGGTCCCGTCTACCCCGACGGCTCCTTCGCGTACGTCCCGATCCCCGAGTCGGCGGCGACGCTGCCGCGCGGGCGAGCCCTGGTCGACGAGCCGGTCCCGACCTACGGCGACCTCGACCTCCCGTTCGCGGTCCCGGCGGTCCTGCGCGAGACGCCCGTCCACGCCGACCCCGAGTTCCCGGGCGTCCACGGCCGCGAGCGCGCGACGTACGGCGACCCGCACGGGGTCAAGGCCGGGCGGATCGCCGCCCTCGAACCCGGCGACCGGCTCTTCTTCTACGCGACGCTGTCGCTGCGGCCGCGCGACTGGGCCGGACCGGGGGGAGAGCGTCCGGGCGACGGTGGGGCCGACGACCGCGGCGGCGCGTGGCTCCGAGAGCGCGGCGTCGGCGTCGACGACGACCTCGCCCCCGACTGGGGCGCGTACCTCTTCGCGGGGATCCGGGTCGATCGGGTGCTCTCGCCGGCGGACGGCGATGGCGTCGTCGACCGCGCGGCCGCGGCGGCGGCCGCGCCGACCAACGCGCACCTGAAGCGCGACCCGTTCGACGCCCGCGTCGTCGCGGTCGGCGACCCGAAGGCGTCCGGCCCGTTCGACCGGGTCGTCCCGCTGAGCGCGCCGGACGCCGGCGCTGACGCGAACCCGATCGTCACCGACCTGTCGAGCGACTCCGGGAAAGGGCCCTGGTGGCGTCGGCCGATGGCCTTCGACGAGGCGGCGACCGCGGAGCTGCTCGCGCGGATCGACCGAGCGTGAGGGAGGACCGACGCGACCTGACGCGGAGCGCTCGCCGGCGTCGCCACCGCGATTTATGAGGCGCGGCCGCGTTGTGTCGCCCATGAGCGACGACGAATCCACAGACGCGACCGACGAGGCGTCCGGCCGCGGCGCGCCGTCGCGGCTCGGCCGCGTCCTGCTCGGGGTCGGCCTCGCCGCGCAGGCCTCGGAGGACTTCCGCGACATGGACGACACGATCGAGTACGCCGAGTCGGCGGGCGTCCCGGTGCCGGACGTCGCCGCACCGTTCGCCTCGGGCATGATGGTCGCCGCCGGCGTCGGCATCGCGCTCTGGCGGCTCCCGCGGGTCGCGACCGGCGCGGCGGTCGCGTTCCTAGCGGTCGTGACCGGGACGATGCACGACTTCTGGAACGCCGACGAGGACGACAAGGGCGGCGAGCGGCTCGCCTTCTTCGGCAACCTCGCGATGCTCGGCGGCGCGCTGGTGTTCCTGCGCGAGGCGTACGAGAACTGAGCGGGGTCGCGCCGCCCGTTACAGGTCGCCCGCGTCGAGCGGGTCCTCCAGTTGGCCCATCACCGCCTCCATGGCGTCGGTCGCGGTGAGCAGGCCGACGACCGCGCCGTCCGCGACGACGAGGGCGAGCTCCTGCGACTCGGCCTGGAACCGGTCGTAGGCGTCGCTGACGCTCGCGTCCGGGGAGACCGTCACCGGCGGGGCCGCGACGTCCGCGAACGTCAGATCGCCGTCTCGGAGCGCGTCGAAGCGGCTCACGATCGAGGGGGCGTACACGATCCCCTCGAAGTCGGTCCGGTCCTCGCCCACGAGCGGGAAGCGCGTGTGCGGGGTGTCCCGGATCCGGTCGAGGTTCTCCGCGACGGACGCCGTCGTCGTCAGCGAGACGATCTCGTCGGGGGCGGTCATCACGTCCGCGACGGTGACGCGGTCCACGTCGAGCGCGCTGAGGATCTCGTCGCGGCGCTCCTCCGGCAGTTCGATCTCCTCCATCATCGATCCGAGCCGGGTCCGGAGCTGCGCCCGCGTCTCCAACACCTCCTCTTCGGCCTCGGTCCACGAGCCGGTCATCTCGACGCCGAACAGCCGGAGCGTCGCCTTCGCGACCCAGTCGCCGAACGTGATCACCGGCGAGATGCTCCAGGCGAACCAGTACAGCGGCCGCGCGCCGTAGTTCGCGACCTGCTTCGAGCGCTCGACGCCGAGGTACGTCGGCGTCTGCTCGCCGTGCGTCAGGTGGACCATGTTGATGAGGAGAAAGCCCAAGAGCGAGCCCGCGCCGGCGGACGCGAGCGTCGTGTTCTCGAACAGCGGGGCGAACAGCGCCGCGAGCCCCGGCTCGGCGACGATACCGAGCGCGATGCTCGTCCCGGAGATCCACACCTGACAGGTCGTCAGGTAGAACTCCAGGTCGTCCGTCATCTCCCAGGCGCGTCGGAGCCCCGGGGTGTCCATCTCCGACTCGGGGTACTGGCGGAGGCGCGTCAGGCCGAACTCCACGGCCACGAAGTAGGCGTTGGTCAGGATGAGGAGGACGCCGGCGGCCACGCGGAGGGCGACCTCGGTCGGGGGCATCGCCGTCGCGAGCGGGAGCATCGTCTCCCGTTCCCCGTCCGACCCTCAAAAGGATACAGGCCGCGACCGGCCGAGCCTACTCGTAATCCTCGTACGTCGGCAGCCCCGCTTCGGGCGGGAACTCCTCGACCGGGACGGTCGTCTCGTCGCCGCTCGCCATGTCCTTCACCGTGTACTCGCCGTTCTCCAAGTCGCGCTCGCCGACGACCACGACCGTCTCGGCGTTGATCGAGTCGGCGTACCCCAGCTGCGCGCCGAACGACCGGTCGGAGACATCCTGTTCGACCACCACGTCGTCGCCGAGCGCCCGGAGGTCGCTCGCCAGCGCGGCCGCCTCGCTCCGCGTGTCGCCGACCGAGAGGACGTAGTAGTCGGTCGAGAGCTCCTCGCCGGGCCAGACGCCGGCGCGCTGGCAGAGCAGCTTGAGCGTCGCGTGACCGGGCGCGACGCCGACCGCGGGCGTGGGCTGGCCGCCGAAGCTCTCGATGAGGTCGTCGTAGCGCCCGCCGCCGAAGACGGAGCGGGACACCTCGCCGGTGGAGTCGAAGCACTCGAAGACGACCCCGGTGTAGTAGTCGAGCCCGCGGGCGGTCGTCAGCGACACGTCGCAGAACTCGCCCGCGCCGAAGTCGTCGGCCGCGGCGAGGACGTTCCGGAGGTTCTCGACCGCGTCCTCGACCGATTCGTCGCCCGCCGCGGCGACCGCGTCGAGGTCGGCGACGGTCTCGACGTCCGAGATGAGGTCGTCGAACTCGCGCGCCGTGTCGCGGGCGAGCCCCGCGTCGGAGAGGAGTCCGACGTACTCTGCGTCGTCGACCTTCGCGCGCTTGTCCACCGCGCGGATCGCGGCCGCGGCGTCGACCGCGTCGGGGTCGGCGGCGAGCGACCGGACGAGCCCGCCGAGGATGTCCCGGTGCGAGACGCGGAACTCGAAGTCGTCGCCGGTGAGCCCCAGGTCGGTCAGGGCGTCGGCGGCGACCGCGAGCACCTCGGCGTCGGCCTCCGGGACCGACGAGCCGAACACGTCGATGTTGGTCTGGTAGAACTCGCGGAAGCGGCCCTGCTGGACCTGCTCGTAGCGCCAGAACGGCCGGGTGGAGACCCATTTGATCGGCTTCGAGAGCTCCTGACCCTTCTCGACGACCATCCGCGCGACCGTCGGCGTGAGCTCCGGGGTCATCGAGACGCCGCGGCCGCCCTTGTCGTCGAAGGCGTACAGCTCCTCGACGATCTCCTCGCCGGACTTGTCCACGTACATCTCCGTCCGCTCCAGGGCAGGGGTGGCGATCTCGCGGAAGCCGTGGCGAGCCGCCGCGTCCTCGATCGCGTCGGTCACCTCGCGGCGGGCGGACTGCTCGCCGGGGTAGAAATCGCGGAATCCTTTGAGGCCGTCGTACATGACCGCCGCTTCGGCGAGCGCCCGCTTGAAAGCATCCCTTCGGGGGCGCTCCCCATGGCGGTTCGACGCCCCGCGCCGTTAGTCCGAGTTGGCCTCGCCAGTCGCGGAGCGGTCGGCGGCTTCCGGGTCGGCGGGACCGGCGGGGGTCGCGGCGCCCGCGAAGGAGCCCCCGTCGCCGTCCGCGGGCACCGCGTCCGCGTCCGTCTCGAACCGGTCGAGCGTCTCGGAGAGCCGGGCGGCGCGCTCGGAGAGCGAGGAGACGGACTCCGAGACCTCTGTGAGCGAGGTGGTCTGCTCCTCGGCGGCCGCGGCGACGGTGTCGGCTTCGGAGGCGGTCTCCTCGCTGATCGTCGCCACCTCGTCCGCCATGGAGACGACTTCCTCGGTGGAGGCGGCCTGCTCCTCCGTCACGTCGGATATCTCCTGAACGCCGTCGTTGGTCTCGTCCGCGAGGTCAGCGATGTGTTCGAGGTCGTCGACGGCGGCCTCGACGCGCTCCGCGGCGTCGTCGATTTGATCGCTCGTCGACTCGACTTCGGCCGTCGACCGGTCCATCCGGTCGCGGATCGCGTCGATTCGGGACTCCGCGGTCTCCGCGGCGTCTTTCACCTCGTCGGATAGCGCCTTGATCTCCTCCGCGACCACTTCGAACCCCTTGCCCCCCTCGCCGGCGGAGCGGGCGGCCTCGATGTTGGCGTTCAGCGCGAGGATGTTCGTCTGCTCCGCGATCTCCGAGATCCGGTCTATCAGCTGGTCCACCTCGCTCACCTCGTCGTCGAGCGCGTGGATCGCCGCGACCGCGTCCTCGACCGTCTCCTCGGTCGTCTCCATCTCGTCGATCGCGCCCCTCGCGGCCTCCTGCCCGCGGTTACCCGCCTCCGCCGTCCGTGCGGCGGCGTCGGCGACCCGATCGGACGAGGAGGCGACCTCCTCGATCGTCGCCGAGAGGTCGCTCATCTCATCGCTCACCTCCGTCAGCGACTCGCTCTGGTCGGCGGCACCTCGTGATATCTCGTCGACCGAGCCGGCGACCTCCGACGCCGTCTCGGCCACCTCCTCGGCCGACGCCGTCGCCCGCTCGGACGCCGAGGCGACCTCGTCCGCGAACGCCGAGAGGCGGGCGTACGTCCGCTCCATCTCGGCGATCATCCCGTTGAACTCCTCGGCGATCGCCGCCATCGCCTCGTCGTCGGCGTCGGTCCGCATCCGCGCGGTGAGGTCGCCGTCGGCGGCCTCCCGCATCGTCTCGCCGTAGTCGTCGGCGGTCGACTGGAGCCGCTCGTTCCGGCGCGCCATCCGCTCGCGTTCGGTCTCGGCGGCCTCCTGCGCGGTTTCCGCCTCGTCGATCTTGAGGCTGAGCGAGTCGCGCATCGCGCCGAAGGAGCCGTACAACCGACCGATCTCGTCGATCCGGTTCGTCTTCAGGTCGACCGAGAGATCGCCCGACTCCATGCGCTCCGCGCGGTCGCGGAGGTCGCGCAGCGGGCCGACGGTCTGCCGGCTCAGCGCGAGTCCGACGACGACGAGCGAGAGCAGCCCGGCCCCGATCACCGTCAGGACGCTGGTGCCGACCGCGTCGCTCGCGCCGAACGCCTGCGCGGTCGGGACGGTCGTGACGGCGACCCACTCCTTGTCGCCGGTCGAGGCGTACGCGGCCACCTCATCGCCGCCGCGCTCGAAGGCGGTCCCGTCGCGGGACGCGCCGAGCGCGGCGACGATGTCGTCCGCGGCGTCCAGCGTGTCGCCGCCGCCGGAGAGGATCTCTTCCCCGTTCGCGCCGACGATCGTCGTCTCTTGATCGGCGTGGAGCTGCCGGAGGTTGTCGACGCGGTACTCCAGCGTGCCGACCAGCACGACGACGCGCGACTCGTCGCCCGCGACGGGGCTGGCGAACGCCATCACCTGATCGCCCATGGCGCTCGACTCGTAGGCGGTCGGCGAGTTCCACACGTCGTTCGACGAGGTGAGGTCGACGCCCGGCTCGACGTCGGTCCACGGGGCATCGACGCCGTCGACCGACTCGCCGCGGAGCGCGGGCGACGTGCTCGTGACGACGCTCCCGTCGGCCGTGTCGACGAGGTGGATCGCTCGCACGTCGACCGGGAGTTGGGCCTGCTTCTGGATCAGCTCTCCTTCGGCGGTTCCCGCGTCCGCCCCTGCGAGCGCCTGCGTCGACGAGACGGACCGGGTGTGGGTCTCCATCGAGACCGCCCACTCGTTGATCGAGTCTGCGTACATGTCCACCGCCGAGGTGAGCTGCTGTTCGGCGTCCCGCTCGACCGTAGCCTCGGCGCTCGCGTAGTTCACGCCGCCGACCGCCGCGAGAACGACCACGACGAGAAGGATGGAGATGACGAACTTCGCCCGGTAGTTGCGCCGGATCACGCCCGGCGTGAGCCGCCTCGCGACCCGGCTGACGACCGAGTCGTTGGGGTCGGGCTGGGCGCCGTCGCTCCCTCGGGATCCGGAGTCGCTCATTCGCTCACCTCTGGGGAGACCGTCTCGATCACGCCGATCCCGTCGGCGTCGTACCGGAAGTACTCGTAGTCGATCCCGGAGACGTCGCCGTTCTCGTCGAAGACGACCTCGCTCGACGCGCCCCGGTACTCGACCGGGTCGCCCGCGGCGGCGCGGCGCACGCCCTCGACGAGGGAGTCCGGCGTTACCTCCGCGCCGCCGCCGGAGACGACGTCCCGCATCTGTTCGCGGATCGCACCCCCGTCGTTCTCGCCGGCGGCGGCGTTCGCGAGGAGGAGCACTGCCGCGGCGTCGTACCCGTTCGCGGTGAAGATACCCGGGGCGCTCCCGTACTCGGACTCGTATCGCTCCGCGAAGGCGTCGTAGCCGGGACCGTTCGAGGACGGGGCAGTCCCGTAGACGTTCGACATCGGTTCCCCGACCTGCTCCGGGAGCGACGGGTCCATCATCCCGTCGGTAGTGAACACGGTCTCGTCGCCGGCGTGGCCGTCGTAGTAGTGGCCGAATATCTCGACGCCGTCTTCGGGGTAGCCGATCACGAAGAGTAGGTCCGGCTCGCCGGAGAGCGCGGTCGCGAGGGGCTCCTCGTACTCCTCGGAGAAGGAGACCTGCCGCTGTACCTCCCCGTCGAACGACGTGGCGAACGCCCCGGAGAGCTGCCGGCCGTAGTCGCCCGCGATGTGGAGCGTCGCCGCCGACGACGCGTCGTGTTCGTCGGCCGCGAGGTCCGCGGCGACGACCGCCTGTAGCGAGTCGTCGGGTGCGGTCCGGAAGCTGAACCCGCGGTCGTTGAGGATCGAGAGCGTCGGCGTCGTGCTCGCGGGCGAGCAGTTGACGACCTCCGCCGGGATGGAGGCCTGCTGAACCGCCTGGAGGGTCACGTCGGAGCCGAGCGGCCCGGCGACGGCCGGAAATCCGGCGTCGACGAGCGTTCGCATCGCGTCGATCCCGCCGCGGGCCGTCGTCTCGGAGTCCTCGATCTGCCACTCGACGTCGGCCTCGACGTCCGAGGCGTCGAGCTGTTTCCCCGGCAGCTCGACCGCGTCGGCGATCGGCGTCCCGACGGACTCCAGTCCGCCGGAGAGCGCCATCACGCCGCCGTACCGGAGCGTCCGCTCCGACAGCGGCGTGCGGCGATCGCCGGTGCGTTCGGCGTTCGATCCGAGACACCCGCCGAGCCCGAAGGCGGCGGCCCCAGCCGTCGCGCCCAACAGCTGGCGGCGGCTGCGTTCCTGCATCGGCCTGTTAGGACACACACGCGACCGGAACCAGTATCGGGTTTTAATCCCTCAGGCCAATTTATCGGGGTCGATAACTGAGGCGTGTGGTGTCTTTCCAATCTCCGAGAGATTGGTTTTCACGCCGTGCGACGTGCGAGTGACGGAGATTCGGTCGAATCGACAGACGCACACTTTGAGAACCGGAGCGAAACGAAGCGAAGCGCGGTCGGCGGCGGCGCTGCGACGAGCACTCGCTCGAAAACATCCACTCGGGGTGAGGCTCGCGGGTGCCGATGCGGAGGTCGCGAGCGTCGACGCACGACTCACGGCCGAGGAGACGAAGCCCCGTGCCAGTCTACTCGCGCCGGTATTCCTTCTGGAACCCGCGGAACTCGGTCCGGTGGGCCTCCTCGTCGGAGAGCAGCGTCACGGCGAGGTCCTCGGTGACCGGATCGTCCGCCGCCTCGGCGGCGTCGATCAGGTCGCGGTACGTCGCGATCGCGTCCTCCTCGGCGTCGAGCACGCCGTCGATGACGGCCAACACGTCCGTCGAGTCCTCGGGCGGCTGGAGCGACTCCTGTCTCGCGGTGAACTCGACGGACCCCGGGGGACGCGCGTCGAGCTGTTTGAGCCGCTGGCCGAGCTGTTCGGCGTGCCCGAGTTCCTCTTGGACGTCCTGTTTGAGGCTCTCTTTGATCTCCTCGGCGCGGACGCCGTCGAGGACGATCGCGTTCGTCTGGTAGTTCATCACGGTCTCGATCTCGTCGGCGTACGCCGTTCGGAGCAGGTCGACGACTCGTTCGGATGACATGCCCGGCGCTACGCCTGCGGGGTCGAAAGTAGTTCCGGCGGTTCCGGGTCCGCGGGAGTCCGTCGACAGCGGACGGACCGACGCGTGGGGGCCGGCTACGGCAGCGGAGAGCGCGGCAGCCGAGCGGCGCGGTGGCGGAGGGCGCGGCAGCGGAAGGTGCGGCAGCCGAGCGGCGCGGCCGGCGGTCAGTCGCTCCGGCCGTGGACGTACGTCTGGTCGTGGTCCGGGAACACCTCGCCGACGGTCCCCTCGCCGTACTCGTCGGCGATGAGCGTCCGGAGCTCGTCCTCGTAGTCCGCCTTCGGCACCTCCTCGCTCGGTCCCTGCTGGACGTCGAAGGTGGCGTCGACGAGCTGGTCGACGGCGTGGCGGCCGAACCCGGAGAGCGGGGAGATGTAGTCGATGCCGTTGCGGTCTTCGAGGCTCTGCGCCTGCGCCCGCGACACCGTGGGGACGCGGTCGTCGCGGCGCGTCCCGTCCGCGATGGCGTCGACGTCGAGCGCGGCGATGGCCTCTAGGGCGTGTTCGTGGACGCGCTGGATCCCGTTCCGAGGGTAGCCGTCCGCGACCATCGTCTCGGCGGCGCTCTCGGCCACCTCGCGGTCGAGGTCGGCGCGCTCGAACGGGAATCCGAGTTCGGTGGCCGCCCGCTCGGCGTGCTCCCAGTCGTCCGTGAGCCCGAAGCTCCCGGTGACACAGCGGACGTCGTAGAACCGGTCGAGCAGGAGAGCGGCCAGCGAGGAGTCTTTCCCCCCGCTGTACAGCAGCGCGAGCTCCATCTAGCGCCGTCGGATGTCGAAGCTCTTCTGCTCGGGCTGGAGCTCTTTGAGCAGGTCTCGCATCTGGTCCTCGTCGATCTGTCCCTGAATGCGCCCGCTCTGCGCCAGCGCGGCGACCTGCTGTTTCACCTTCTCGCCGAACTGCGGCTTCGACATCTCCACCGCGTTGAGCCGCTGGCGCGCGCCGTCGGTCAGGTACTGCTTCAACACCGCCTCCTGTTGCGCCTCGGCGCGCTCTTGGGCCTGCTGTTGGGCCTCGGCGGCGTCGCCCTCGCCGCCCTGCCGCTCGCGAAGCTCCTCCATCTTCTGTTCGCGCAGTTCCTCAAGCCGTTCGTCGTCGGGGTTGCCGCTCATACGACCCCGTTCTCGGTCCGTGCGAAAAACCATTTCGGAGGTCGGGACCCGCGCGGAACGGCCGGATCCGGCCTCGGACCCGTCGGACGCGGCGGGGGCGGTCCGCGCCGTTTAAACGGATCCTCGGCGTAGCCGCGTCCAATGAGCGACTCGCGGGAGTTCTGTCCGCGCTGCGGCGACCCGGTCCCCGAGCGGCGCGACCCCCTTCCGGGCGAGCCGCGCGGGCGAGACGCGCTGCTCTGTGACGACTGCTACTTCGAGGACTTCGACCTGGTCGACGCGCCCGACCGCATCGAGGTGTTGGTCTGTTCCGGCTGCGGCGCGGTCAGGCGCGGCGAGTCGTGGCGCGACGTCGGCGCGCGCGACTACACCGACGTGGCCGTCGACGAGGTGGCCGAGGCGCTTGGAGTCCACGTCGACGCCGAGGAGGTCGAGTGGGGCGTCGAGCCCGAGCAGGTCGACGAGAACACCGTCCGGATGCACTGCCGGTTCTCCGGCGTCGTCCGCGGGACCCTCCGCGCCGCGGAGGTGACGGTCCCGGTGAAGATATCGCGGGGGACCTGCGACCGCTGCGGGCGCATCGCCGGCGGGTACTACGCCGGGATCGTCCAGGTCCGCGCGGACGAGCGCGACCTCACCCCGGCGGAGCGCGCCGAGGCGCTCGACATCGCGGAGTCGTACGTGGCCGACCAAGAGGCCGACGGCGACCGCGAGGCGTTCATCACCGAGGTGAACGAGACGGACGACGGGCCGGACGTCAAGCTCTCCTCGAACCGGCTCGCGCAGAACGTGGCGACGCGGATCACGGAGTCGCTCGGCGGGAGCTTCGAGTCGTACCCGACGCTCGTCACCGAGGACGGCGACGGCAACGAGGTGTACCGCGTCACGTTCGCGGTCCGGCTCCCGAAGTACGCGGAGGGCGAGATCGTCGACCCCGAGGACGGCGACGGGCCGGTCCTCGTCACGGGCGTCTCCGGCCGTCTTCAGGGGGTCCGGCTCGCCACGGGCGCCGAGTACACTTCCGCGTTCGCGGACGCGGAGGCCCCCGACGCGACCCGGCTCGGCACCCGCGGGGACGCGGCGGAGACGACCGTGGTGACCGTGGAAGACGAGAACGCGATTCAGGTGCTCGACCCGGTCACGTACGAGGCGAAGACCGTCCCGAACCCGGCGTTCGTCGACGACGACGCGGACGCGGTGCTCGCCTTCGAACACGGCGGCGACGTCCACCTCGTGCCCGACGAGGGGGCGGCGCGGACCGCGGAGTCGGCGCGGAACGGCGACTGAGATAGCGCGGAACGGCGACTGAGATAGCGCAGAACGGCGACTGAGGTAGCGCGGAGAGCCGAACCGAGCGACGTTCGGAAGCGAGCGAAGGGCGGTAGAACTGATCGTTCGTGAGTCGGGATCGCGAAAACGGTCGGCGAGGCGGCGTCCCCGGAAGCGGGGGAGCGCCGCTCAGTCGGCGCGGGCGGGCTGCTCTTGGCCGAGCGCTGCGGCGCGCTCGGACTCCGTTACCTCGATGCCGCGGCGTTCGAGTTGCTCGATGAACTCGGCCTCGCTGAGCCCCGCCTGTGCGGCCGCCTGCGACAGCGTCAGGGTTCGCGCACCGTACAGCGTCAGCGCACTCGACAGCCCGTTCGTGGCCATACATCCAGTAGTCGCGTGAGGGATTATGAAGGTTACTACTTCATTGAGGGACCTGATACACCTTATATGATATATATTGACGACCGATCGAAACGGGGATCGTAATACGTCCGTCGGCTCGTTCCGCTCGCCCGCAGGAGTTATACCGCCTTACGGACGACACGCTGGCATGGACAGACAACAGCTCATGGCGCTGTTCTTCGCGCTCCTCATGGTGAGTTCGATGGTCGCCTGGGGCGTCTCGCTGCTGTAGTCGGCCCGGTTCCGTGGCCGCCTCGACCGACGCGCGTCGGCGCCGCTCGACAGCCGCCGCTCCTCGTCCGTCGTCCTTCTCTGCCCTCCGCGAGAGATCCGCCCGGTCCGTCAGCCGTCGCCCCACACGTCGGATAACGGGTGGTTCTCGCGGCGCTCCGCGTCGCGTTCGGAGCGGGTGCGGACCGACTCGTCGCCCCCAGTCGCGCCGTCGGCGGTCGCGTCGCCGCCGTCGGCCCCGCTATCGGCGTTCCCGCGGGACGAGCGGGTCGCGCCTCGGTCTTCGGCCCCGCCGGAACGGCGGTCGTTCCGCCGTGCGGATCCGGCCGTAGCCGACGGAGACGCGTCGATTCCCGCCAGCGCGGCGTCGGGGTCGAACGCGGGCGGCGACGGGGTCGTCATCGCGTCGATCTGGTCGCGGAACCACGAGGGGGTGTCGGCCGCGGCGCGGTCGAAGAGGTCGAGCAGCGAGTCGTCGGCGAGGTACGTCGCGCCGTAGTCGTCCGGAGCGCGGACGACCCGGCCGCACGCCTGAATCACGGTGCGCAGCGCCGTCCGGTGGTACCACGCCCACTGGCCGTCCGCGAGCCGCCGGGCGACCCGCGAGTCGTTCGTGTTCCGATACGGGGCCTTACACACCACCTGCCAGCGGCAGAGGTCGCCTTTCAGGTCCAGCGCCTCCTCCATCTTCACCGAGACGAACACCTCCGGGTCCGGGCTCGCCTTCCACGCCTCCAGCTCGGCGTCGCGGTTCCGTTTGTCGTGACGCCTGACGCGCGCGGCGACGCCGAACTCGCCGAGGCGCTCCGTGAGCCGCTCCGCGATGTCGTACGAGTGCGCGTGGACGAGCCCCTTCTCGTCGGGGTGTTCGGCCATCAGCCGGACGATCAGGCGGGCGATCTTCGGGACCGTCTCGTCGCGGTGCTCGTAGGTCATCGACCCCTGCGTCACGTCGTAGAGCGGGCGGTTCGCGAGCGGGAACGTGTGCTCGACGTCGACGAGCGCGACGTCCGCGGGGTCGAGGCCGACGCCGCGGCAGAACGCCTCCTTCGAGAGGATCGTCGCCGACAGCAGCGCGAACCGGTTCCCGCGGTCCCACACGGTGTGTCGCAGGTATCTCGCGGGATCGAGGGGCTTGATCTCGATCGCGGTTCCCTCCCCGCCCGGTTGGTCGACGACCCACGAGGTCGGGGACTGGAGATCGCGGTAGTCTTCGAGGAACCAGCCGAGTTCGCCGATCAGCTCCTGGAGCCGGTCGCGCCGCGCGACCTCCTCGCGGTCGAGTTCGCGGCCGACCAGCTCGTCTTTCGCGCGGATCGCCACGTCGCGCAGCGCCTCGACGAACCGCGCGGTCCGGTCGAGCGCGTCCTCCTCGGGGTCGGCGTCGGCCGCGACGTCCGGGACGCCGACGTCGTCCCACACCGGCACGCGCTCGGGCGATATCTCGATCGTCGCGTACATCTCGGCCCACTCGGCGAGGCCGTGCGCCTCGTCGATCACGACCACGTCGCGCTTCCGGAACACCTCGGAGCCGGCGGTGCGCATGAAGTACGCGAGCGTCATGGCGGCGAAGCGGTTCCCCGAGGCGATGGCGCGGTCGGAGAAGTACGGGCAGCGGTGTCGGATCGAGCAGTCGAACCCCTGCTGGCGCGCGCAGGGGGCGCGGTTCACGGGCGTGTCGTGCTCGCCGGGGAGCACGCAGTCGTAGTTCGACTTGCCGCGGATCACCGCCAGGTCGTCGAGGAGGTCGTCGGCCTCGACGTCGTCGATCTGCGACACCTGCGGGGTCGTGTAGTACGCGCCGGTCGCCTCGCTGGGGGCCGCCTCGCCCGCGGTCTCCGCCGCCCCCATGATGGCGCGGGCCAGCAGCGACTTGCCGCTGCCCGTCGGCGCGCGCACCAGCACGACCTCGTTGCCCGCCGCGAAGGCGTCGCGGATGTCGGCGACGGCCCGCTCCTGCGCGCCGCGGAAGCTCGGCGCGGGGAACTCGGCGGGGATCCNATCCGGCTCGGGTCCACACGACGCCCTCGCGCGCTGGCGGAATTAAACCCTCGCTTGGCGGTCAGACGCGGCGCCGTCGCGGCGGTCGAGCCCGACCCGAAGCGAGGGTCGCCTCCCGCCGACGGTCGCGCGCCCGCCGCGCCCGACCCCAGTAGCTATTCGTGGCCGGAGCGACGAGGGGGACCCAGAGCGATGAGCGACGACGGGATCCTCGGGTCGCTGTCCGCCGTGGGCCTGCTGAGCCTCTGTTGTATCGGCTTCGGCGGGCTGGCGGGCGGGGCGGCGCTGGTCGGCGGCTCGGCCTCGGTGAGCGCGTTCGCGACGGGCGCGACGAGCGCCCGCGGCGCGCTGATCTCCGGGGCCGTCACGTTCGGGACGGTCCTCGTCGCCGCCGCGGTGCTCCGCCGGCGGCTGAACCGGTGAGAGGGCGTGAGAGGGCGGGCGAGCCGTCGACGGCGACTCCCCGGCGACGCCGGCGCGCTCGCACCGGAATCGGGACGCCCGGCGGGGCTTTACCCGGCGAGCCCGGTGGTAGCATCATGACCGACGACCGCCGTCGCGGACGACGCGCGAGGACTCGCCGAGAGGGGGCGGCCCCGGACGCGGAGCGAGACGACGCCCGGTCCGCCGAGGCCGACCCGCGACCGTCGAAGGGGGCCGCGCTCGCGAACGGCGACCGGACGAACCCGTTCGCCGGCGGCGTCGACCGCCGCCGGCTGCTCCGCGCCTCGGGCGGGGTCGGTGCCGCGGCGGCGCTCGCCGGCTGTTCGGGCGGGGGAGGCGGCGGTGGGCGCGAGGCGGCCGAAGCGCTCCCCACGGTGTTCGCGTTCAACAACGGCGACCGGACGGTGAGCGTCGTCGACCCCGAGCGCGACGAGGCGGTCGCGACCGCGTTCCTCGACACCACGGCGTCGTTCCCGGCCAACCAGTACTCGACCGGGGCGGACGGCGCGTACGACGTGCTGTGGCTCAACGTCGCCGGCGGCGTCCGCGCGTTCGACCAGGGGACCCTGACGGAGCTCGCGTTCGTCGAGACGGGCTACGGGCCGAACTACCCGAACGTGACCCCCGACGGCGACCACCTGCTGATCGCGTCCGGCGGCACGACGGGGCTCGACCCGGACCCGGACGACCCCCCGGACCACGCGATCTTCCGCGTCGACGCCGACCGCGAGAGCGATACTTTCGGCGAGGTGACCGGCGAGATGCGGACCGGCTACGTCGGCCCCTGCGACGCGACGCTCGGGCCGGACGGCGACTACTGCTTCGTCGCCGACGTCGCCGACGAGTCGATCCGCGTGGTGCGCGTCGACCCATTCGAGACGGTCGCGCGCGTCGACGCGGGCGAGCCGGTTACCGACGGGAAGGTCCTCCCGTTCATGTGTACCGCGACGTTCGACGGGGAATACCTCCTCGTCGAGAACGGGGAGGGAACCCTCGGGAACGACCCCGAGGTCCCCCGCGAGGGCTCCGAGAGCGTCTGGGACGTTTCCGACCCCGAGGCTCCCGAAGAGGTGGCGAAGGTCACCCGCGACGACGGGGTGCCGGGCGCGCCGATCACGAGCGAGGTCGACCCGGACAGCGAGGCGGCGTACCTCCTCATCCCGGGCGAGGGCGTCGGCGTGATCGACTTGGAGACGTTCGAGTACGAGACGACTATCGACGTCGGCGGGAGCGCCATCTCCGCCGCGTGGGGGCCGCGCCGCGAGAAGCTGTACGTGCCGGTCCAAGACGCGAACCACGTCGCCGTGGTGGAGCACGCCTCGCGGTCGGTGGTCGCGACGATCGAGGCCGGCGAAGCGCCGACGGGGGCGGCCGCGGGAACCGTCAGGCCGGCGCGGAGCGCCGTCAACGACGTGCGGGCCACGCTCGCCTCGCTCGGGCTGCCGCTCGGCGACATGGAGGCGACGTTCTGTATGGACGACCACTGCTACTGCGGCTGACGGTCGGCGGGTCCGCGGCGTTCGGCCGAGACGGGGCGCTGCCGGGGAACGAGCAGCGAAACGGGAAGAGAAATGCTCCGGCTGGGATTTGAACCCAGGTCATCACCGTGAGAGGGTGATATGATTGGCCGGACTACACCACCAGAGCACGTCCGTTCGTCGCAATCTACGGTAGGAAAGACGATAGTAAAACAGTTCCGTTTCGCCGCCGCCGTGCCCCGGTTTGTCGTGGCGATCCGACCCGCGGCGGGCGGTTCAGACCTCGACGGCGAACGGGTTCGCCGCCCCCTCGCGGTCGCCCGCCGCCGCGGCGATCGCCGCGAGCAGGTCGGCGACGCCGTCGAGGTCCGCGGTGTCGATCACCTCGACGGGCGTGTGTATGTACCGGTTCGGGATCGAGACGTTGAGCGCGGGGGTCCCCCCGCGGGTCGTGTAGAACGCGTCGGCGTCGGTGCCGGTGCGCGTGCCGGCCGCCTGGAGCTGAACGTCGACGTCGGCGTCCGCAGCGGCGTCGCGCGCGAGGTCGACGAGGACCGGGTGGTTCGCGCTCCCGCGACCGATCACCGGGCCGGCACCGAGCTCGACCGGCCCGCGCCGCTCGCGGTCCACGTCCGGGTTGTCGGTGGCGTGCGTGACGTCGACCGCGACGAAGGCGTCGACGTCGTCGAGGTCGACGCCGACCATCCGCGCCCCCTGGAGCCCGACCTCTTCCTGAACGGTGGAGACCGCGTACACGGTGGCGTCGACGTCGGCCGCGGCGGCGCGGCGGAGCCCCTCCGCGGCCGCCCACGCGCCGGCGCGGTTGTCGACCCCGCGGGCGGCGATCCGGTCGCCGACGAGGTCGCGGAGCCCGGTCGAGAACGTGACGGGGTCGCCGACCTCGACGTGGTCGCGGGCCTCGTCGGCGTCCGCGGCGCCGATGTCGACGAACTGCCCGGCGACGTCCTCGTACTCCTCGTCGCCGTCCCGCAGGTGGATCGCGGTCTGTCCGATGACGCCCTGAACCGGCTCCTCGGCGTGGACCGTGACGTGCTGGCCCTTCGAGACGGTGCGGTCGGCGCCCCCGATCCGCCCGATCCGGAGGAAGCCGTCGTCGAGCACGTCCCGGACGATGAACCCGATCTCGTCGGCGTGGCCGGTGACGGCGACCGTCGGCGCGTCGGGGTCGCCCTCGTGGACCGCGACGGCGTTGCCGTACGCGTCGGTGTCGACCCGGTCGGCGAACTCGCCGACGTAGTCGGTCCACACCCGCTGGGCGGCGGTCTCGAAGCCCGAGGGGCTCGGCGTCGCGAGCAGGTCGTCGAGGAACGCGCGGCGCGTCTCGTCCATGGGCGAGGCTGTGCGGCGTCGGGCAAGAAGACACCGGAGTCGGCCGCGCCGGCGACGCACCGGCCGACACAAGCGCTTTGAGGCGGCCGCTCGTCCGATCGGTATGGACATCCTCCGAAGCGTCCGGGCCGTCGCCGAGGCCGAGGGACCGGGCGTCGTCGACTGGGACCGGGCCGCGGCGGCCGCGAAGGGCGCCACGGACCCCGGGTCGGTCGCGCTCTCCGACGCGGAGCGCGCGGGGTACGCCGCCGACGTCCGCGACGCGCGCTCGCGGCTCGCCGCGGTCGCCGGGATCGAGTTCGACGTGCCCGACACCGTCGAGGTACAGAACCGCCACCACTGGATCGACGCGAGCGTCGGCACGTTCCGGCGCGTGATGGACCCGATCGAGGCGGCCGCGGCGGACCTCGACGAGCCGGACGGGACGTTCGACGCGACGCCCGCGCGGCGCGGTCCCGCGTTCGCGCGGGACCTCAGCCGGGTCGCCAACACGGGGTCGATGGCGTTCGCGCTGGGGTTCCTCTCGCGGAACGTCCTCGGCCAGTACGACCCCCTCCTCCTCGCCGACGAGCCGGCCGCCGACCACGGCCTCTACTTCGTCCACCCGAACATCGTCGCGGTCGCGCGGACGCTCGACGTGGACTACCCCCGCTTCCGGCGGTGGATCGCGTTCCACGAGGTGACCCACGCCGCCGAGTTCGGCGCGGCCCCGTGGCTCCCGGAGTACCTCGAATCGCGCGTCGAGCGCGGGGTCGAGGGGATGACCGACCGCGGGCTCGACCCCGACGCCTTCGCGGAGCTCCAGGCCGCGATGACGGCGGTCGAGGGGTACGCCGAGGTCCTGATGGACCGCGCGTTCGACGGCGAGTACGCCGACCTCCGGCGCAAACTCGACGATCGGCGCGGCGGGGGCGGCCCGGTGCGGCGGCTCGCGCAGCGGCTCCTCGGACTGGGCCTCAAGCGGCGACAGTACGAGCGCGGGGCCGCCTTCTTCCGGCGCGTCGCGGACGAGCGCGGGATCGAGGCCGCGGGCGCGGTCTGGGAGCGCGCCGAGAACCTGCCGACCGGCGAGGAGCTGGACGACCCGGACGCGTGGATCGCCCGCGTCGACCCCTGAGCGCGGTTCGCCGACTCACTCCAGTTCGTACTCGCGCGCTCGGTTCGCGCCGGAGCCGTCCGAGACCTCGGCGGGCGTTCGGTCGAACCGCTCGTCGAGGTCCTCGGTCGCCAGCAGCCGGTCGAGCCGCCGCTCGAACTCCGCCTCGTCGATCTCGCCGCTCGCGTACCGATCGCGCAGCGCCGCGATCGGCCGGTCCGCCGCGGCGGAGTCCGGCGGTTCCCCGGTCTCTCCGTCGTCGGACGCGACGAGCGGGAACGCCTCGCCGAGGACCAACACCAGCGGGATCAGGATGAAGAAGCCGGTGATGAACAGCGCCGGTCCGAGCGGCGCTACGGGGCTCGGGAGGAGGACGGCGGACAGCGAGGTGAGCCCGAACGACAGGATCGCGATGAGCCCGACGAGCCGCTTCTTCTCGAAGGTAGGGAGGGCCATGCGCGGATGCTGTCGTCGAGACGACAAAAACGTACTGCCGCGGCCGGTCCCCGTCCGCGACCGACGGCTATTCCTCGCGGGCGCGCCCACGTCCGTCCGTGCTCAGGTACGTGACGACGAACCCGGGGAAGGTCCGCGAGGCGGAGCGGTACCTCCCGGACGGCTCGGTGGAGCGACTCGACTTCGACTACACGGAGGTCCAGGCCGACGGTCTCGGGCCGATCGCGGCTCAGGGGGCCCGCGAGGCGTACCGCCACGCGGACGGGCCGGTCCTCGTCGACGACGCGGGACTGTTCGTCGAGGGGCTCGACGGGTTCCCGGGCCCGTACTCCTCGTACGTCGAGGAGACGCTCGGGATCGAGCGCGTGTACGAGGTCGCAAGCGAGCTCGACGACCGCCGCGCCGCCTTCCGGTGTACGCTCGGCTACTGCGACGGCGAGGGGTTCGCCGCGAGCCCCGACCCCGTCGACCGGGGCGACCGCGACGCGGCCGCGGCGGCGGGCCCGGACGCGGAGGCGGGCGGCGAGAGCGGCGGCGAGGATGACGCGGTCGGAGCCGACGCGGACCCGCTCCCGGTCAAGCTGTTCGAGGGGTACGTCCCGGGGCGGATCGTCGCGCCGCGGGGCGACGGCGGGTTCGGCTACGACCCGATCTTCGAACACGACGGCGAGACGTTCGCGGAGATGGACACCGACCGGAAGAACGCGGTGTCACACCGCGGGCGGGCCTTAGAGAAGTTCGCGGAGTGGTACGCGGACCGCTGAGGGCGGCCGGCCCGAGCCGGCGGGGACCGCTCAGGCCGCGTCCGCGATCGCGTCGGTGAGGAGGTCGCAGCCGAGGTCGATCTCGCGTTCGGTGACGTCGAGCGGCGGGAGGATCCGGACGACCTCGTTGCCGCACGCGAGCGTCAGCAGGCCCCGGTCGAACGCGTGTTTCACGACCGCGTCGCGGCGCTCCGTCGTGTCGAACTCGACGGCGAGCAACAGCCCCTTGCCGCGAACGTCGTCGACGCCGTCGGGCGCGGCGTCGCGTATCGTCTCCTTGAACTGCCGCCCGCGAGCGACCGCGTTGTCCATGAGGGCCGCCTCCTCGATGGCGTCGAGCGTGATCGCTCCCTGCGCGGAGGCGATCAGGTCGCCGGCCCCCCACGTCGACGAGAGCCGGCCGGTCTCCTCCGGGAACACGTCGCTCCGGGAGACGGTCGCCCCCACGCGGAGGCCCTTCGCGCTCGTGATCACGTCGGGGTCGTACGCGTAGTGGTCCGAGCCCCACATCTCGCCGGTGCGGCCGACGCCGGACTGGATCTCGTCGGCGATCAGCGTGATGTCGTGCTCGTCGGCGAGCGCCGCGATCTCGTCGGTGAACGCCTCGGAGGGGAACCGGTAGCCGCCCTCGCCCTGGATCGGTTCCATGATCAGGTAGGCCACGTCGTCCGGGTGGACGTTCCCCCGCTTCGGGTCGAGCTTCCGGCGGAGCCGGGAGACGCCGTCGGCGAAGAAGCCGCACGAGCACGTCTCGGGCGAGCAGGTCCGGTCGTCGCAGTACGGGACGTCCATCACGCCGCTGACCTCGGGGAACTCCCGGCGGTAGACGGACTTCGAGCGGTTGAGCGAGAGCGCGCCGAGCGTCCGCCCGTGGAACGCCCCGTCGAAGGTGATCGCGTACTTGGCGCCGTCCGAGGCGTCGTAGGCGATCTTGATGGCGTTCTCGACCGCCTCCGCGCCGGAGTTCGAGAGGAAGACGGTGTCCATGTCGTAGTGGCTCGTCAGGTCCGTCAGCCGGTCCATGAGCCCGGACGACCCCGGGATTCCGTCGTCGGGGGAGGGGCCGCCGGCGGCGTAGAAGTCCTGTCCCGCGATCTTCAGCGGGTCGACGAGGTCGAACTCCGCGAGCCGGTCCATGATGAGCGGGTTGTTGTACCCGAGCGGCGCGGCGGCGACGTGGCTGGTGAAGTCCATGAGGACGTTGCCGTCGACGTCGGTACAGAACGGGCCCTCGGCGGGGGCGGTGCGGTCCCAGACGAACTCGTAGACGTAGGTGCTCGGTGCGGCCGACTCGTGGTGGTACTCGACCCACTCGCGAGCGCGCTCGCCGGGGAGGTCCGAGACGGCGGGCGTGGCGGTGTCGCGATCCATGAGCCGGGGTGGCACGCGGACGAAATAAATCCGGGGCGGACGCGCGAACGTTGGAGAAATCTCCAACTATCGGCCGCCCGTCGGCGTCCGCTACGGCGACCGGACTCGGCGGCGGGGCGGCGCGGAGGGCGATCCCGGGTCGGATGCGCCGTCGATCGTACTGTGTTACAAAACACCAAGATACGTCAGATTTTTATAGAATCGCGAACCTATTACCAGATGAGTTCGAGGTGGTCAGCAATGCCCATGCTCGAGCCAGCCAACGCGTGGACGCAGGGACTCGACTTCCCGAGCAGACTGTTCGAATCCGGTAGTACCGACTACGAACTGTACGAGGAGGACGGTGAGTTCGTCCTCTCGGTCGAGCTTCCGGGGTTCGACCCGTCGGAGATCACCGCCTCGTGGAACGACGGCGTGCTCAACGTCGCCGGCGAACACGAGGACGAGAGCCGCGGGACGCGGCGGACGTACCACCGACGGTTCCGCTTCCCGAAGGCGATCGACGAGGACGGCATCGAGGCCACGTACCGGAACGGCATCCTGAGCGTCCGGCTTCCGGTGACGGTCGAGAACGCCGTCAGCGGCACGGAGATAGAGATCGAGAGCTGACGCCGACGCGCTCGGTCTGAGACCCCCGCGGTCTCCGGACCGCCGTCACGAACGACCGGTCGCCGACCGCGGCGACCCCGCACGCCTTTTAGCTCCCGCCGCCACGGGAGAGGCATGAACCGCGACGAGTTCGCCGCCAGCATCGACCACACCGTCCTCGGCCCGGAGACGACGTGGGCCGACGTGCGGACCGTTCTCGACGAGGCCGCGACCCACGGGATGAACGCGTGTATCCCGCCGTGTTACGTCGCCGAGGCGGTCGCGTCCGAGGCCGAGCCCGAGGCGATCGCCACCGTGGTCGGGTTCCCGCACGGACAGCACGACCCCGCGGTCAAGCGCGACGAGGCGGTCGCGGCGTGGGAGGACGGCGCGGACGAGATCGACCTCGTGATCAACGTCGGCCGGCTGAAGGCCGGCGACGACGGCGCGGTCGCCGACGAGCTCGCGGACGTCGTCGCGGCCGTGCCCGTCCCCGTGAAGGTGATAATCGAGACCGCGCTCCTCGACGACGACGAGAAGCGCCGCGCCTGCGATGCCGCGGTCGCCGCGGACGCCGACATGGTGAAGACGTCGACCGGCTTCGCCGACGGCGGCGCGACCGTCCCCGACGTCGAACTGCTGAGCGAGTACCTGCCGGTGAAGGCCTCCGGCGGCGTCGGCTCCTACGACGAGGCGACGGCCATGCTCGACGCCGGCGCGGTGCGGATCGGCGCGTCCTCCGGCGTCGCCATCGTCGAGGGACACCCAGAGAGCGGGGACTAGAGCCGCCGCCGCCGACGACCCGAGGGCGGGGACTAACGCTCGTCGGTCGAGGGCGGTCGCCCGTCGCCGTCGGCGGCGAGCCCGTCTCCGAGCGGCGACTCGTCAGTGTCTCCGACGGATCCGCTCTCCGCGTCCCGTCCTTCGTCGCTCCCGCCCCTCGCGTCGCTCTCGGCCACGTCGTCTCCCCCGGTCGCGTCGACGCCGTCGGACTCCGCGTTCTCGGCCCCGTCGGGATCGACGTCGACCTCGAAGGCGGAGACCGACTCGGCGAGCGAGTCGGCCTGCCCGCGGAGCCGGTCGGCGTTCTCCGCGATGGTGGCGACGGTCGCGGTCTGCTCCTCCGCGGCCGCGGACACCTGCTCGGAGCCGGCGGCGACCTCCCCGCTCACCTCGGCGACGTCCTCGACCCCCTCGACCGCGCGCTGCGTCGACCGGGCCTGGTCCTCGGCCGCCTCGCTTATTTCCTGGACGCCGTGGTTCGTCTCCTCGACGGCGTCGACGACCGCTTCGAGCGACGACGAGGCCTCGCGGACGGTGTCGGCCCCCTCGTCGATCCGCTCGTTTGTCTCGCGGATGTCGTCGACGGTCGCGTCGGTCTCGTCGCGGACCGTCGCGATCTGCGACTCGATCTCGGCGGCGGCCTCCTGCGTCTCCTCGGCGAGGTCCTTGACCTCGTCGGCGACGACCGCGAATCCCTCGCCGGCCTCGCCGGCGCGGGCCGCCTCGATCGAGGCGTTCAGCGCGAGGATGTTCGTCTGCTCGGCCACGTCGGTGATGAACTCGACCACCTCGTCGATCTCGTCCATCCGGTCGTCGAGCGACTCCATCTGCTCGACCGCGGCCGCGGAGCGCGCCTCGATCGCGTCCATCTCGTCGAGCGCCTCCGCGGCCGCCTCGCGACCGGCCTCGCCGCGCTCGGAGGCGGCCTCGGCGGTCTCAGCGACGGACGCGGCGGACGAGGCGACCTCCTCGATGCTCGCGGAGAGGTCGCTCATCTCGTCGCTCACCTCGTCGAGGCGCTCGTCCTGACTGATCGCGCCGTCGGCGATCTCCTGTATCTGCTCGCTGACGGTCCCGCTCGCGGTCTCGACCTCGTCGGCACCGGCGGCGAGCTCCGCGCTCGCCGAGTCGACCTCGCCGGCGAAGGCGGCGACCCGCGCGGTGGTCCGCTCCAGCTGGGCGACCATGTCGTTGAACTCCTCGGCGATCTCGCGCATCGCCTCGCGGTCCGCGTCCGGGTCCATCCGGCGCGTGAGGTCGCCGTCCGCGACCGCGCCCATCACCTCGCTGTAGTCGGCCGCGCGCGCCTCCATGTCGCGGGTGACGGCCTCCGCCTCCTCGCGGGCCGCCTCGGCCTCGTCGGCGGCGGTCTCGGCCTCGGCGATCCGGTTCCGGAGCGCGTCCCGCATCTCGCCGAAGCTCGTGAACAGGCGGCCGATCTCGTCGATCCGCCCGGTCGACAGGTCGACGTCGAGGTCGCCCGACTCGATCCGCTCGGCGCGGTTGCGGAGCCGCGAGAGCGGGAGCACCGTGCGGGTCCCGAGCACGGCGCCCACGACGCCCAGCGAGGCGAGCGTCAGGAGGACGAGGAGCAGCACGGAGTTCCCCACGTCGTTGCGGACGGCGAACGCCGTCGACTGGTCGACGCTCGTGACGGCCACCCAGTCGGTCTCGGGGACCGAGGCGTACGCGTGGACCTGCCCGTCGCCGATCCGCGTCGCGGTCGTGGCGTTGCCCTCCCGGACCGTCTCGATGCCGTCGGCGTGCGCCGCCTCGTCGACCGTGCCGTCGATGTCGAGGACGGTCTGCCCCGCGGCGTTGAGGATCATCGTCTCCTCGCCGGTGTCGCTGTTCTGGATGCGTTCGAGCTGCGGCTGGATGCGGGTGACCACGACGAGGTACCGGCCGTCGGCCCGCGGGACCGAGCTGGCGAACGCCATCACCGGCCGGTCGTTGAGTACGGGCGACCGGTACGAGCGGTCCGACCGCCAGACGCGGTCGTCCGCGCCGACCCCCTCGGGGACGTCCGCGTCGCTCCACGGCGCGTCGAGGTCGCTCGGCGCGCGCCCCTCCAAGGGCCGTTCAGTGCTGGCGACGACCCGGTCCTGCGCCGCGTCGACGAGGTGGATGCTGACGATGTCGTCGGAGAGCAGCTGGTCTTTCAACAGCACGTACGCCGGCGCTCGACGGTCGGACCGGAGCGCGTCGGCCGCCGACATCGACCGCGTCTCGGTGCGCATCCGGTCGGTCCACGAGCCGATCGCGTCGGCCTGGAGGCCGCCGGTCTCCGCGAGCTGCGTCGTCGCGTCGGACTCCACGGTCTCTCCGGTCTGGAGGTAGGTGAACGCGCCCCCGGCGGCGACGACGGCCGCGACCACGAGGAACGCCAGCGCGAACTTCGCGGCGTATCGGCGACGCACCGCGTCCGGGAGGAGCCGGCCGACGGCGCGCACCAGACGCCGGAACGAGTCGGAGGCCATCAGTTCACCGCCTCCGGGTCCGTGGGGACCGACAGGTCGCCGTCGACGATCCGGTCGCCGGAGTCGGTGATCGCGGCGCGCACGTCGTCGGGGATCACCGGCCCGAGCGACGTTCCGTAGACGAGCGCGACCCCGTCCTCGGCGAGACCGAGCGCCGTCGTGGAGCCGGTGTCGAGGTCGCCGTCGATCGTCTCCTCGACGGCGTCGTACACCGCGGTGCCGACCCGCTTCACCATCGACGCCAGGATGACGTCCGCGTACCGGGGGTTGCTGCGCGACTGGTCGGAGTCGACGCCGATCGCGTACCGGCCGTACTCCTGGGCCGCCTGGAACACGCCGAGGCCGCTGCCGCCGGCCGCGTGGTACACCACGTCGGCCCCCTGTTCGAACATCTCCGCGGCGGCGGCGTACCCGCCCTCGGGGTCGTCGAACGCGCCGAGGTACGTGGACAGCACCGACACGTCCGCGGTCGCGTGGGCGACGCCGGCGCGGTAGCCGGCCTCGAACTTGCGGACGAGCGGCGAGTCGACGCCGCCGACGTAGCCGACGGTCCGCTCGTCGGGGACGGTCGCCCCCGCGCCGACGGACAGGTCGCGGTCGGTCACCAGCCCGGCGAGGTGGCCGGCCTGGAACGACCCCTCGTGCTCGCGGAACACGTAGCTCGCCACGTTGTCGCTGTCGACGACGGAGTCGACGATGACATACTGCTGGTCGGGGTGTTCGCCCGCGACCGTCGAGAGGGCGTCCCCCTGAAGGAAGCCGATACAGCAGATCAGGTCGTACGCGGGGTCGCTCGACGCCGAGAGCGCGGCCTGCGTGGCCTCGAACTCCGGGATCGATGTCGGCTCCTCGTTCGCGAACGCCACGTCGTAGTCGAGGCGAGCGCGCTGGATACCCCTGTTCGCGGCGTCGTTGAACGACCGGTCGTCGAGCCCGCCGAGCGCGTATATCATCCCGACCGTCGCGCCGGCGTCGTCTGCGTTAGTGATCGCGTCGCCCCCGTCGTCTCCCGTTCCGTCGCCCGCCCCGTCGTCGCCGGCGTCCATCGACGCCGTCCCGCTGGGATCCGTTCCCAGACACCCCGCGACGGCGGCCGCGGTTCCCGATCCGAGGGCGACGGCGAACCGCCGACGTGAGGCCGTGACACGTCTCTCTTTAGTCATCGATTTGGATTCGACGGAAGGGTGACAAAACCGCTACGGGGAAATTATCACCGCTAATAGTAAACGGTGCGTGCGCATCTCACGCACGGTCGGCCCCGTTCCCCGAGTCTGAGAATCGTACTGTGCGGATTTATAATTAGAGCGCGTATGCGAGGGTATGAGCCATCAGAAGGGATCGTCTGGGTTCGACCTCGACGCGGCGTTCAAGACGTTCGGCGCGGTCGGAATCGCCATCTCCGTCGCGCTCATCCTCGCCGTGTTCGCGCTGACCGACCCGTTCGGCGAGTACGTCACGGCGTCGCCCGCCCTCTTCGGCACCGTGCTCTCGGCCCTGCTCGTCGTCGCGGTCGGCTACACGACGTACGCGCTCCGTCGGCGCTGAGCGGGTGCGGTCCGCCTCCGACCGCCCGCGCCGCCGGGAGACATAAACCGCTCGCGGGCGGACGGACTCGTATGACCGACGACCCGAGCGACGCGGCGGTGGAGCGCTTCCTCGACCGAGCCGAGAGCGCGCTCGACAGCTACGATCAGGGGTACGCCGACGCGGACGCGACGCTGGCGACGATTCGCACCCACGTGGACGAGCTGGCGGCGAGCGTGGAAGATTCATCCGCCGAGGACTCTGTCGCCGAGGATTCCGACGCCGAAGAGTAGCGGGTGTGTGGAGCCGGACGCGGTGCGGGGATCGACCGGCTACGGGTGCGCGCCGATCAGCTCCCTGACGCGACCGACGTACTCCGCGAACGCGGCGTCGCCGCGCTCGCGGGGGCGCTCGACGTCGACGTCGACGACCTGCCGGACGCGCCCGGGCTCCGCGGCCATCACCACGATCCGATCGGCGAGCGTCACCGCCTCCGCCACGTCGTGCGTCACGAAGAGGACGGTCTTGCCCGTAGAGGCCCACACGTCGAGCAGCTCCCGCTGGAGCATCTCGCGGGTTTGCGCGTCCACCGCGCCGAACGGCTCGTCCATCAGCAGCAGGTCCGGATCCACCGCGAGCGCCCGCGCGATGGCGACGCGCTGTTTCATCCCGCCCGACAGCGATTTCGGGTAGGCGCCCCGGAACTCCGTCAGCCCGACGAGGTCCAGCATCTCGTCGACCCGCGCTTCGCGCTCGGCGGCCGGCCGGTCGCTCCGTTCGAGGCCGAACCCGACGTTCTCCTCGACGGTCAGCCACGGGAACAGGTGGTACTCCTGGAACACCACGCCCATGTCCGTCGTCGGGGCCGTGACCTCGGTGCCGTCGAGCAGGACCCGGCCGTCCGTCGCCTCGGTCAGCCCGGCCACGACCCGGAACAGCGTCGTCTTCCCGCAGCCGGACGGCCCGACGAGACAGACGAACTCGCCGTCCGCGACCGAGAAGGACACGTCGTCGAGCGCGCGCACCGGCTCGCCGTCGCCGTCGGCCGCGTACGTCTTGCCGACCCGGTCGAGGGCGACGCTCGCCGCCGCGGGAGAGCTGGACGCGCCGGCGTCGCCGACGGTCCCGTCGTCGTTCACGCCCGCCACGCCAACACCCTCCGTTCGACCGCGCGGAACGCGACGTCGACGAGCAGGAACATCAGGCTCAACACGAGGATGTACGCGATCGCCCGGTCGACGCGTAGGTTGTTGCTGGCGCGGATGATCTCGCGGCCGACCCCGGGGACGCCGAATATCTCCGAGGCGACGACGAGCATCCAACACCGTCCCAGTCCGGTCCGGATCCCGGTCATGATCCCCGGCATCGAGGCCGGCAGCACGATCGACCGGACCGCGTCGAGGTCGCCGCGGACCCCGAGCGTCCGGCCAACGTCGAGCAGGTCCTCGGAGACGCCCTCCACCGCGCCGTACGCCGCGTAGAAGTTGATCCAGAACGCGCCGACGGCGATGATGAACGCCGCGCCGGCGTCGTTGATCCCGAACCACGCGATCGCGAAGCCGATCAGCGCGAGCGGCGGGACGGGGCGCAGCGTCCGGACGAGCGGCGCGGTCAGGTCGTCGAGCACCCGGCTCCAGGCGAACGCGACTCCGGCGGCGACGCCGAGCCCGGTCCCGACCGCGGTGCCCGGGATCCAGTGGCGGACGCTCTGCGAGAGCGCCGCGGTCATGTCGCCCGAGGCGAGCTCCCCGGCGAACGCCTCGGCGACGGCGACGGGCGAGGGGAGGACGAACGGGTCCTGCGTGAGCGAGACGGCGTGCCAGACGAGGAGGAACGCCGCGACGCCGACCGCCCCGCGGCGCAGGCGTCGGCCGTCGCCGAGCGCGAGGCTCGCGAACCCCTCGTCGCCGCCGACGCGCGGTCCGGTTTCGGTCGCCATCAGAGCGAGTCGTACACCTCGAGGTCGAATATCGCGTCGGTCGACAGCTGCTCGTCGATCTGGTCGTTTCCGGCCGCGAACTCGGAGAACACCTGCGTCGCCTCCGTGATCTCGTTGGGGTCGGTGATGAAGTTCGACAGCGGCGAGTCGAGCGCCTGCCGCGCGCGGTCGGCCCGCATCCCGATCCCCTCCTCGACGTGGCCCGCGGTCGCGTCGGGGTTCTCGCCGATGAACTCGGTCGCGCGGACGTGCTGTTCGAGGAACTGCGTCGCGAGCGGGGAGTCCCGGACCTCGTCGCTCATCATGGTGACCGCGGCGGGCTGACCGGGGAGGACCTCGGCCGCCGTCCGCAGCATCGTCACCGACGACTCCTCCGCCTGCGCGATGGTCGGCACCGGCTCCATGATCGAGGTGCCGTCGATCTCGTCGTTGGCGATCGCCTGCCAGACGGAGCTTGCGCCGCTGATCTCGATGATCTTGACGCTGTCGTTCGCGGCGGGGTCGACGCCGACGTCGCGGAGCCAGTAGCGGAGCAGCACGTCCGGGACGCTCCCCTGCGGGAACGTGCCGAAGGTGAACGGCTCGCCCCGCTCTTCGGCCCACGTCGCGAACGCGTCGGCGCCCTGCCGTTCGAACGTCTCGTGGAACGAGGACTCGGCCATGATTCCCATCGGCTCCCGGATGTTCGCGGCGGTCACTTGCGCGGCGATGCCGCGGTCGATCGCGATCATCGCGGGGACGATCCCGAACATCGCGACGTCGATGTCGCTGCCGCCGAGCGCCCGGACGATGTCGGGGCCGTTGCCGAACTCCTGACCGGTGACCTCGGCGTCGATCTCCGAGAAGTACCCCTCGCCCTCCATCACGTACCACTGGAGGTCGGGGTAGATCGGCATGTGCGCGACCGTCAGCTCGTCGAGTCCGCCGCCGCCGGAGCCGCCGAGGCAGCCGGCGAGTCCGACCGTCGCAGTTCCGCCCGCCGCCGCGAGGAACGACCGCCGCGACGCTGTCCGCGTTGGTTCGTACATACCTTCGAAAGCGGACCCGCGGGCAACACCCTCGCGCCACCAGCAACGGAGGCGTGTACCGGTGACGCCGTCAGGAAATCAAAACGTCCGAATTAGCGAGTTTGAGCCCCTCTACCGCAGACAATCGGATCTGTATCCGTCACCGAATAACGCAAATATTGCTGGCTCGTTCCGCCGACTCGCTTCGGCCCCGCTCGCGGTCGCCGGGTCACGGCCGCCGGGTCACGGCCGCTCCGTCGCCTCCTCGTCGAACAGCCCCAGGTCCTCGGCGACGAGGTCGGCGAGCCGGTCTTTGATCGCCGGGTCGACCTCCGCGACGGAGTCGCCGCCGTGTTTCTCCGCGTTGTGTTTCTCGAGCGCGTCCGCGAGGTCGTCGAGCGGCACGCGGGTCTCCGTCTCGCACTCGTCGCACACGATCGGAACGGACGGCTCGTCGGTGGACATTACCCCGACCATCGCCCGTGTCGGATATATGCCTTCGGGCGTCGGCGCGCGGCTCGCCGGCGGCTCCCGGTTCAGTGCCGCGGGGAACCGCCGGCGTCTGCGACCGCCGCCGCGTCGAACCGCCACCGTCTACTGGCCCCACCGCGACGGTCCGCCATGTACGTTCTCGTGACGGGGGCCGCCGGCGGGATCGGCGGCGGCGTCGCGCGCACGCTGGCGACCGCCGGCCACGAGGTCCTCGGCGTCGACCGCGACGCCGAGGGGCTCGCGGAGCTGCCGGACGGGGTCGAGACCGCGGTCGTCGACCTCCGCGACGAGGCGGCCGTTCGCGACCTGCTCTCGGAGCGGCCGCTGGACGCCCTCGTCTCTTGCGTCGGCGGGTACGAGATCGCGGCGGTCGAGGACACCTCGGCGACGGCGTTCCGCCGGCAGTTGGAGACGAACCTGACCGCGGTCCACGTCACCGTCTCCGCGGCGCTCCCGACGCTCCGCGAGCGCGGCGGGCGGGTCGTGGTCGTCGGCTCGATGGTCGGCTCGGTGGCGCTGCCGTACCACGGCGCGTACAGCGCCGCGAAGGCGGGTCTCGACGGGTACGTCGACGCGCTCCGCAGGGAGGTCGCCCCCCGCGGGGTCGACGTGGCGCTGGTCGAACCCGGCCCCGTCCCGACCGGCTTCAACGAGCGGGCGGCCGCGGCGGTCAAGGGGGCGGGCGGCGACGGCCCGTACGCCGACGCTTACCGCGAGTTCGAGGGGTACTCGCCGGCCGCCACGGACGTCGAGTCGGTCGTCGAGCGCGTGGTGGCGGCGACGACCGACGACCGGCCGCGGACGCGCTACCGGGTGAGCCGCCGGGCGCGCTGGCTGCCGCGGCTCGCGCTCCTGCTCCCGGACCGTATCTACGACCGGCTGGTCCGCGCCGGCCTCCCGGGCGGACTCCTCTGGCGGCTGCTCCACCGCTGAGGAGTCCGCCCGGCGCGGGAGCCGCGACGCGCGTCAGTCGTCCGCGGCACCGGAGGAGGACCCCTCCGCGTCGTCCGCGGGCGCCGACTCGGAGGACCCGGGTTCCGTCCGGTCCGGCTCGGCGTTCTCCGGTCCGGCGCTGTCCGACTCGGCGTTCTCCGGTCCGGCGCTGTCCGACTCGGCGTTCTCCGGTCCGGCGCTGTCCGACTCGGCGTCGTCCGATCCGGTCCCGTCCGTCTCGGCGTGGAACTCCTCGGGCGAGGCGTCGATCCGCTCGAACTCGCCGAAGTCGCGCTCGTGGTGGCGGATCATCTGTTCGACGATCCACGCGCTGTCGCGTTCGGAGTAC
Organism: Halorubrum coriense DSM 10284; assembly: GCF_000337035.1. Lineage (GTDB taxonomy): Archaea > Halobacteriota > Halobacteria > Halobacteriales > Haloferacaceae > Halorubrum > Halorubrum coriense. Next base: position 78,443 of record NZ_AOJL01000027.1, read on the forward strand.
CCCCAGTCGGCGTCCGCGTCGGCCACCTCGAACCGGTCGTCGGTGGCGATCGCGGCGTACAGGTGGTAGAAACCGAGGACGACGTCGCCGAACTCCCGGGCCTCGCCGCCGATCTCGCGGCGCTTCTCCGCGAGCTCCTCGCGGCCCGCGTCGGTGAGCGCGAAGTACTTGCGGTCGGGCTCCGCCTCGCGCTCGACGCGCTCGGCGACGCCCTCCTCCTCGAACTTGTAGAGGATCGGGTAGACGGAGCCGTAAGAGGGCTCCCAGTGGCCGCCGCTGATGTCGGTGATCTCGCCGAGCAGCTCGTATCCGTATCGCGGGCGTTCGTCGAGCAGCTCCAAGACGAGATACGAGATCAGTCCTTTCGGCGGGCCGCTTTTCCGCATCGTCTCGGCTTTTCGCGGTCGCGTCGAAAGGGTTTCGATCACGGCGACTCCGGCGGGTCGCCGCGGCGAGCGGACGCGTCGCGGCGGCGAAATCCGGTCAGCTCAGATCGGCGCGTCGGAATCCGCCGTACCCGACGACGAGGGGGAGCGCGCCCCAGACCAGCAGGACCGCGAGGAACACCGCGGGATCGAGATACGCCGGGGACGGACCACCGAGCGCCGCGTCGGTGGCCGCCCCGCCGAGCAGCGTCCGCTGGACGAGCGCGTTGTACGCGCCGGTCGGACTGAGCCCCCGGACGAGGAGGAACCACGGAGGCAGGGCGGTGCCGGGGAGTTCGCCGGTGACCAGCAGGTGGACGCCGTTCGGGGCCAGGTCCCAGAGGAGGGTCAGGCCGAGGTACGCCGTGATCGCGAGGGTCATCGCCCGGCTTCGCGTCGCCGTGAGCGCCGAGATCCCGACGGCGATCCCGAGGAACGACACGGCGAGCAACACCGTCAGCGCCGTCGTCGCGAGGAACGCGGCGACCGGGAGTTCGCCGTAGAGGGCGGCCGTGATCACGCCCGAGATCGCGAACCCCGACGCGATCCCGACGACGACCGCGCCGCCCCGCCCGAGGAACTTGCCGACGAGGACCTCGCCGCGGGAGGGCGGGAGTCCGAGCAACATCTTCAGACTGCCCGACTCACGCTCGCCGACGATGGAGAGATAGGCCGCGAGGAGCGACATGATCGGGACGAGGAGCCCGGCGAACTGCGACGCGCCGCCGATGGCCGCCTCGGGGCCGCCGCCCGCCTCGGGGACGAGCAGCGGGAGCGCCGCCGACAGCGACGACATCACCGCGATGACCGCGACGATCCCCCAGACCACCCGCGACCGGAGCGCGTCGCCGAACTCCTTGCGCGCGATCGTCAGTCGGATCCCGCTCGCCGTCATCGCGTACCCCCGTCGGCGTCGGCGGCGACCGGTCCGGCGGCGTCGGGACCGTCTCGGTTCGGCGATGAACCCCCCGTGTAGGCGCTGAACAGGTCTTCCAGCGACGACTCCGCGATCGTGACATCGAGGACCGCGGCCCCGTCGTCGCGGACGCGGTCGATGACGTCGACCTTCGCCGCGGCCTCGCCGACGCGGACTCGGATCGTCCGGTCGTCAACTGCGACGTCGTCGACCCCGGCGACTTCCCCGAGCGTCAGCCGGTCCGGGACGGCGTCGACCGTGAGCGTCACCGTCGATCCGGCGTCGAGCGCGGCGCGAAGCCCCGCGATGGTGTCGACGGCGACCAGTCGGCCGCGGTCGAGGATCGCGACCCGGTCGCAGACGGCCTCGACCTGACTGAGGATGTGGCTGGAGAAGAACACCGTTTTCCCCCGATCGGCGTGGTCGCGGGCGATCTCGCGGACGAGGCGGACGCCGTTCGGGTCGAGCCCCGACGAGGGCTCGTCGAGGATCAGCACGTCGGGGTCGCCGACGAGCGCGATCGCGAGCGCCAGCCGCTGGGTCATTCCCTTCGAGTAGCCGCCGACGGCGCGGTCGGCGGCCGCGGATTCGAGGCCGACTCGATCGAGCAGGGCGTCGATGTCGTCGCCCGTGCCCTTCAGTTCGACGGCGTACTCCAGGTTCTTGCGGCCGGTGAGCCGTTCGTAGAGCCCGTACCCGTCCGGGAGGATGCCGACCCGCTCGTGGACCGCGCGCGTCTCCGCCTGCGCGTCGTGGCCGAGGACGGTCACGCTCCCGGCCGACGGGCGGACGTAGTCCATGATCACATCGATCGTCGTTGACTTCCCCGCGCCGTTCGGCCCGAGGAAGCCGAATATCTCGCCGGCGTACACGGTCAGGTCGAGGGCGTCGACCGCGAGCACGTCGTCGCCGTAGCGTTTCGTCAGGTCGGACGTCCGGATGGCGACCGGTCTGTCGTCGGTCGCCTCCTCGGACGATGGAGGTGCGTCAGCGGGCATACCGCCCGTGATGGAGGGGCTGTACAAAACGGTATGCGACGGGACGCATAGACTGCGCGACCCGCGCGACCGTGGCTCCGGTTTCCGGTGCGCGGGACCCGCGACCGTGGCCCCGATTTCCGATGCGCGGGACCCGCGACCGTGGCCCCGATTTCCGGTGCGCGGGACGACCCGCAAACCCCTAAGTCGCGGGGCCCCAACCCGAGGTATGGTCGAGGCTCCACAGACCGCCGAAGGGTGGTTCTCGCTTCACGACTTCCGCTCGATCGACTGGGACGCCTGGCGCGACGCGCCCGAGTCCGAGCGACGGCGGGCGATCGAGGAGGGCGAGGCCTTCCTGAAACACCGCGAACTGGTCGCCGACGCCGAGGACGGCGAGTCCGCGCTGTTCTCCGTGCTGGGACACAAGGCGGACTTCCTCTGTCTCCACTTCCGCCCGTCGCTCGACGACCTCTCCGCGGTCGAGCGCCGCTTCGAGGACACCGCGCTCGCGAAGTTCACCGAGCGCGAGACCTCCTACGTCTCCGTCACGGAGGTGTCGGGGTACGTCTCGGACGACTACTTCGAGGAGGGCGCTGACGCCGTCGACGAGGGGCTGCGCCGCTACATCGAGGGGAAGCTCAAGCCCGAGATCCCGGACGACGAGTACGTCAGCTTCTACCCGATGAGCAAGCGCCGCGGGGAGGAGCACAACTGGTACGACCTCGACTTCGAGGAGCGCGCTGACCTGATGGCGGGCCACGGCGAGGTCGGCAAGGAGTACGCGGGAAAGATCAAGCAGGTGATCGCCTCCTCGGTCGGCTTCGACGAGCACGAGTGGGGCGTCACGCTGTTCGGCGCGGACCCGACCGACATCAAGGACATCGTCTACGAGATGCGGTTCGACCCGGCCTCCTCGCGCTACGGCGAGTTCGGCGACTTCTACGTCGGCCGCCGGTTCCCGCCGCGCGACCTCGACGCCTTCCTCGCGGGCGAGACGGTCCCGACCGGGCGCGACCCCGAGGCGGACAGCGCCGGTCACCACCACGGCGAGGGACACGGCGAGGGCGGTCACCGCGGCGACGACGCCCACGGCCGCGGCGAGGGCCACGACCGCTCGGGCGCGGGCGGCGGCTCCGCACACGGCGACCACCCCCACGGCGAGGACGGCGGCAGCGAGGGCGACCACCCCCACGGCGACGAGGCGGCCGGCGACGGGACCTCCGACGAGGAGATCCGCGGCGAGCTCGCCGACCTCGACATCTACGCCGGGACGCCCCACGGCGAGGACGTGTACGCCACGGTGCTGTACAGCGAGGCCGACGTGGACGAGCTGTTCGACGAGGTCGAGGGGCTCCGGGGCAACTTCGACCACTACGGCACCCACGTCAAGACGGCGGTGTACGAGGGCCGCCACACCGACCGCGCCGCCGTCGTCTCTATCTGGGACACGGCGTCGGCGGCCGAGACGGCGGGCGGCTTCCTCTCGGAGCTGCCCGACATCGTCGCGCGCGCCGGCGAGGAGTCCGGCTTCGGCACGATGGGCATGTTCTACACCGTCAAGCCGGACTACCAGACGGAGTTCGTCGAGACGTTCGACGACGTCGGCGACCTGCTCACCGAGATGGACGGCCACGTCGAGACCGACCTGATGGTGAACGTCGAAGACGAGAACGACATGTTCATCGCGAGCCAGTGGAACGCCAAGGAGGACGCGATGGGCTTCTTCCGCTCCGACGAGTTCTCCGAGACCGTCCAGTGGGGCCGCGACGTGCTCGCCGACCGCCCGCGCCACGTCTTCCTGGCGTAGATCGACCGGCTCCCCACGGTCCGCCCTCTACCGACCGCCGGGTTTTAGGTGTCGTTGCGGCGAACGGGTGGCCATGTTCGACACCATCGTGGTCGCGACCGACGGCTCCGACAGCGTTCAGCGGGCCGTCTCGGTCGCGGTCGACGTGGCGGCGCGGTTCGACGCCGAGGTCCACGCGGTGTACGTCGTCGACGCCGGCGAGGTCGAGTCGTCACCCGACACGGTCCGCGACGACCTCCGCGACGCGCTCGACGACGAGGGACGCGACGCCCTCGACCGCGTGTCCGACGCGGCGCGCGACCGCGACGCCGCCCTCGACGTGACGGTCGAGGTCCGCGAGGGGCGGCCGGCCTCGGAGATCGACGCCTACGCGCGGTCGGTCGACGCCGACGTCGTCGCGATGGGCACTCGCGGTCGCCACGGCGAGAACCGCTTCCTCATCGGCTCCGTCGCCGAGCGCGTCGTCCGGACCTGCCCGGTCCCGGTGTTGACGGTGCGACAGCTGACCGAGGAGGACCCCCGGCGGACGACGATCTGAGCGCCGGCGAGAGCGGCGGAGTTTTCCGGCTGCCGCCCGGGTCGACGGTATGGACGACGACCTGATCGACACGGGGGACGCCCCCCGATCGCGGTACACGAAGCTGCCGGGGAAGGGGTTCTTCTACCCGGACTCGCTGGACGACGAGCGCGCGGAGCGGCGGGCGCGGGAGACGATCGAGGGCAGCGAGGCGGTCGTGATCGCCGACGGCGACGCGGACGGCCTCGCCTGCGCGGCGATGATCCGCGAGGCGTACGACGCCGCCCTCGACGTCGCGCCCTTCGAGGACGCCATCGCGGCCCGGCTGGAGGACGAGCGCGAGAGCGACGAGTCGGACGAGACCGCGGACGACGAGGACCCCCTCGAAGACGCCCACGCGCAGTCCCCCGTCGGGCTGCTCTCCGCGGGCCCGTACTCGATCGACACCGCGCTCGAACGCGTCGCCGCGCACGCCGACGACGGCGTCGACCTGTTCGTCTGCGACCTCTGTCCCGACGACTACGAGTGGATCGCGGAGCCGCTCGCGGAGCTGGCGGACTCGACCGATTCGATCCGCTGGTTCGACCACCACCAGTGGGACGACGAGACCGCGGCCGCGGTCCGCGAGGCCGGCGTCGACCTCGTCGTCGGCGAGTCGGACGAGGAGTGCACCGCGGACGTGACGCTCCGCTCGCTCGACCACGCGTTCGACGACCGCTGGGCCGAGCTCGCCGCGGTCACGCGCGACCACGACCTCTGGCTCAAGGAGGACCCCCGCTCGGACGACCTCGCCGACTACTCCTACTGGGCCGGCGCGGAGGAGTACGCGGCCGTCGTCGGCGCGTACGGCGTCGACCTCCCCGAGACGGTTCGGTCGTTCGTGTCGGAGCGCCGGGTCGAGAAGGAGGCGCGCATCGACCTCGCCGTCGACCGCGCGGTCACCCACGAGGTCGGCGACTGGCGCGTCGCGGTCACCTACGGGCGCTGCTCGCAGAACGAGGTCGCGGAGGGGCTCCGCGAGGCGGGCGCGGACGCCGCCGTGATCGTCAAGCCCGCGGGGTCCGCGTCGATCCGCGGCTCCGACGACTTCCGCCACGCCCACGAGGTCGCCGGCCGGGTGAACGGCGGCGGCCACCCGCAGGCGGCGGGCTGTAAGCCCGACATCTACGACGACATGCTGGACTACGCCCACCACTGGAGCACCGAGGGACAGGCGTGTCAGCGCATCATCCTCGCGGCGTTCGAGGCCGTCGCCGAGGAGGTCGAGGCCGAGGAGAGCGACGCCGACGAGACCGCGACGGCCGAGTAGGCCGATGGCCGGCATCTTCGTCGCCGGAGAGACGCTCGTCGACTTCGTGCCCGAGGCGGGCGAGACGCTGCGCGAGGTCGACGGGTACGCCCACCGCCCCGGCGGCGCGCCCGCCAACGTCGCGGTCGGCCTCGCCCGGCTCGGCTCCCCGCCCGCGTTCTGGACGCGCGTCGGCGACGACGCGTTCGGCGCGTTCCTCGCCGAGACGCTCGCGGACGAGGGGATTCCGGATACCCACGTCGAGCGCGTCGAGGGGAAGACGACGCTCGCGCTGGTGTCGCCGCCCGGCGCGGACGGGCCGCGGTTCTCCTTCTACGGCCCCCGCGAGGCGACGTTCGGGTTCGACCCGGACGCGGTGCCGACCGAGGCGCTGACGGGCGACGACGCCGCGCCGTCGCCGGGGGGCACGAGCGCCCCGCCGTGGGTTCACCTCGGCGGCGTGGCGCTGACGCACCCGCGGGGGCGGGCGGCCACCCGCGAGATCGTCGCGACGGCGACCGCGGCCGGCTGCCCGGTCTCGTTCGACGTGAACTACCGCCCCGACCTCGTCCCGGACGACGCGGCCGAGGCGGCGTCGACCGCGGTCCGCGAGACCGTCGCCGAGAGCGGCGTCGTGCTATGTAGCGACGAGGACGTCGCCGCGGCCGGCCTGTCGACGAGCGAGGGGGAGGAGCTGGCCCGCGACCTGCTCGCGCTCGGCCCCCACACCGCGGTCGTCACGCTGGGCGACGACGGCGCGCTCGCGGTCAGTACCGACGACGCGCCGTGGGGCCCCGCGACGGTCCGGCACGAGGGGTTCGCGGTGGAGGCCGTCGACGCGACGGGCGCGGGCGACGCGTTCACCGCGGGACTGCTCTCGCGGCTGGCTGGGGAGCCCGGAGCCGCTCCCGGGGAGAACGCGCTTCGCGAGGCGCTCGTGGTCGGCAACGCGACCGCCGCGCTTTCGATCCGGTCGGTGGGCGGTATGGGGTCGATGCCGTCGCGCGAGGGGGTCGAGGCGTTCCTCGCGGAGAGGGAGTGAGAGCGGACGGAGAGAGGAGCGGGAACGCGAAGAACGCGAAGGGAGCCGAGTAGGCGCGCCGTCTACGAGGCGGACGGCGACATCTCGATGTTGAGGCTCTTCTGGACGAGCTGGGTGAACGCCATCGAGCAGAGGAAGTACCAGAGGATCCACATCTGGATCGGCCCGACGATCCCCGTGTCCCAGGTCACGGTGCCCGCGAGCGGGACGACCAGCTCTTGGGCGGCGACGGCCGGGTACGCGGCGTCCGACCCGCGGTAGCCGATCACCCAGAACATCCAGAGGAACGCGGGGATGGTGAGGAACATGATCCACACCATCGGGCGGAACTGCTCTTTGAACATGCCGAGCTGGTCGCCCATCGCCTCCATCTGCTCCTCCTGGATCTCGTCGAGCGCCTCGTCGTCGTCGCGCTCCTCTGCCGCCTTCCGGCGCTCCTGGATGTCCTTCATCCGCTCTTGGTACGCGCCCATCTTCTCCATGTCCATGAGTCCGGCGCGCAGCAGCGTCGAGTACAGCCCCGTGCCGAGCGCGATGACCATGATCACGACGTAGAAGGGGACGACGTTGAGGAGGGGACCGAGGACGACGTCGATGCCGCCGGCGATCGCGTTCCGAACCGGGGTGACCGCGTAGCCGACGAACGCGCCGACCGTCGCCAGTCCGGCGAGCTTGTCCCACTTCGACCAGGTCGTCGTCTCCGGCGTCTCCACGTCGCCGCCGCCCGAGTCGTCTTCCATTCCGGCCTCGATGTCGTCGCGGTCGGCCAGGGCGAAGCCGTCCTCGCCGTCGACGAGGACCTCCTTCTCGATGAGCCGGCCCCACTGCCCGCTGGTTATCTGGTCGCGGACGTCGACCCAACGCACCTCGCCGCCGCTGGCGTTGTCGAGGACCACTTGGATGGCGTCCCGCATCTCGCCGTCCTCCCGGACGAGCGAGCGGACTCGCCGTTCGACTTTACTCATTAGCGACCGGTTAGCAGTCGACGGTTAAGAACCTTGTAGGATCGCGGCTCGGATCGGTTCGCGGCAGCGCCGCGGATCGGCTCGCGACGGTGTCGCGGATCAGTTCGCGACAGTCTCGCGGATCAGTTCTCGACGGTGTCGCGGATCCGGTCGAAGACCTCGTCCGGGGTCGCCTCGCCGTCGACCTCGACGAGCACGCCCTCGTCGCGGAAGTGGTCGATCACGGGCTCGGTGTTCTCGTAGAACACCTCGAGGCGCTCGCGGGCGGTCTCCTCGGTGTCGTCCTCGCGCTGGACCAGTTCGCCGCCGCACTCGTCGCAGACGCCGGCCTCCTCGGGCGGCTGGAAGTCGACGTGGAAGTTCGCGCCGCAGTCGTCACAGACCCGGCGTCCGGTGAGCCGGTCGACGAGGACCTCCTCGTCGACGTCGAGCAGGATGACGGCGTCGAGGTCCGTGATCTCGGAGAGGTACTCCGCCTGGTCGAGGTTGCGCGGGTACCCGTCCAGCACGAACCCATCGGCGTCGTCGAGCGCGGCCCGAACGATCTCGTTGACGACGGGGTCGGGGACCAGTTCGCCCGCGTCCATGAACGACTTCGGCGTCCCGTACTCCGTCTCCATCTCCTTGTTCGCGCGGAGCGCGTCGCCCGTCGTGACGTGCTCGACGCCGTACTCGTCGGCCAGCTTCGCGCTCTGTGTGCCCTTCCCGGCTCCGGGAGCTCCCAACAGCAGAATTCGGTGACTCATATCGGAGCGGTCGCGGGCCGCCCCTAAAGGCTTGAAGATTCCGGCCAACCCTACTCGCCGCCGTCGGCACCGTCGGCCGCGGGCTCCTCCGCCACCTCGTCGGCGCGGAGCCGGAGCCCCATCTCCAGTTCGAAGCTCTCCGCGTCGGAGGTCTCGAAGCCGATCTTCTTGTACAGGGAGACGGCGGCGCGGTTCCACCGCTCGACGGTGAGCCACACCTTCCGGACCCCGTTCGCCTGCCCGTGGCCGAGCAGGCCGCGGATGAGGTGCGTCCCGATCCCGGCGCGCTGGTACTCCTGGTGGACGAAGATCGCCAGCTCGTAGGCGTCGCCGTCGGGGACGAGCGTCGCGTGGCCGGCCGCCTCGTCGCCGCACCAGGCGATCACGTTGTAGCAGTCGTCGGCGAGGATCGCGTCGAGCCACTCGCGGATGCGCTTCTCGCCGCCGGGGGGGATCCCCTGCGCGCGGTCGGCCGGGTCGAAGGTGTCGTACATCTCGACGAGCGTCTCGTGGTCGGCCTCGTTCCCCTCGTAGGGCCGGATCTCGACCTCGCGGTCCTCGCGGTCGGTGAACGCGGTCGGCGGCGGCGGGAACTCGTCCGCCACCGCGTCCGGGTAGCCTCGGTCGCTCATCTGACCAGCGTGACCGACGTCTTCGCGTTCAACAGGACGAACTCGGCGATCGACCCGATCGTGATCTTCCCCATCGGGCTCGTGTGCCCGCCGCCGAGGACGATCTCCTCGAACGCCTCCGTCTCGGCGATCTCCACCAGTCGGCTTCCGGGATCTCCCTCGACGCGCCGCACCTCGGCGTCGATCCCCGCCTCGTCGACGGCCGCCTCGGCGCGGTCGACGACCTCCGCCGGGGCGACCGACGAGTCGTCGTTGTCAACCACGGCGATCGTCAGGTCGTCGTTCGCGACCGCCGCGCGCTCGACCGTCCGGTCGAGCGCGCGGAACGAGTCGTCGCTGCCACCGATACCGCAGAGCACCTTCATGTGCCACCCCTCCACGCGGCGATACAAAAGTGGATCTCCGATGACGCGGGTGGAGCCACGCGGCCGTCGCCGGATCGGCTCTCGATCGCCGTCCGCCGCGCCGCGAGAAATGTTTTTACAACCGTTGTAATATAATTTATTAAAAATAATTAGTCATGATTCTCCGTCGCAACGGACGCGATGTCAGACAACCGAGAGCGAGCGGACGAGGCGAGGGTCGTGACGCTCCGACCGGCAGCGTCGTCGTCGCCCGAGTGAGACCGGTAACCGGCCACCGACAAGCCTTTTGTCCGCCCGTGGAGTTTCAGACGTATGAGCGATCACACCGGTCCGTCGGCCGACTCGACCGACGGACCGGACGACCCCGTCGCCGACCGAACTCCGCCGGAGGACGGTGAGCCGGACGGGGACGACTCGGCCGACACCCCCCGGGGTGACGAGGCGGACGAGGAGCAATCGACCACCGGGACGGACGCGACCGACGCAGACGTCCCCCGCGACGTCCGGAAGTACGAGCGGTTCAAGAAGATGGACGGGGCGCGCTACGAGCGCGTCAACGAGTTCCTCCGGGACCGGACGTACATCACGGCCCGCGAGTGGGCGATCGCGCGGCTCTGCGCCGACTTCCGCACGGAGACCGGCGTCGAGATGACGAAGATCGGCGAGAACCTCCCGGAACTCGTCCCCTTCATGACGGACACGTACACGCCGCAGGCGGTCAATCAGGCGCGCTACTCCTTCGAGGAGAAGGTGACGAAGGCGGGCGCGACGTTCCTCTACGGCGCGATGTCCGGGTTCTTCACCGCCGAGGACTTAGACGAGATGATGTACGAGGTGACGGAGGTCGCGAAGTTCCTCTTGGAGGTCGAGGGCGTCGACCTCGCGGTCGCCGACGAGCTGGAGGCCGAAGACAAGATCAGCGAGGTGATGCGCGACGTGCGGGCCTCCTCCGCGGACCTCCGCGGCGAGGAGGTTCGCTGTCCCGAGTGCGGTCACGTCCACGAGCCGACAGAGGAGTGAGCATGAACCGGTTCCCAGGGGCGATCGACGCGACGCCCGACCCGACGCTGGTCGTCGACGGCGACGGCGTCGTCCACGCCGGGACGCCGAGCGTCGAGGCGGTGTTCGGACTCGACCCGGCGGAGCTGGCCGGCCGATCGATCGACGAGGTGTTCGAGGACCCGACCGAGCTGGACTGGGGGAGCGCCCCGTCGATGGCGTCCTCCGAGGACGGCGAGAAGGGCGACGGCGACGATAGCGGCGAAAGCGGAAACGACGAGGGCGACGAGGACATCGCTCGGACCGACGGTCCCGGGGACGCGGGGGTGTCGGGGACCCGGCACGACGTGACGGCGCTGATCGAGACGACGCGGGCCGGCGAGGCGCGGTCGCTGGCCGACGGGTTCGAGCTGGCCGTGCGCCGCGGCGACGGGGTCCTCGTGCCGGTTCGGGTCAGCGTCGGCCCGTTCGAGCTCGACGGCGAGCCGTACGCGGTCGTCACGGCGATAGACGTCTCGGACGAGCGGACGCGGCGGCTGGCGCTCCAGCGCCGCACGGAGACGCTCGAATCCCTCCACGAGGCGACCCGGGAGCTGTTGAAGACGACCGACAAGCGGGCGGCCGCCGGGGCGGCGGTGTCGTACGTCGAAGACGTGCTGGGCCATCCGATCGCCGCGATCTGGCTACACGACGAGGACGCCGACGCCCTCGAACCGGTCGTCTGGACCGACAGCGCCGAGGCGGTCGTCGGCGACCACCCGACGTTCGCGGCCGACGAGCCGAGCATCACCTGGGACGTCTTCGAGAGCGGCGAGCCGACGTACGTGGCGGACGTCGGCGACGACCCCGACCGCTACAGCGACGACGCGACGATCCGGAGCGAACTCGTCGTCCCGCTGGGGCGGTACGGGGTGTTGAACATCGGTGCCACGGCCGCCGACGCCTTCGACGATTCCGACCTGGCGATCGCGCGCATCTGGGCGGCGACGGTGACGATGGTGCTCGTCCGGATCGAGCGGGAGCGGCAGCTCAAACGTCGCGAGGCGGAGGTGTCGCGCGAGCGCGACCGGCTGGAGGAGTTCGCCAGCCTCGTCTCGCACGACCTGCGCAGCCCGCTCAACGTCGCCGCCGGGAACCTCGAGATCGTCACCGACCGGCTCGCCGGGGAGTCGATAGACGCCGCGGAGCTGGGGGCGGTGAAGCGCTCGCTCGACCGGATGGACGCGCTCATCGAGGACCTGCTCGCGCTGGCGCGACAGGGTGCCGGCATCGACGAGACCGAGCCCGTGACCCTGGCCGACCTCGCCGCCGAGTGCTGGTCGACCGTCGACACCGAGTCGGCGACGCTGTCGGTCGAGACGGAGGCCGTCGTCGCCGCGGACCGCAGCCGCCTCCGGCAGGCGCTGGAGAACCTCTTCGGCAACGCGGTCGAGCACGCCGGACCCGACGTCACGGTCGAAATCGGCGCGCTCGACGACGGCGACGGGTTCTACCTCGCGGACGACGGCCCCGGGATCGACCCGGAGCGCCGCGAGGAGGTGTTCGAGGCGGGGATGACGACCGACCCGGAGGGCACCGGCTTCGGGCTGAAGATCGTCGGGGAAGTCGCGGAGGCGCACGGGTGGACGGTGGAACTCGTCGCGGGCGAGCGCGGCGGCGCGCGGTTCGAGTTCCGCGGCGTCGACTTCGACTCGGCCGACGGGAGCGGCGAGTAGGCGGAGGAGGGCGACCGCGGGCCGACAGATCCCTCAGTCGTCGGCGGTCGCCGCGCTCGCCGGGTCGAGCCCGTCGCCGTGGTCGGGGACCGTGCCGTCGTCGTTCCAGCCGCGGAGCGCGTAGTACTCCGAGAGCGCCGCGTCGAACCCCTCGATCGCGTCGGCGTACGGGAGGGTGTCGTCGCTCCGGTCGAAGCCGCGGGCGTTATTGAACGCGCGCTCCAGCTCGACGATCCGCGCGCCGAGCGCCTGGAGGTCGTCGTAGTCGGCGTCGAGGAGCGCGGCGAGTCGGTCGTCGGTCACCGTCCCCCGCGAGAACTTACAGACGACCGCGGAGTCGAGGACCGCGTTGCGGTTCTCCTTCGCGACGAGCTTCGGCGGCTTCCCGTCGAGCCCCTGGGGATCGAGCGCCTCGTCCGGGTCGACGAGCGGGTACTCGTACGGGTAGAACTCGCCGTACATGTGGTCCGCGCCGCGGTTCGCGGTCGCGAACGCGAGCCCCTGGCCGTTCAGCGCGCGGCCGTCGTGCCCGGAGAATGCCATCCCCTTCACCGTCCAGTCGTCCGCGCCGAACTCCTCGTGGGCGCGGTGGACGCCCTCCGCGAGCTTGTCGCCGACGCCCTCGCGGTAGGCGATCTGCTCGACGAGCGACCGGACGAGCCCCGCGTTGCCGAACTCGTCTTCGCTCTCCAAGAACATCGAGACGACGTCGCCACAGGAGATGGTGTCCATCCCGAGCTCGTCGCACAGCTCGTTCGCGCGCATCACGTCGACCACGTCGTCGACGCCCGCGTTCGAGCCGAACGCCATCACCGTCTCGAACTCCGGTCCCTCCGTCTCGACGCCGGTCGCCTCGTCGCGGGTGGGGAGCTTACAGGCGAACGCGCACTGCGAGCAGGTCGCCTTCTTGTACTTCTTCTCTTCGACGCGGTCGCCGGAGATCCCCTCGGCGCCCTCGAAAGAGGTCTCCGCGAAGTAGTACGACGGGAGCGCGTCGACCTCGTTCGCCAGCTCCGTCACGCTCGTCGTCCCCTGCCGTTTCATGATCGAGTCGGAGGTGGCCGCCTCACGGTGGACCTCGCCCGCCTCGTCGGGCCAGTCGAGGTCGATCTCGGGAGCCGCGTCGCCGGCAAACGTGAGCGCCTTCACGCCCTTCGCCCCGAGGACGGCGCCGAGCCCGCCGCGCCCGAACGCCCGCGTATCGGAGGTCATGATCGACGCGAACCGCACCTCGTTCTCGCCCGCGGGACCGACGCAGGCGACGTGTTCGGGCTCCAACTCGTGCGTCTCCGCGAACCGGTCGGAGACGGCCGACACCTCGGCCTCGGCCAGGTCGTCGACCGCCTCGAAGGTCACGTCCGGCTCGCCGCCCGGGCCGATCTCGCGGACGTGGACCGCGAGCAGGTCGTCGCTCGCCCCCACTATCTCGACGGCGGCGTACCCCGCGCCGGTGAAATTGCGCGAGAGGAACCCGCCCGCGTTCGACGAGCAGAGGCCGTTCGTGAGCGGCGAGAGGCTCGTGGCGGCCATCCGCCCGGTGTAGGAGGTCGTCGAGTACTGCATCGGCCCCGTCGAGAGGTAGAGGCGGTTCTCCGGGCCGAGCGGGTCGGCGTCGAACGGGATCCGGTCGTACGCGAGCGACGTGTTGAGCCCGCGGCCGCCGACGAACGACGCCAGTCGGTCGTCGATCCGGGTCGTCGACGCGGTCCGCTCCGTCAGGTCGATCGTGAGGAGCGGGCCCTGTGCGTGTCTCATGCGGGTACGGAACGCGCGAGCGGCGATAAAACTCGGGGTGGGATCGGACGCCCGTGATCGCGGGCCGTCAGCCGTCGAGGACGTGGTGCGTCACCGCGTCGACGCCCGACTCGGCGGTGTCCAGCGTCGCGACGCGGAACGAGTCGTCCGCGCCGTCGACCGGAATCGGAAGCCCGCCGGGGTTCACCCGAACGGTCCCGTCGCGCTCCTCGACGCCGTGCGCGTGGCTGTGGCCGTGGAGCACGTAGTCGTAGTCGCCGCAGTCGACGAGCGCGTCGACGACGAGAGAGCTCGTGCCGTGGGTGACGGCGATATCCGTACCATCGAACGAGAGCGCGGCGGCCTCGCCGTGGTATTCGCCGAACTCCTCGACGGTCGACTCGACCGCCCACTCGCCGTCGTTGTTCCCGCGGACGGCGTGGAACGCGAAGTCGGCGTCGAACGGGGTCACGGAGAAGGGGGCGACGAAGTCGCCGCAGTGGACGACCGCGTCGACCCCCTCGCGCTCGAACAGCGAGACGGCCGCCTCGACCGCGGCCAGGTCGTCGTGCGTGTCGGAGACGATGCCGATCGGCATACCGGCCGGTCGCCGCCGCGCCACTTCAACCCCCGGCTACTCGCCCGTCAGCGCCTCGCTCGCTGGCGCGAAGTCGATGGTCTCCCCGCGGCCCGCCTCGCTCGCGCGCTCGTACAGCATGTGCGCGGCCGCGACCGTCTCGACGCCGGTGCCGCCGGAGTCGAAGACGGTCACCTCCTCGTCGCTCGTCCGGCCGGGGTGGTCGCCCGCGACGACCGCGCCGAGGTCGGCCGCGATTCCCTCTCCCTCCTCGATCAGGCCGGCCGCGACCGCGGCGAGGTACGAGCCGGCGTCCTGCGCCGCGCGCGCCCTGAGGTCGGGGACGTAGGTGGCGCGCGCGACCAGTTCCGGCGGCAGCTCGTTCTTCTCCGGGTCGTACTGGCCCATCGCCGTGACGTGGGTCCCCGGCTCCACGTCGGCGTCGTCGATCACGGGCTCGCTCGCGGTCGTCGCGGTGATGACGACGTCGGCCCCGTCGAGCGCGGCGCTCGCGCTCTCGACCGCGGCGACGTCGGCGGCGAGTCGGTCGTCGAAGTCGGCGGCGAACGCCTCGCGATTCTCGCGGGTCGGCGAGAAGACCCGGACCGCCTCGAACTCGCGGACCGTGGCGGTCGTCGCGACCTGCCCGCGCGCCTGCGCGCCGCTGCCGATCACGGCGAGTTCGGTCGCGTCGTCGCGGGCGAGCGCGTCGACCGCGACCGCGCCCGCGGCCCCGGTCTTGAACGGGTTCATCGACGCGCCGTCAAGCAGCGCGAGCGGCGCGCCCGACTCGGCGTCGAACAGCGGCGTCACGAACCACGCGTCGCCCGCGCCGAAGCCGGCGGAGTAGGTGTATCCGCCCATCGCGCCCGTCTCCGGGAGGACGGCGGCGTAGGTGGTGAGCATCCCCGGCGGCTCGCGGTTGAAGAGCTTCGTCCGCGGCTCCGCGGGCGCTCCCTCGCCGACCTGTCGGTACGCGTCGCGCACGGCGGCGACGTAGTCGGCCGGCTCCGCGAGGTCGTCGACCTCGGAACTGGAGAGGAACAGGGCGTCGGTCATACCCGGCCACTCGGGGCGCGGGGACTAAACGGTACAGGACGCGGCGATCCGTCGGGCGTCAGACGGACGACCGTCCGCCCTCGCCGCGGCCGGAGCGCGCCGCGTCCGCCCGCGCGTCGGCGTCGGTGACCGGGGCCCTGACGAACACCGCGTGGGCCATCACGGTGGCGGCGGCCACCGCGCCCGCGGGCAACGCCGACGTCAACGACAGTCCGGCCAGGGTGAGGAGGGCGGTCACGCCGATCAACGCTGCCGGGATGAGCCCGAGGACGTAGTCGTAGTATCCGGTCATGCTTCCGTTGAATACTAGTCGAAAATCGATATTAAATCTTTCTCGTGGTTCGGAGGTAGTTCGTTCGTGAACACGAGAAAGCGATTCATAACTTACGAATCGGGTCGCGGTCGCACCGACGCGAGTCGCGGAGGTGGTGAAGGAGAGCCGGAAGCGGTCCGGGTCGATATCTGGAACGGAGCGCGTCTACCGGAGCCGGAAGTAGAGGGCGCGCCAGCCGCCGAGCGCGAGCGAGCCGAGCACGAGCATGACGGCCGCGAAGGTGAGTTCGGCCCCGCCGCGGAAGACGAACGCGCGCAGCGCGAGTCCGACGGCCGCGGCCGGGATCCACGACCGGATCACGAGCGGCACCGACGACTTCGCGGTCTCGACCGCGCCGGCGGAGTAGGCCCCCACGAGCGGTGCGACCGCCGCCCAGCCGATCAGGAAGGGCGCGTACACGCCCGGCAGGTACAGCGGGTTCGCGGTGAGGAACTCGACGGTGGTGTGGTTGAGCGTTCCAACGGTCAGTAGCAGGATCAACGCGATCACGTCCCCGACGACGAGCGGCGCGGCGCCGCGGTCGAGGCGGGCGGCGAGAAACGGCGGAGCGTCCATACCGACCCCTGCGAGCCGCCCCCACTTTTACGCACGGATTCGTCCGCGCCGGCGCGGTCCGGCGACGGCGCGGTCGGTTACTCGTACAGCGGGTGCGCCTCGCAGAGCTCGACGACGCGCTCGCCGACCTCGTAGATGACGTCCTCGCTGTCGACGTCGTCGACGACGCGGTAGATCAGCTCGCCGACCTCCTCGATGGCGTCGGCGTCGAAGCCGCGGGTGGTGAGCCCGGCGGTGCCGGCGCGGATCCCCGAGGGGTCGAACGGCGAGCGCGTCTCGCCGGGGACCGTGTTCCCGTTGAGGACGATGTTCGCGGCCGCGAGCGCGTCCTCGGCGTCGCCGCCCGAGAGGTCCGGGTGGGAGTCGCGCAGGTCGGCTAACACGAGGTGGTTGTCGGTCCCGCCGGAGACCAGAGAGAGGCCGTGCTCCTGAAGCGTCTCGGCGAGCACCTCGGCGTTGTCGACGACCTGCTGGGCGTACTCCTCGAACGAGGGGTCGAGCGCCTCCTTGAAGCCGACCGCCTTGCCGGCGACGTTGTGCATCAGCGGGCCGCCCTGTCCGCCGGGGAAGACGGCCGAGTCGATGTCGTCCGCGAACGCCGCGTCGCACATCACGATCCCGCCGCGGCCGGCGCGGATCGTCTTGTGGGTCGACCCCGTGACGAAGTCGGCGACGCCGACCGGCGAGGGGTGGACGCCCGCCGCGACGAGCCCGGTGATGTGTGCGATGTCCGCGAGGTGGTAGGCGTCGACCGCGTCGGCGGCCGCCTGGATCCGCTCCCACTCGACGGCGCGCGGGTACGCGGAATAGCCCGACACGACGATGTCGGGGTCGAACTCCTCGGCGACCTCGCGGAGCCCCTCGTAGTCGATGTACCCCGTCTCGGGGTCGACCTCGTACTGCTCGACGTCGTACAGCTGCCCCGTGAAGTTCGCGGGGTGGCCGTGCGAGAGGTGGCCGCCGTCGTTGAGCTTCAGCGAGAGGATCTTGTCGCCCGGTTCGAGGACGGAGTAGTACACCGCCTGGTTCGCCTGCGTGCCGGAGTGCGGCTGGACGTTGACGTGGTCGGCGCCCCACAGCTCCTTCGCGCGCTCGATCGCCAGCTCCTCGACCTCGTCGGCGTACTCACAGCCGGCGTAGTAGCGCGAGCCCGGGTAGCCCTCGGCGTACTTGTTGGTGAGGACGCTCCCCTGCGCCTCCAGTACCGCCTCGCTCACGTGGTTCTCGCTCGCGATCATCGCGAGGGTCTGTTCCTGTCTGTCGCGCTCGCCCGCCAGCGCGTCGGCGACCGCCGGGTCGACCTCCCGCACGTGCTCGTTGTCCATGTAGAAACGGGGGCACGACCGCGCATTAATCCTTCTGTCGCCGTCGGGAAGTGCCGCGGTCGCGCCCCCGGACGCCGCTCCGCGCCGTCCGCGGTCCGGGAGCGGAGTCGGCGATCCGTTGCCCGGGATTTCTGACGGGCTGATCGCTCGTTTTCGACGGTTTAAGCCCCTCTACGTGAGTTGTTCGAGGCACAAGTCCCGATAATATTAAATACGCAACCGGCTTTTATACCGAGAGACAAATGGTATCGAATTTACTCGCGGCCGACGTGGAGGCGGCGCTGGACGCGGCGTTCGCCGGGGACGACGACGAGCTGCTCGTCGTGGACCCCTCCGCGGAGACGATCGTGTCGCTGATCGAGACGGCCGTCGGGCGGGACGACCTCCCGGAGCTGTCCGTGCTCGCCGACGAGCGCACCCTCAAGGACGTGCTGGACGACTTCGTCGTCGCGTCCCGGGCCGCGGACCTCGTCGCCGACGGGGCCTTGGACCTCCGGGTGCTGGACGGGGCGGTCGACAACGCGCTGTTCGTCTCGCCGTCCCGGGTGGTCGCGCTCGTCACCGCGGGCGACGGCGTGGCCGCGCTCTCGACCGACGACGGCGAGTTCGTCGGCGAGGTGTACGAGACGCACCGCGGCGCGTTCGAGGACGCGGAGTCGTACACGCTCCGCACGCCGGCGATCAGCCGGGTCCGAGAGACGCTGGAGTCCGAGATCGGCGCCGCGGCCCGCGCCGACTTCGACGCCGTCCTCGACGCCGCCGAGCGCGACGGCGGGGCGGAGCTCGACGAGGTGACCGTCTCGCTGCTCGTCGCGGCGAAGAACGACGTGCTGCTCTACGACATCTCGAAGTGGGGCGAGGACGTGGGGATCGCGTCGAAGGCGACCTTCTCCCGGACGAAGACGCGGCTCGAAGACCTCGGGATCATCGACACGGAGAAGGTCCCGATCGACGTCGGCCGACCGCGGCTCCGCCTGAAGCTGTCTCTTATACACATCTCTGAGCGGGCTGGCAAGG
>NZ_AOJL01000028.1 GCF_000337035.1 Halorubrum coriense DSM 10284
TTTTTTTCGCCGCCTCGCGTCGACCGGGTATGGATATCGGAGTTGTCGGCGACGGGCCCGCGGTCGAGGCCGTCGAGGCCGCGCTCGCCGACGTCGACGTGAACGCGATGCCCGTCGAGGCGGACCTGCTCGACGGGTTCGACGCCGCGGTCGTCGTCGACACCGCCGGCTCGTCGACGTTCGCGGCCGCGAACGAACTGCTCGACCGGTGGGTCGCCGTCGAGGTCGGCGGGCTCGGCGCCGTCCCCCTCGCCGACCTCGACGCCGCCGTGACGGTCTTCGACGACGCCTGCTACGACTGCCTGCGCGCCCGCGTCGAGAGCGGCGGGGCGGAGCCGGCCGACGCGCCGGCCGGCCGCCGGTCCGCCGTACGCTACGCCGGCGCGGTGGCCGGCCGCCGGACGATCCGACTGCTCGCCGGCGACCCGGTGGCGGACACCGTCGTCGAGGTGCCCGGCGGCGAGCGGCACCTCCTGCCCGCGCCGGGGTGCGGCTGCGGCGTCGAGCCCGGGGACGCGCTGCCGCGCGAGCACGTCGACCGCGGGCTCGACGAGACGCTCGACCGGGCGGAGCGCGCCGTCGACCCCCGGATCGGCGCGCTGAGCGAGGTCGGCGAGCAGGAGTCGTTCCCCGTGCCGTACTACGTCGCGCGGGTCGCGGACACGACGCCCTTCTCCGACGCGGACGCGGCCGACTTCGGCGGCGGCGCGGCCGCCGACTGGGACGCCGCGTTCATGAAGGCGCTCGGCGAGGGGTTAGAGCGGTACGCGGCGGGCGTCTACCGCGAGGCCGAGTTCACGCGCGCGCCGGCCGCGAACGTCCCGAACCCGGTCACGCCGGACGCGTTCGTCCGCCCCGACGACGCCGAGGCGTACGACCGCGGCGACCGGCTCCCGTGGGTCCGCGGCGAGCGCCTCGGCACGGGCGAGCCGGCGAGCCTCCCGGCGGAGTTCGTCGGCTTCCCGCCGCCGGAGCGGCGGTACCGCCCGCCGATCACGACCGGGCTCGGGCTCGGGAGCTCCGGGCCGGACGCCGCGCTCTCCGGACTGTACGAGGCGATCGAGCGCGACGCGACGATGACCGGCTGGTACTCCACGACGGAGCCGCTCGGGCTCGACGTCGGCGACCCCGAGTTCGCCGAACTGGAGAAGCGGGCGCGGGCGGAGTCGCTGTCGGTGACGCCGCTGCTCGTCACGACCGACGTGGACGTGCCCGTCGTCGCGGTCGGCGTCAGCCGCGAGGGCGACTGGCCGCGGTTCGCCGCGGGGTCGGGGGCCGACCTCGACCCGACCGCGGCGGCGCGGAGCGCGCTCGCCGAGGCGCTCCAGAACTGGACCGAGCTCCGCTCGATGGGGCGCGAGACGGCCGACGAGCAGGGGGCCGCGATCGGCCACCACGCCGACCTGCCCGCGGAGACGGCCGCGTTCTTCGACCCGGACGCGACCGTCTCGGCCGAGGGACTGGGAGAGCCGGCGCTGTCGGGAACCGAGGAGCTGGCGGCCGTCGTCGACCGCGTCGAGGGCGTCGGGCTCGACCCGTACGTCGCCCGGGTGACCACCCGCGACCTCGCGGCGCTGGGCTTCGAGGCGGTGCGGGTGCTCGTGCCGGGCGCGCAGCCGCTGTTCACCGGCGACCCGTTCTTCGGCGAGCGCGCGAGCACCGTACCGCGCTCGATGGGGTTCGAGCCCGCGCTCGACCGCCCGTACCACCCGTTCCCGTGACGGCCCGCGGCCGGTGACCTCGGCGGCGAGGACCGGCCTCGGCGTCGGCTGCCCGTGCCCGCGGATTTAGGTGGCTCGGGGTCGCGGGAGACCGTATGGACGTCGTACCCGACGCGGACGTGGAGGCGGTCGAGGCGGTCGACGGCGTGTTCCTCACGCAGGGGGCCGTCGGCGAGGACGTGAGCATCCAGCGCTTCGAGATCGAGCCGGGCGAGACGGTGCCCGAACACGACCACCCGCACGAGCAGATCGGGCTGGTCGCGGCCGGGACGCTGACGTTCGCGGTCGGCGGCGAGGACCGCGTGGTCGAGGCCGGAGACACGTACGTGATCCCCGGCGGCGAGCCCCACGCCGCGGCGAACCGCGGCGACGAGCGCGTCGTCGGCTACGACATCTTCTCGCCGCCGCGGGCGAACCCGGACTGGCAGGAGTAGGCGGGGGCGGGAGCCGGTTGGGGCGAGTCGGGTTCGGGGCGCGAACCGCCGTGGACCGGCCGATATGGCGCGTCCGCGATACCCGCAAGACGTACCGGACCGAAGGTGTGTTAGTGCTCGGGGCCCGACAACGGGTAATGGGAGTTCAAGGACAGTACCCGTTCGACGTGGAGGCGCTCCGGGCCGATTTCCCGATCCTCGACCGAAAGGTCGGCGGGGATCCGGAGACGCCCGGCGAGGGCGAGGGCGACGACACCCCGCTCGTCTACCTCGACAACGCGGCCACCTCGCACACGCCCGACCCGGTCGTCGACGCCATCTCCGACTACTACCGAAGTTACAACGCGAACGTTCACCGAGGTATCCACCAGCTGAGTCAGGAGGCCTCCGTCGCCTACGAGGAGGCCCACGACGCGGTCGCCGACTTCGTCGGCGCGGCGGGCCGCGAGGAGATCGTCTTCACCAAGAACACGACGGAGGCGATGAACCTCGTCGCGTACGCCTGGGGGCTCGAGGAGCTCGGCCCCGGCGACAACGTCGTCCTCTCCGAGATGGAGCACCACGCCTCGCTCGTCACCTGGCAGCAGATCGGTAAGCGGACCGGTGCCGACGTGCGCTTCATCGACGTCACCGACGGGGGGCGACTGGACATGGACCACGCGGCGACGCTGATCGACGACGACACCGAGATGGTGTCGGTCGTCCACGTGTCGAACACGCTCGGGACGATCAACCCGATCGGCGAGCTGGCCGACTTGGCGCACGATCACGACGCGTACGTCTTCGCCGACGGCGCGCAGTCGGTGCCGACGCGCCCGGTCGACGTCGGCGACCTCGGCGTCGACTTCCTCGCCTTCTCCGGCCACAAGATGTGCGGGCCGACCGGGATCGGCGTCCTCTACGGCCGCGAGGAGGTCCTCGACGAGATGAGCCCGTACCTCTACGGCGGCGACATGATCCGCCGGGTCTCCTTCGAGGACTCCACCTGGGAGGACCTGCCGTGGAAGTTCGAGGCCGGGACGCCCTCGATCGCACAGGGGATCGGTCTCGCGGCCGCGATAGAGTACGTCGAGGAGATCGGCATGGACCGGATCGAGGCCCACGAGGACCTGCTGGCCGAGTACGCCTACGACGAGCTGGCGGCGCTCGGCGGCGTCGAGATCTACGGCCCGCCGGGCGACGACCGCGGCGGCCTCGTCGCGTTCAACGTCGACGGCGTCCACGCCCACGACCTCTCCAGCATCCTCAACGACTACGGCGTCGCGATCCGCGCCGGCGACCACTGTACGCAGCCGCTCCACGAGGAGATGGGCGTCGCCGCCTCCGCGCGCGCCTCCTTCTACTTCTACAACACCGTCGAGGAGGTCGACGCGCTCGTCGACGCGGTCCGCGAGGCCCGCGACCTGTTCGCCTGAGACCCCTCGGGCGGCGGCGGTCGGCTCCGACCGTGCGCCCGCCGACGGCGTCCGACTTCGCTTACGGTCGCCCGCGCCGAACCGCGCGCCGTCCGCAGCGTTCCATCTCGGTCTCAGTGCCCGTCGCGTCCGGGTATCAGTCCTGAATACCACCGGATAATCGCGTTTGAGGGGCGTGACAACGGTGATCGCGGAATTATTATTCCCTTCCCGCGGCAACCATTGTGCGAAGAAGAATTACAACCGCCGTAGTGAGTTGCTCCCTGCCGAGCCGTCGCCCGCTCCAAACCGCATGACCGATCACACACCGCCGCCGACCGACACGCGCGCAGACGCGAACGCGGCTCCGAACGGGGCCGACGCGACCGCAGACGGGTCCGTAAAGCCTCGCGAGGCCCCGATCGCCGTTCTCCAAGTCGAGCCGGACGCGCGCTCCGCCGAGCTCTTGGAGGCGTTCGCGTCGCGACACACCGACCGCGTCCGCGTTCGCTCCGTCGAGAGCGCGGGAGCCGCGCTCGACGCGCTCGAAGCGGGGGTCGACGTCGGCGGCGAGCGGGTCGCGGTCGACTGCGTCGTGACCGAACAGCTGCTCCCCGACCGCGACGGACTCGCCCTCACCGAACGGCTGCGCGAGGCGGGCGGCGGGCTGCCGGTCGTCTTCCACACCACGTGTCCGGGCGAGGAGCGCGAGGCGGCGGCGTTCGGGGCCGGCGCGGACGCGTACTTCGAGAAGGGGGCCGACCGCGGCCGGTACGACGCGATCCTCGACCGGATCCGCGCGCTCGTCGACGAGCGCCGCGACCGCGGGGGCGACGCGGGGCGGGCGGCCGCGACGACGCCGGCGTCGCCGCGCTCGGAGGAGTGACGCCGGCGTCGCCGGGCGGCGGGGAAAGAGCGCGACGCCGCGAACGCCGACCGAGTCTGTTACCGCTTCAGATCGACCGTGAGGTCGGTCGCGATCCACGCGTCGGTGTTGCCCTGTTCTGCGAAGACAGTCCGCTCCTGCGAGCAGCGGGTCGCGGCGACGGTCGGTCGGTCGTCGGCCGCCGGCTCGGCGTCCCGCTCGATCCGGTCTCCCGTTGTCATTACACCCCGCTCGGGGACCGGCGGTGTTATAGATTTCGGTCGGCCTAAACCATCGGCGGCGATCCGCGCGGGGGATCGGAGGGCCTTACCTCGCTGCGGTCGTTCGCCGAG
Source organism: Halorubrum coriense DSM 10284 (assembly GCF_000337035.1). Classification (GTDB taxonomy): domain Archaea; phylum Halobacteriota; class Halobacteria; order Halobacteriales; family Haloferacaceae; genus Halorubrum; species Halorubrum coriense. The sequence continues at coordinate 4,768 of NZ_AOJL01000028.1, forward strand.
CCGTGACCGACACGCTGTTCACGCCGCTCACGCTCCGCGACACCGAGTTCCGAAACCGCGTGATGCTGTCGCCGATGTGCCAGTACTCCGCCGAGGACGGCCTCGCGACCGACTGGCACCGGGTCCACCTCGGCTCGCGCGCCGCCGGAGGGGCCGGGGTCGTGATGACGGAGGCGACCGCGGTCGAGGCCCGCGGGCGGATCACGCCGGACTGCCTCGGGATCTGGTCCGACGACCACGCGGAAGCGATCGAACCGATCGTCGAGTTCGTCCGTTCGCAGGGCGCGACGCCGGGGATCCAGCTGGCCCACGCCGGTCGGAAAGCCTCGCACCGTCCGCCCGCCGAGGGCAGCGCCCCGATTCAGGCGGACGAACCGGACGGGTGGGAGACCGTCTCCGCGACCGACGAGCCGTATCCGAGCGGCGACCGCGGCGGCGGGGAAGGCGAATCCGGCCGGCCGGCGACCCCCCGCCGGCTCGACACCGACGAGGTCGGGGACGTGGTCGACGCGTTCGCGGCCGCCGCGGAGCGCGCACGCAACGTCGGGTTCGAGGTCGCAGAGGTCCACGCGGCCCACGGCTACCTGCTCCACCAGTTCCTCTCGCCCGTCGCCAACGACCGCGACGACGAGTACGGCGGGAGCTTCGAGAACCGCACGCGGCTCCTGCGCGAGGTCGTCGCGGCCGTCCGCGACGTCTGGCCCGACGGGAAGCCGATCTTCGTCCGCATCTCGGCGACCGACTGGCTCCCGGACCGCGACTCGTGGGACGTGGACGACTCGGTGCGGCTGGCCCCCCGCCTCGCCGACGCCGGGGCCGACCTGATCGACGTCTCCGGCGGCGGCATCCACCCAGACCAAGAGCTCCCGAGCGCGGGTCCCGGCTATCAGGTGCCGTACGCAGAGGCGATCCGCGAGGGGACCGACGTGCCCGTCGCCGCGGTCGGCGGGGTCACGGAGCCGACCCACGCCGACGCGCTCGTGCGGAACGAGCGGGCGGACCTCGTGGCGCTGGGCCGCGAGCTGCTCCGGCACCCGCACTGGCCGCTGGAGGCCGCCCACGAGCTCGACGCGGACGTCGAGTGGCCGGTCCAGTACCGTCGCGGCCGCTTCGACTGAGCGGGCCGCGCGGTCCGTCGCGGCCGGCGGTGGCGTGAGAACTTCACGCAGAGACCGAGAACACTTATGCGGCTCCCGGATGCCGACGGCGTATGGGCGACCTCGACTACCGGCCGTTCCCGGAGGAGCGCGAGGACGAGTTCAGCGCGTTCATGCGGTACGCCTTCTCCCCCGAGCAGGGGCCGTACGACCCGGAGGCCGACGACGACGACCGCGAACACCTCGCCGAGTACCGCGGGCTGTTCGACGGCGAGGAGCCGGTCGCGGTGTGCGGTCACCACGATTTCACGCTCCGGATCCGCGGGCGGGACCGCGACGCCGCCGGTCTCTCCGCCGTCGCGTCCCCGCCGGAACACCGACGCCGGGGGCACATCGAGCGGCTCCTCCGCGAGTCGCTGACCGAGTACCGGAGCGACGGCGTCCGGTACTCCGTGCTGTGGCCCTTCGAGCACCCGTTTTACCGTCGGTACGGCTGGGCGACGGTGAACCGGTACCGGTGGGCGAAGACGCCCCCCGAACAGCTGGCGTTCGCGGCCGACGCGGCCGACGGAAGCGACGAGGCGGGCGAGTTCAGGCGGCTGGACGCGGACGACCACGAGCGGGCCGCCGACCTCCTCGCCGCGACCGCGGACCGGTACGACTTCACGATGGCGCGGACGGCGGCGTGGTGGCGCGAGCGCACCCTCCGCGGGTGGCAGACGGACCCGTTCGTCTACGGCCTCGACCGGGACGGCGACCTCCGCGCGCTGCTGTCGTACACGTTCACCGAGCGCGACGACGGCGACGGGAAGGCGATGGTCGTCTCCGACGCCGCCGTCGCCGACCCGGCCGCGTGGGACGAGGTGTTCCGCTTCTGTCGGGACCACGACTCGCAGGTCGAGCGCGTCCGGCTCCGCCTCCCCGCCGACGTGAGCCTCCTCGACCGCGTCGACGACCCGCGGGCGGTGACGGAGGAGGTCCGCGCCGGTCCCATGTTCCGGCTCGTCGACGTCCCGGCGGCGCTGCGAGAGCTGGCCCCCGACCCGGACCTCGACGCCGCGTTCACGCTCGCGGTCGACGACCCGCTCGTCGACTGGCACGACCGACTGGTCCGGGTGACCGTCGCGGACGGCGAGGTCGCGGCCGAGCGGGTCGGCGGCGGGAACGACTCCGGAGGGGTCGACGGCGACGCGGACGTGACCGCCGAGATCGGCCCGCTCTCGCAGCTGTACGCCGGGTACCGCGACGTCGACGACCTCCGGGCGCACGCCGCGCTGGACGTCGACGGCGGTCCCGGGGAGGACCTCGCGGCCGACCTCGCCGCGCTCTTTCCGCCGCGACGGACGTTCCTGCGCGAGGGCTTCTGACCGGCGACGGTGCGGCCGGTCCGGGCCGGCCGGAGGCGGGCGCGAGCCCTGCCGGGCTTTTTATCTGCGCGCGCCGTAGCGAGCGGTATGAGTTCCCGCAACCGACGCGACGACGACCTCGAGGAGCGGCTCGACGAGCTCGAGGACGTGCTCGGCGAGCTCCGGACCGACCTCCGAGAGAGCGAGCGCGACCGTCGCGGCCCCCCGCGACCGCCGCGGCTCTCGGAGCTCGTGCGGTTCACCGAGCAGTACACCATCCCGACGATCATCGCGCTGCTGGAGACGACGATCAAGTCGCTCGAACTGTTACGGGGGACGCTCCGGCTCGCGGACCCCGGCCGGAGCGTCGCCGAGGGGACCGAGGGGGCGGGCGACCGCCTCGCGGACGTGCGCGACGGGGCGACCGCCGGGCTCTCGCGGTCGCTCTCGGAGCTCCGGACCGCGCTCTCTGAGGCCGACCTCCCGGAGGAGGCCGCCTCACGGTCGATCATCGCCGACGCGCGCGACCTCACCGCGGAGATCGAGTCCCGCATCGACGAGGGGCGACGGGAGGCGGACGCGGCGCGCGACCGACGACCGGGCGGCGACCGCGACGCGCGGCGTCCTGAAGACGACGAGAGGCGGTCCGAGCGCGACGAGGGGGCGAGTCCCGTCCGGATCGACGTGACGGAGCCGGGCGAGGACGACGCGGACGGGCAAGACGATGCCGGCGACGACGCGGCCGACGACCCCCCGGAGGTCGACGTCGAGTCCGAGCTGGAGTCGATAAAGCGACAGATCGACGGCGACGAGACCAACGCGGCCGACGCGGCCGGAGACGCGTCCGAAGCGGACGACACGGGTGACGGCGACGCGGACGACGCGGGCGACGCGAACGCGGACGACCGGTCGGCCTGAACGACTATTAAAAGGCGACGCCGAGCCGGTCGGCGACGCGCTCGGCCGAGTCGACGAGCAGCGACTCGTCGTCGGTGAACACCTCCAGAGCGACCGTCCCGTCGAAGCCGTCGAGTTCGGACGCCACGACCCCGTAGTCGACCTCGCCGGCCCCGACCGGGAGGTGCGTGTCGCCCCGGCGGCGCACGTCGTGGCAGTGGAGGTGCGAGACCCGGTCGCCGTGGCTCCGGAGGAACCGCCGTATCGCCTTGTTGCCGCCCTCCATGTACGCGTGGCCCACGTCGAAGCAGACCGGGGTGCCGGTCTCGCGCGCGAGGTCGCCGAGGACGGAGAGCTGGAGCCCCGCGTGCTGGTGCCCGACGTTCTCGACGACGACCTCGACGCCCGCCTCGCGGCCCGCGTCCGCGACCTGGCGGAGCTGGTCGGCGGCGGTCTCCCGGAAGTCGACGTCGTCGCGGTCGGCGGAGGTGGCGTGGAGGACCGCCTTCTCCGCGCCGAGGTCGCCGGCCGCGCTCAAGAGGCGGCGCTGGTAGCCGACGATGGCGTCGTTCACCTCGGGGACGTAGCTGGCCAGCCGCTGGCTGTACGGGAGGTGAACGAGCAGGTCCCGACCGGCGAGCGCGTCGGTCAGGCGGCCGGGATCGATCTCTCCGGGGACGAGCGTCGGCTCGCCGACGCCGAGTTCACAGAAGTCGAACCGCGCCGGCGACGTCGCGAGGCGGTCGAGGTCGTCGCCGACGGTCACGCCGATGTCCATGTCGGCTCTGGGGTCGGCGGGGTGTATAAATGCTGGTCGCCGAGCCGGGTGGGGCCGTCTACTCGCTCGCCTTGATGACGAACGTCGCACCGAACGGGTTGAGTCGGTACTCGTACGTGTTGTAGAGCTCGTCGTTGTCGCTCCCGGTCGTGACGGTGGTCTCCGACCCGGCGGGCACGCGGGCGGAGAGCTGCGCGTTCCCCTCGAGTAGTCCGTCCCACTCCCCGCTCGTACCCTCGCGCCACTCGATCTCACCGCGGAAGGTGCCGACGCCGTCGCCCGCGTTGCGGATGGTGAACTCGAACTCCTGCGTCCCCTCCGCGCGCTCGGAGGGAACGTCCATATCCACGAGCTCGAAGGCGGGGAGATCGACCTCGCCGAGCGCGACGTCCCAGATGACATCTGCGGGTGCGGCGGTGGAGTCGCGGTGGAACGCGAGGGACGCGTCGTCGAGGGCGTCGCGAGGGACGTTGAACAGGAGCCATCCGCTGACCGAGCTCCCGGGGTTTACCGACGCGCCGTCGAGGGGAGAGCCGTCGACGTCGCGGACGCTGTCGAGCGACGAGCCGCCGAGGTCCCGTAGCGGCCTCTCGCCGGCGAACGTGAATTTCCCGCCGTCGAGTGTTGTTCCGTTGTTTCCGGCGTTTTCGACCGTCGCGTGGACGAGGGCCAAGGTCTGGTCGTTCAGTGCGCTGTGGACTCCGACCCGTTCGTCGCTGCTGAAGAAGCCGGTGCGGACGGTGGTGTAGTGGAGGTGTTGCTCGAATGTGACCTCCTCGACGGTGAGCCGGAGTTCGTTCCCTAACTGCTGTGTCTCTTCCCCTGACGCACGTCGGGGAAGGATGTCGATCTCGGTGTCCCCGTCCGCGGTGTCGGCCGTCGGGATCCGGTCGTCGGACCCGTCCGCACCGGTGACCTCGTACCGACCGGCGTATCCGAAGTCGAGGGTCTCGGTCGTCACCGTGACGGTGTCACCGCTTCCGATCGGCTCTTCGATCGTGGAGGTTTCGGCCCGAACGGGCGGCGCGGCTTCGCTTTCTAGGCTCTCGATTACCGCCTGAAACTCCAGTTCGCCCGGCTCGCCGCCGCGGTTTCCGATGACGATATCGAGGGTGGCACCCGTGTCGACCGCAACGTCGGTGCCGTCGCTCCAACTGACGTCGTACACCGCGAACTCGGCCGGACCGTCCGTCGTTTCGATGTCGGGCTCGGCCGCTTCTCCAGACGTGTCGTCTCCGCTACATCCGGCGGTCGAAGCGAGCACACTTGCGCCCGCCGCAGCGACGAAATGTCTTCTTCCAACTATCATATTATTCTTGATAAGTTTGTTTATAAGCATTTGGATCGAGCTATCGGAGACAGTACCGGACCGACGGATCGGGCGGCACGCCCGAGTTCATCGGGCGGGGGGTTTGGGCGTCGATGCGACCGACCGCGCTCGGTAGTTCGTATACCCGACGCGCGCTCGCGTCCGGGCGACGGGAGGGCCGGTCGCCGACGGGGTGCTCGTCGCGGACACGTAGGGAGAAACGAGCGGCCGGCGCGGCGCGAGGTGCGCAGACCGAGTTCGACGGCTCGGGCTCAGTCGTCCGCGAGCGGGTCGTCGAGGTCGATCGCGCCGGAGTCGATCGCCGCCTCGACCTCGCGGACGGCGGTCACCATGTTCTCGGTCTTGCCGTACGCGACCTCGCGCGGGAGCAGCTTCAGGCCGCAGTCGGGCGAGATCGTGAGCTTCTCCGGCGGCACGACGCGGAGCCCCTGCCGGATGTTCGCTTTGATCTCCTCGACCGGCTCGACCTCGGCGGTGTGGGCGTCGACGACGCCGAGCGCGAGGTCGGGCTCGAACTCGGGGTCGGTGAACGTCGGGATCTGCTCGAAGTCGCCGTTACACAGCTCCACGTCGAACTCGTCGATCGGGTAGTCGTTGATCTCGGGGTAGATCCGGGAGTAGTCGCCGTAACAGACGTGGAGGCCGATCCGGACGTCCTCGTCGATCCCCGAGACGATGCGTTCGAGCGCCTCGCCGACGATGGCGTGGTCCTCCGGCGTCGTCGCCAGCGCGGGCTCGTCGATCTGGATGTAGCGCGCGCCCGCCTCGACCAGCTTCTCGACCTCCTCGTTGACGAGGTCCGCGAGGTCGTACACCAGCTCCTCGGTGGAGGGGTACGCCTCGTTGAACGCCCAGAAGCCGAGCGTGTACGGGCCCGTGATCGGGACCTTCACCGGGCGCTCGGCGGCGTTCGAGGTGAACTCGAACTCGTCGACGAGCCACGGCTCGTCGTACTCGACCTCCTCGACCACGCTCGGCTTGTCGAAGTAGTTGTGGCCCCACACTTTCACCGGCCCGTTGAACTCGTAGCCGTCGATGCGGTCGGCGAAGAACTCCACCATCTCGCTGCGGCGCATCTCGCCGTCGACGACCGTGTCGAGGCCGGCGCGCTCGTGTTCGTGGGTGATGAGCCGGCAGGCGTCGTCGTGCGCCTCCTCGAGGTCGGCCGCGTCGAACTTCGAGTCGGGGTCGTCGACGAGCTCGTCGGCGCGGTTGAGCCACTTCGGCTTCGGGTACGAGCCGACGACGGTCGTCAGCAGGAACGCGTCGTTCGGGTGATCGGTCGGGCGGAACTGGTCGCGGTTGGCTTCGGGGTTTCGGACCATCAGTCGAGCACCTCCGCGGCGGCGGCGAGCGCGTTCAGCTTCTCGCGGTACTTGTTCGTCGGCAGGTAGAACAGCTCGGTGTTCGGCGTGAGGTATGTCCGGTCGAACCCCTCCAGCGGGATCTGCGACTCGAACCACTCGACGCGCTCCGCGATCGTCTCCGGCTCCTCGACGAGCGTGTTCTGTCCGTCGACGAGCCCGAGCGACAGCGAGTCCGTGGAGCCGAACTCCTGGACGTTGTAGACGGTGTCGTCGCGGTCGCCGGCGACCAGGTCGAGGCCGAGCGCGTCCGCCCCCGCCTCGTCGACGAGGTGCGCGTACAGCTTCTCGCCGAGCGCGCCGTAGAACGTCTGGACGACCACGTCGGCGTCGGTGGCGTCGGCGACAGTCGATATCGCGTCGGTCGCGGTCGACTCGTCGCCCTCGGCGGGCGGGTTCGTGACGAGCGACGGTTCGAGGAGGAACAGCGTCTCGTGTTCGGGGAACGCCTCGACCTCGCCCGCGAGGAACTCGGCGATGGCGGCCTGGAACTCGGCCGCGTCGCCGTAGCGCTCGTCCGTCGCGAGGTCCGCGAGCGAGTACGGCCCGGGGAGCGTCGCCGCGAGCGACGCGTCGTCGGCCTCGTCGGCGTCGGCGAGCAGGTCCGCGGCCTTCGCCAGTTCGCCGGCCACGTCACCCGAGAAGTCGAGGTCGTCGACGACCCGTGGGTCGCGGTAGAAGTTGTTGTTGTCGTAGTACCGGACGATGCCGCCGGTCTCGACGGCGTCGCTGACGGTCAGCGGGTGCGCGATCACGTCGTCCCAGCGGCCCTGGCCCTCGCTGATCAGGTCGAGGCCGGCGTCCAGCTGGTCGTCGACGTACTCGGCGCGTACCTCGTCGTACTCCACCACGATCGCCTCGCTCTCATCGCCGCTCAGGAGGTCCCCCTTCTGGTGCCCCTTCAGGTCCGAGAGCGTCTCTTTCGCCCGGTCCGGGAGCGGATACAGCCCCGGCGTCGCCGCGACACGTTCGGTCATCACCGATTGTTGGATATACCGTCGTATAATATTTGCTAATGTCTGTTATGTCCTGTGGTAATCCGACGCCGTGGGACCTCGCTACGCCCGGCGCAGCGCCAGCACCGTGAGCGTCTCGAAGGGGAACGACTCCTCGACGACCGGGTCGGCCGCGAAACCGGCCTCCTCGATCAGGGCGAGGACCTCGTCGTACCCGGTGAGCGAGGAGACGAGCAGGAGGACGACCCCGTCGGGCGCGAGGACGCGGCCCACGTCCGCGAGGAACGGCTCGATGAGCTCCCGCCCGGACTCGCCGCCCGAGAGCGCGCGTTCCATCCAGTCGCCCCACTCGTTCTCGGGGTCGGTCGGCAGGTACGGCGGGTTGAAACACACCGTGTCGAACGCGTCCGCGCGGAACGGCGAGAGGAGGTCGGCGACCGCGGCCTCGACGCCGCGGTCGCGCGCCTGTCGCGCGGCGTGCGGGTTGAGGTCGCTGCCGACCACGTCGAGGTCGCGCTCGGTCGCCACCCGCGCGGCGACCCACCCCGACCCCGTGCCCACCTCCAGCACGCGGCCGTGCGCCTCCGCGACCGCCGCCTCCGCGAGCAGGCCGGAGTCCTCGGCCGGCTGGTAGACGACGGCGTCGTCGAGGCCGCGGCGCGCCGCGAGGTCGCCCTCGCTCGCGTCGCCGGTCATCGGTCGGCCCCCCCTCCGTCGCCCTCGCTCGCGCCGCCGGACTCGCCGGTCGTCGGTTCCGCGTCACCGTCCGCGCCGGCGGAGCCGGGACGCGTCGCCGCGCGACCCTCCACCGACGCGTCCAACTGCGGCCCGGAGGCCCCCTCCGCGCGAGCGGAGAGCGTCTGCTGCGGGAACGGGATGACGATCCCCTCGGCTTCGAGCGCGCCCTTCACCGCGTTCATCGCGGCGGTCTGGGTCCGCCAGCGCTTCCGCATGCTCGGGTTGCGGATCCAGTAGCGGAGCCCGAGGACGACCGCCGAGTCGCCGAACCGCTTCGTCACGGCGTTCGGCTCGGGCATCTCGGCGACATCCTCGACGCCCGCGGCGGCCGCCTCGACGACCGCGGCCGCGCGCTCGACGTCGGTGTCGTAGTCGACGCCGACCTCGACTTCGATCCGGAGCCGATTCCGGCGCGAGCGGTCGACGATCGACCCCGAGCGGACCTCGTCGTTCGGCATCGTGATCACCTCGCCGTCGAACGACCGCAGCCGCGTGCTCATGATCGATATCTCCGTCACCGTCCCCTCGTGGTCGCCGACCTCGACCCAGTCGCCGACCTCGAACGGCCGGGAGAACATCAGCACGAACCCGGCCAGTATCGCGCCGAGCGTCTGGCGGGCCGCCATCCCGACCACGATGCCGAGGAACCCCGCGCCGACGAGGAGGCCCCCGACGTTGTCGGTGAACAGGCCGACGACCGCGACCAGCGCGGTCGTGTAGACGGTCAGCTGCGTGATCCGGAGGATCACCTCCTGTTGGTGTTGGGAGATCGACGCGCTCTCGCCGCCGATCTCGCGGATGACGCCCCCGAGGAAGTCCGTGAGCGCGTACGCGATCGCCAGGAGGATCACGCCGAGGACGACGTTCGACAGCTGGTTCGCGGTCAGCGCCGACCGGGCGGTCTCGAAGAGCGCGCCGCTCTGGTCCCACACCGCGATCAGCGCGATCGCTCCCGCGGCGGTGGCGACGCCGACCGCGGTCGACAACAGGAGCCGCTGCGTGGAGCTGAGGTCGCGGTCGCCGCGCTTCAGCCACCGGGTGAGCAGCCGGACCGCGACGACGCCCGCGACGATACCCACCGAAGCGGCGAACCGCCCGAAGTTGCCCGCGAGCGCGCGCTGAAAATCCGCCAGCAGCCCGATCCACCCGGTCATCGTCACGCCTCCGTGGGGGAGCCGTGCTCGCGGGCCAACTCCGCCAGCGCGGCGAACGCCGCCGGGTCCAGCGTGCCCGGCCGACTGCTCAGCAGCTCCTCGTCGGCCGCGTCGACGACGGCCTCCGGCTCGTCGAGCCCGGAGATGTGCGCCGTGTTCCGCACCGCGTTCCGCACCGTCTTTCGCCGCTGGGTGAACAGCGCCTTCACGAACCGGAGGAAGAACGCCTCGTCGCCGACGACGTAGTCGGGGTCCCGCGGCGTACAGCGGACGACGGCGCTCTCGACGGCCGGCTGCGGGTCGAACGCCTCCTTGGGGACGCGCTCGACGACCTCCACGTCGGCGTAGTGCTGCGCCGACACCGAGAGGCGGCCGTACTCGGACTCGCCCGCCGACGCGACCATCCGGTCGGCGAACTCGGCCTGGAACATCAACACGAGCGGCTTCTTCTCGGGGAGCAGGCGGAAGGCGATCTCCGAGGAGACGCCGTACGGGAGGTTGGCGACGCAGGCCGAGAACGGGGGGAGGTCGACGTCGAGCGCGTCGCGCTCGACCACGTCGAGGAGGCCGCCGTCGACCGCGGCGGCGAACTCCTCGCGGAGGAAGTCGGCGAAGGTCCCGTCGCGCTCGATCACGGTGACGCGGCCGGGGTCCGCGGCCGAGTCGGCCGTCGCCGCCGCCAGCAGGCGGTCCGTGAGCGCGCCCGCGCCGCCGCCGATCTCGAGGAGGTGGCTCCCGTCGGCGTCGGCCGGGAGGTAGCCGGGGATCCGGTCGAGGACCCGGTCGTCGACGAGGAAGTGCTGGTCGCGGTCGGGGTCCGCCCGCGCGCCGGCCCGCCGCGCGAGCGCGTCGGGGTCGCGGCTCCCGTAGCCGGCGGCTTCACCCGTCGGTGAGTCGGTCATGGCCGAGATACGCGCGGTGTTCGGGTAAAAGTCTCGTTTCGGGGGCGTCGCGGCGGCTCCCCGGTCGTGTCTCCGCTCGCGAGGGGCGCGAGCCCGCAGTCGGTCAGTCCTCGCGGCCGACGAACGTCCGGTATTTCAGGTCGGACTCGCGGACCTCCTCGACGATCCGTTCGAGGATCACCTCTCGGGGCCGGTGGAGGCCGGCGATGCGCTCCTCGACGTCCTCGAAGCTCTCGAACGGGCCGCGCTTCCGCTCGTCCAGCAGGTCGTTCCGCAGCTTCTTGCCGATCCCCGGCAGCAGGTTCAGCTGGTGGAGCCGGAGGGTGATCGGTCCAGCCTCGTTGTAGAAGTCGACGAACCGCCCCTCGTCGGCCTCGACGATCGCCTCGGCCGCGTACTCGATCTCCGCGGCCGCGTTCCGGGTGAGGTCGTCGAAGGCCACCTCCTTGTATCGCCCGACGTCGGGGCCGTCCAGCCCGATCCGGTCGCCGACCGAGACGTCCGCGCCGTCGGCGAGCATCAGTTCGTACAGCGCGAACGAGTCGGCACCGAGCCCGTACGCCACCGGCGACTTGCGGGACTGCGGGCGGTCGTCGTCCGGACGGCCGTTGACCAACACGTCGAGCAGGACGGCGGTCGGCCCGTCGTCGCCGTCGCCGCCCGCGTCTTCGTCCGGCGTCTCCCCGGCGTCCGCGGCGGCGTCGCCGCCCGTTCGATCGTCCTCCGGCGTCCCGCCGCCGTCGGCGTGGTTCATGTATCGTTTAACGCTCCGAGCGGTGAAAAAACCGCTGGCGAGCCCGAGGCGACCGCGACCCCCGACGGGCGGATTCAAGAGCGTCGAGTGCCACATGGTACCATGGCGAAACCGGAGCCGGCGGCGGTGGTGCGGCTCGTCGAGGCGTTCCCCGGAGCGACCGCCGAGACGGGCGAAGCGAACGGGGCGGGCCGCGGCGGGACGGGCGAGGCGGATCGCGGCGAGGCGAACGGGGCAGCGGACCTCGGACGGGTCGACGACCTCCTCGACGGCGCGTACGGCGCGCTGATTCGGGACTGGTACCCCGAACTCCGCCGACGCGCCGCGGCGCACGCGGACGGCGACTGCCTCCGCGAGCGGGTGCTCGAACACGTCGAGGCGGTGCCGTCGTTCCGCCTCTCCGACGGTCCCACGGCCCTGACAGAGCGGCGGGCAGCGCTCGCGGAGGCCGCGGCGCTGCGCGACGACGTCCGCGAGATAGCGGAGTGGTACGGCACCCTGCGGTCGCGGCTGGAGGGGGAGCGGGCGTCGCTGACGCGGGGCGAGCGGCTGCTCCACGACTTCGGGTACGCGCTCGCGCACGGGCTGTTCCTCGGCGCGTCGTCGCCGAGCGCGGTCGTCCGGCGGCTCCGGCTCGCGTACCGGGCCGTCGGCGTGCGGATCGACGAGACCGCGTCGGAGAGCGGGGCCGAACGCACGACGTTCACCTGCCCGTACCGGAACGTCGCGGCCGGGACGTGCGGCGACCGCTGGGTGTGTCACGAGAAGCTGGACCGCGTCGACGACGGGTACGTGTCGTACCTGGCCGAGCGGGGGATCGCCTACCAGCGGCCGCGGGGCTGTACGGACTCGGAGCAGTGTCACTCGACGGTCGCCCGCGACGGGCCGGCGCGGTGGTGGCCGAAGACGCCGCCGGCGGCCCTCGGCGTCGACTCGTGACCCCCGACGGCGGCTCAGGGGACACCGCGCCGCGAGATGGGACGCGACTGCGCCGGATCCGCCGCAGCTACGACGCGTGGGCCCGCGCCTACGACTGGTTCGCGCGGGCCACGGCGTCCGTCGGCGGCGTCCGCGCCGCCTGCGTCGACGCGCTGGATCTCGCCCCGGGCGACGCGGTCGTCGAGTTCGGCTGCGGGCCGGGAGTGAACCTCCCCGCGCTCCGCGGCGCCGTCGGCCGGCGCGGGCGCGTCGTCGGCGTCGACGTCTCGCCGCGGATGCTCGACCGCGCGGCGGGGCTCGTCGAGCGGCGCGGCTGGGAGAACGTCTCGCTCGTCGAGGCCGACGCCGAGCGCCCGCCGGTCGCGGCCGCGGACGGCGTCCTCGCGACGTTCGTCACGTCGCTCTTCGCCGACCCGTACCGGGTGGTGAGCCGGTGGTGCGACCTCGCGGACGCGGTCGTCGTCGCAGCGTTCGTCCCGGAGGGAAACCGGGCGGCGAACGCCGCGCTCCGGACGTTCGTGGCGCTGAACGGTCGCCTCTTCGACGCGCGGACCGACGATCCCCTCGGCGAACTGGCGGCGCGGACCGCCGCGGCGCGGCGGGCGCTCGACGACCGCGCCGCGGTCCGCGAGCGCGAGCGGCGCGTCTTCGGGACGATCGCCGTCGAGGCCGGTCGCGACCGATGACGGGCGCGGGTCCGGGGCGTGCGACCCGCTCTGCGGGCGGACGTCTGAGAGAACGCGTCGGCGAGCCGCCTCGCCCCGTCGGGCCGGAGGGACCCGCGGTCAGGCGTACTTCGCGACGACGTCGAGGATCTCGTCGAGCTCCTCGCCGTCGAGCGAGTAGCGCTCCTGCGCGAACACCGAGCGGAGCTCCGTGCGGTCCTCGGGGAGCAGGTCGGTGATCTTCACGGCGGTCGGCACGTCGACCTGATCGAGGTCGGTCAGCTCCTCGACGAGTTCGCGGGACTCGTCGGCGTCGAGCTCCGCGAAGCGGTTGACGTGTTCGATCGCGCGGGCCAGCTCGTAGCGGAGATCGCGCTCCTCGTCGGCCGCGCGCTCGTCTTCGATCTCCACGAGGATCTCCTTGGCCTCGGAGGTGGTGACGTACTCCTCGTCGATCTTCTCTTTGAAGATCGTCATCTCAGTTCTGCTGGGCCCGCATGTGGGCGGCGGTGACGATGAGGGTCTTCGTCTTGCCGCCGTCCGGAATCTCGACTTTGAACGCCGACCCCTGCTTGCCGACGACGGTGCCCGTCCGGCCATCGAAGCGCGGGTGGAAGCGGCCCTTGGGGACGCTCGGGTCGATCTTGAGGTGGACCTGCGACCCCTCGTCGAACTCCTGGATCGCTCGCTGCGGCGGGGAGGTGCCGCGGTTGCGGGGTTTGTTCGAGAGCTTGTCGCGAGTCGCCTTCTGTGGCCCATTGGAACTCGGCATGGTCTTGGGACACCTTCCGCTGCCGCCGTTATAAATCGTGCGTTACGACCCGCGGAACGTGGGCGTCTCACACGCGGGAACCGGCGGTGCGTCCGGCTCGCACGCGCGACCGGAATCGCACGCGCGACCGGAGCGCACGCGCGCGACTACCAGACGTACCTCCCCCTTTCGAAAGGGCTAATCCCGAGAGTCCCTATCATGTTGGTAATGAGTCATCAGCTGCCGGACGTACAGGCGTCGTCCCCCGACGTCACGGTCGGGCTCTCGCAGGTCGGCGTCACCGGCGTGGAGAAACTCGTCAAGCTGGCGCGCGGCGACAAGCGGCCGATCGTCCTCATGGCAGAGTTCGAAGTGTTCGTCGACCTCCCGAGCGGTCGCAAGGGGATCGACATGTCGCGGAACCTCGCGACGGTCGACGAGATCCTCGAGGACATCACCCGGGAAGAGGCGTACCGCGTCGAGGACGTCTGCGGCGACGCCGCCGAGCGGCTCCTCGAGAAGCACGACTACACCACCACCGCCGAGGTGTCGATGACGGCGGAGCTCGTCACCCGCGAGAACACCCCCGCCTCCGACATCGAGACGCAGAGCACGGCGACCATCGTCGCCAGCGCCGAGGCGACGGAGGACGGGACGCGCGAGGAGATCGGCGCGGAGGTCACCGGGATGACCGTCTGCCCCTGCTCGCAGGGGATGAGCGAGTCGCGAGCCCGCGACAAGCTCGCTCAGCTGGGCGTCGACGAGGAGACGACCGAGGAGTTCCTCGACGCCGTCCCGCAGCCGGGCCACTCCCAGCGCGGCCACGCGACGCTGACGATCACGACCGACGGACACCCGGACGTCGACCTCCGAGACGTGATCGACATCGCCCGCGACTCGATGAGCGCGCGCATCTACAACATGGCGAAGCGGCCCGACGAGGACCACATGACCTACGAGGCCCACGCCGACGCGAAGTTCGTCGAGGACTGCGTCCGCGCGCTCGCCGAGGGGACCGTCGAGGAGTTCGGCCACCTCTCCGACGACGCCGTGATCCGCATGAAACAGTCGAACGACGAGTCGATCCACCAGCACAACGCTCACGCGGAACGCGAGGTCACGATGGGCGACCTCCGCGGCGAACTCGACCGATAAGTGCGTCCTGTCGCGGTCGCTGAGCGTTGCTGAGTAAGTCGACGCGTTTCCGGTGGTTGGTTATAAGCAGCCAGTAGCGCTGGGGAGAACAGTTCCAAAGCCCCAGCCGCGAGGCGGGCGCACGCTCGTTGCGCGCTTCAGTCGCTCACTTCGTTCGCTCCTTCCAGTGCTTACGTCGTCATCAGAACGCAAAGCGTTCTGATTGGCTCACGAGAGCTTCGCTCTCGTGAACGCCTGCGCCCGCCTCGCGGCTGCCCATTTGAGTCCCGCCCCGCACAGCACCGCGACCGCACCTCACGCCTCCCCAGCCTCGTCAGTCGCCCTCGCTTCGCTCCGGCGACTGACTCCAGCAAGAATCGAAGATTCTCTGGCAGTCGGGCGCAGCCCGACGACCTCGCGCGTGCGACTCGCAGCCTCCGGCCGCTCGTCGGCACGCGCCGCCGCACCCTCGTTCATAAACAGTCGTCGCCAGTCGCTTATCCGAACGTTAGCGGCTCCGCCTCGGCCCACCGCGGCTCAAACTGCTCTTTCACGCTCGTCGCAAACTCCACGTCTTTCACGTCGATCATCGCGAACGGCTCGTCGGCCGACAGCGGGTGCGGCACCTCGATACACACCTCTATCTCGTCGAACACGTTGAATGTCCCGTCGACGCCCGGCGACGTGCGGACCTCGAACCCGTCCACCTCGGCCAGCTCCGAGGTGTACCGGCGGCCGACGCTCCGCGGGAGCTCGTCGACCGTCGCCGGCGACAGCAGGACGCGGATCTCCACGCCGCGTTCGAGCGCGGACTCCAGCTCGGCGGTCACGCGCTCGCCGACCGTCCCGAGGTCGAAGCCGGTCGCCGGCGCGCCCGCGACCACGACCACGCGGCGCTCCGCCGCGGCGATCCGCTCCAAGAGGAGGTCCGTCGCCTCCTCCGCGCCGACCGCCGCGGTCCAGAACTGGCCGTCGACGGGCTCGCCGGCGTCGAGCTCGGACGACAGCTCGTCGACCACCGACTCGTACTGCTCGGCCTGCGTCCGGAGCTCCCGCTTCTTCTCGTCGAGCAGGCGGTCGAGCGCGGCGTCCGGCTCGACCGCGACGTACTTCTTCGGCCGGCTGGCGGCCTGGCTACGGACGAGGTTGTGCTGCTCCAAGCTGTTGAGCACGTCGTATATCCGGCCCATCGGGACCTCGCTGGCCCGCGAGAGGTCCTTGGCCGTCGTCGGGCCGGTCCGGAGGAGCGCGCGGTACGCCCGGGCCTCGTACTCGGAGAGCCCCAGGTCGCGGAGAGATGCCATACACGGGGATGCCCCGGCACCGGTATAAACGCGTCGCCCGTTTACGATCCGAGCCGACACGGACCGGGCGAGCCGCCGTTCGACGTGGAGCCCGCCGACGGGTCGGCGGGGCGCCTCCGCGACCCTTACCGCACCGCGTCGCCGACCCGGTCCATCAACTCGGCCGGCGTTTCCGCCGGCTCGGAGGCGGCGTCGCCCGCGAGGACGACCGCGGTCCCCTCGGGGACCGTCCGCGGCGCGGGCGCGTCGGCCTCGTGGGCGCTCGGCGCGACCACCTTCTCGTGGTCGGCGACCCGCCACGCGGCGCGGTGGAGGTCGCTGCCGGGCTCGGTCCCGACCGCGATGACGGTCGTGCCCCGCCGGAGCCGACCGGCGAGGCTCCCGTAGGCGGCGACCTGAACGCCGAGCCGCTCGGTCGCGCCGGCGAACGCCTCGGCCGTCTCCCGGGCGACCTCGCGGTAGCGGTCCTCGCCGGTCAGCGCCGCCAGGTCGAGGAGCGCCGTCGCCATCTCGACGTTGGCGTCGAGCGGGCGGAACGCCCGGTCGAGCAGCCCCGAGCCGGAGCGCGGGCCGTCGACGAACGAGCCGTCGACGCGCAGCCGGTCGATCGCTCGGTCCGCGACCGCGCGGGCGACGTCGACGCCCTCGCCGCGGACGCCGGCGGCGCGGACGTACGCCCCGACGACGCGGGCGGCGTCCTCCAGCAGGTCGGTCTCGCCGGCGTCGTCGCCGCCGCGGTAGTGGGTCACCGCGCCGGTCTCGACGTCGATCAGGTCGCGTTCGAGCCCGTCGAGGATCCGGTCCGCGTACTCCCGCGCCGCCTCGTTGTCGGTGTAGGCGGCCACCGCGAGCAGCGCGTCCGCGGCGAGCGCGTTGCCGCCGGCGAACACCGTCAGGTCGCGGCGGGGCTCGTCGAGGTCCGCGCGGTCCGCGGCGGGCGCGGCGTAGTAGGCGCGACCGAGCCCGGGGCCGAGGCTGCCGCCGACGCCGTAGCCGGTCCAGAGGTCGTCGGTGAGGAAGCCGACGGCGTCGAGCGCGGGGTCGAGATAGACCTCGTCGCCGGTGTAGAGGAAGGCGTTCGCGAACGCGCGAGTCACGGCGGCGTTCGTGTCGAGCGGCTTCTCGTAGGCGACGTCGCCCCAGTCGGGCGTCCCCGCGTAGCGGAAGAACCCGCCGTCGACGTCGTCGGTGAGGTGGTCGCGGACCGCGTCGAGCGTGCGGAGCGCGCGGTTCCGGTCGCGCTTCAGCGCGAACTCGACGGTGCGGGGTACGGGGAACTTCGCGTCCGTCCCCCAGCCGGCGTGGTCCGCGTCGTACTTCACCTCCAGCTGCCCGGCCAAGTGGCTCTCTATCTCGTCGGTCAGCTCGCCGCTCGGCGGCAGGTCGGCGTCGAGCGCGCGGGGGACGCGCCCCGCGTCGCGACCCTTGTCGGTCCACATCTGTCGGACGGACTCCAAGACCTGCCGCATCCCGTCGACGTCGAGGTAGCCCGCGCCCGTCAGCAGTTTCCCCCCGGGCGTGAGGAAGGCGGTGGTCGGGAACCCGCCCATGTTGTACCGCTCGCGCACCCGCGGGTGGCGGTCGACGTCGACGCGGACGGGGACGAACCCCTCGTTGACGTTGGCGGCGATCCGCGGCTCCGCGTAGGTGATCGCGTCCATCTCGTGACAGCCCTCGCACCACGTGGCCGACAGCGAGAGCAGCACCGGGCGGTCGCGCTCGTCAGCCTCGGCGAACGCCTCCGGGCCCCAGTCGCACCACTCGACGCGAGTCTCGTCGCTCATACCCGTCGTCGGACCGGGGCCGGGGTAAGCGCTTCGAGAGCGGAAGGGAACGGCGCGAGAGGGACACAGAGGAACTCCGCGAAGACGGCCCGGAGGGGCGGCGAAACGCGGCGGCGGGGCCGCGGAGAACGGGCCGAAGGAGGGCGGGAGGGCGCGGCGTCGGTGTCCACGCGACGCCTCGGCGGTCGGACGGGCGGGCGGGTCGGGCTCGGCGCGGGTCTCAGCGCTTGTGATCGTGGCCCAGCGCGAGCGCGAGCGCGTTCGCGAACAGCAGGGCGACGAACAGCCGTCCGGTGCCGCCGTCGAGTCCCGCGTACAGGAGGGCCGGGTACGCGGCCGGGATGGCGATGGCCGCCCAGAAGGCGGCGGCTTTGACGGTGCCGGTCATCAGCCCGGCGAGTCGTTCGCCGGAGGCGATCTGCGTGGGAGCGGGGGTTGACATGGACGCTTCTGCGTACAGCGGGGGACCACATATACCCCGCCGAGGGTTCGACGAATTTCACGGCGTTTCTCGACCGATCGGGTCGTTTTACAAACCGTTCAGAGACGTTTTAACCGTTTATCGAGTCAGCTAACACTTTGTTTCGAGATCCGCCCCGATCCGCTCGGTTCGGCGCGGTCCGGCGGCCGCGCCGCGGCGGACCCGGGGTCGAGCGACTGCCGCGGCACCAACCGCTTTGTCCGTCGGCGGTGAGGGTGGACCGTGACCGACCCCGACAGCCGCGATCGACGCGAGGACCGAAGAGACCCAGACCGCCCCGCCGCGCGCGCCGACGGCGGCCGCCCGCGGGTGGCGGTCGTCGCCTGCGGCGGCACCATCGCCTCGGAGCCGAGCGCCGACGGCGCAGCTCCGGAGAAGACCGGCGACGACCTCGTGGCGGCGGTGCCGGCCGTCTCCGACCACGCGCGGGTGACGACTCGGGAGGTGTGTTCACGGCCCGGGTTCGACGTCCGGTGGGAAGACGTGCTCGCGACCGCGGCCGCCGCGCGCGAGGCGGTCGACGGGGCGGACGGCGAGCCCGCGGACGGCGTCGTCGTCACGCACGGGACCGACACCCTCGCGGACACCGCGTTCGCGCTGGACCTCCTCACGGACCTCGACGCGCCGGTCGTCGTCACGGGGGCGCAGCGCCGGCTCGACGAGCCCGCCAGCGACGTGCCCGCGAACCTCGCGCTCGCGGTCCGGGCGGCCGCCGACGGCCGGTTCGCGCCGGGCGTCCACGTCGCGTTCGACGACGAGCTCCACGCCGCCCGCGACGTGGTGAAGGCCCACAGCAACGCGCTGTCGACGATGACCTCGCCGGGGACGGGACCGGTCGCGACGTTCACCCGCGCCGCCTCGCGTCTGGTCCGCACGCCCGAGCGCGGCGTCTCAGTCGACCCGCTCGCGGACGCGGTCGAGTCCGCGGCGGCCGTCCCCGAGGTGCCAGTGATCCACTCCGGGACGGGCGTCGGCGCGGGCGCGGTCGAACGCGCGCTCGACGCGGACGTGGGCGGGGTCGTCGTCGAGGGCACCGGACTCGGAAACGTCACCGGCGCGCTCGGCGACGCGCTCGGCGAGGCGGTCGAGTCGGTCCCGGTCGTCGTCGCCGGGCGTCCGCCGGTGGGGCCGACGGAACCGGTGTACGGCACCCCCGGCGGTGCCGTCACGCTCGCGGAGCACGGCGTGACGTTCGCCGGCGACCTCCCGGCCGCGAAGGCGCGCGTCGCGCTCGCGCTCGGCCTCGCCGCCGGGCTCGACGGCGGCCGCAACGGCGAGGCGATCGAGGCGCTGTTCGCTCCGGCGTAACCGGTCGTCGCCGGCCGAACGCCGCGGCATCGCCCGAGGCGATTGGTGAGACAGGCGTTTACGCCTACACGAAGTCCTTATGTGTCGGCCGCGTACCCCGTGGTATGACCGATATCACGCGACGAACGACCCTCTACGGTATCGCGACCGGTAGCGCCGCCGCGCTCGCCGGGTGTACCGGGGCCGGCGATCCGGGTACGGACGGGAGCGGGACCGACGGCGGCGACGGAGGCGGGGGCGGAAGCGACGGAACCAACGGCGACGGGACCGACGGCGAGGTCGAGACCGCGGTCAAGCGGGTCGAGACCGCGCTCCTCCGCGAAGAGTGGAGCCGGACGGAACGGCGCGGCTACTGCGTGGTGATCGCCGAGGAGGGCGACGCGGAGTGGCTGCTCGCCGAGGCGTCCGACCCGGTCCGCGCCTTCGTCGAGGAGACCGATTTCGAGGAGTCCGTGCTCTGTTACCTCGAGTCCGTCGGGCCGACCACCTGTCACGACGAGGTCGCGTTCGGCGGGGTCGCCGTCGAGGACGGAACCCTCGTCGCGGACGCGACGGTTCGGGGGCCGCAAGACGAGGAGGTGGCCTGCGGCGAGGCGATCACCTACCCGGCCGCGCTGCTCCGAGTCACGAGCGACCCGCTCCCGGAGGCGGCGCGGCTGTCCGTCACCGACGGCTGGGGCGAGACGGGGACGGTGCGGAACGACGACTGAGTCCGCGGCGGCGGGCGACCCCTCGGCAGCGGCGTGGCGGACGCCTCAGGCGCGGACCTCGATGAGGAGGTCCGTCTCGGGTGACTCGCCCATCGTCTCGCGGACGCGGTCCCACGAGAGGTCGGTCCGCGCCGTCACGGACTCGGTCGCGACCGCGCCGCAGGCGTTGCCGACCAGGATCGGCACCTGATAGTCGCGCGGGTCGTGCGAGAACCCGTCGGCGGTGATCTCCGGTTCCCGCAGCGCGGCCGCGAGGAACCCGGCCGCGAAGGCGTCGCCCGCGCCGGTGGTGTCGACCGGGTCGACGTCGAACCCGGGGTGCGAGACGCTACCGTGCGGCGTGCGGACCGTCGCCCCCTCGTCGCCGAGCTTGATCGCGACGACGCGGTCGTCCGGCTCCCACGGGTCGACGTCGGTCGCGGCCGCGAGCGCGTCGGCCTCCCGGTCGTTGAGGAAGAGCACGTCGCTGGCGTGGAGCGCGGCGTCGAACTCGCGGTCCGCGACGCGCCGCCCGGGGTCGAAGCTCCGGGTCGCGCCCGCCTCGGCGGCCGCCGTCGCGAGCGCCGCGGCGGTCTCCGGCTGCTGCCCGGTGAGGTGGAGGTGGTCGGCGGCCGCGAGCGTGTCGCGGTCGAGCCCGGCCGCGGAGAACGACTCGTTCGCGCCGTCGTTCGCGAGCATGAGCAGCTCGCCGTCGCCGTCGACGACGACGTACTTCACCGAGGTCGGCTCGGCGGCGTCGACGAGCACCTGCCCGGGGTCGACGCCGGCGCTGGCGAGCTCGCGCAGCGCCAGCGCGCCCGACTCGTCGCCGCCGACGCTGCCGTAGACGACCGACTGGCCGCCGAGGTCGACGAGCCCGACCGCGACGTTCGCGGCGCTGCCGCCGCCGGACTGTTCGAGCCGGTCGATCCGCGTCTCGCCGTCCGGTTCGGGGAGCCGGTCGACGTGGATCGTCACGTCCCAGTTGATGTGGCCCGCGGCGACGACCTTCGGCACGCGGGCGTCGCCGGGGCTGAGGTCGGGGTCGCGGTCGACGGCAGGGTCCGCGTCGTCGCCCCCGAGCCCCTCGTGGGCGGCGTCCGCGTCGTCGTCCGCGAGTCCCCCGTTCGCGGCGTCCGCGGCACCCGCGTCGTCCGCGGCGTCGGGGGCGTCGCCCTCCCACTCGTCGACCTCGCGGTCCCACTCCGCGACGGTCTCGTCCCAGTCGTCGACCCCGCCGTCGTCCGGGGACCCCGCGTCGCCTCCTCCGCCCTCGTCGGGGGCGGCGGAGCCGTCCGCGGGACGCTCGCCCTCGCTCATGGTTCCGCCCACGGCTCGGCGGCGCCCTCGCCGAACAGCTCCCGCATCAGCGTCACGATGCTCTCCGGCGGGAACTGCCCCTGTTCGGTGACGATCGCGTCCATGTACCGCGGCGGCGTCACGTCGAACGCGGGGTTCTCGACCGCGATCTCGCCGACCTCGTCGCGGGTCTCGGGCGCGATCACCTCGCTCTCGTCGCGCATCTCGATCTCGACGGTGTGGCCCGTCAGCGTCTCGGGGTGGAGCTTGATCGTCTGCGCCGCGGTCATGATCGGCACCCCGCGCTCGCGGGCGTTGACCGCGAGCCCCGACGTGCCGATCTTGTTTATGACGCCGCCGTCGGCGGCGATCGAGTCCGCGCCGACGACGACGTGGTCGACCTCGTCGAGGTACCGCCGCGCCGCGGAGTCGACGATGAGCGTGACGGGGACGCCCGCGTCGCGGAGCTGCTCGGCGGTGATGTGGCCCTGCTGTCGGGGGCGCGTCTCCTTGACGACCGCCGAGATCGACTTCCCCTGCTCGACGGCCGCCTCGATACACGCGAGCGCGTCGGTGGAGTGACAGTGCGTCATCACCGTGTCGCCGTCGGTGAGGCGGTTCGCCCCGACCCGCCCGAGGTCCTCCTGCGCGCGGTCGAGCTGCCGGACGAACGCCTCGCTCGCGTCGACGACGCTCCGGCGGAGCCGGTCGACCGAGTCGCCCTCCATCCGCTGGAGGACGTACCGGAGCGCGTTCGGCAGCGACACCGCCGTCGGGCGCGTCTCGCGGAGGGTCCGGGCCGCGGCGCGCATCGAGGCGCGGAACGCCTCGGGGTCGGCCGCGGTCGCGTCCGCCTCGGCCGCCGCCTCCGCCTGCTCGGCGAGCGCCTCGGCGGCCGCGGAGGCGATGGTCGCCGCCCCGCGGATCTCCATCGTCGCGATCGACTCGGCGGTCTCGGCGACCGCCGGTGCCGGCTCCGTGTCTGTCATACCGATCCCGTAACCTGCCCCTGTATTTATAAGGCCGGTCGACTGCCGGAGCGGCCGGGATCCACTCCGCGTCCGGCTGCCCTACTCCGCGTCCGGCTGCTGCCCGTAGCTCTCGAAGCGCTCCTCGACGGCCGCCATCTGCTCGTCGGAGAGGACGTGCGGCTCGCCGACGGCCGACGCGCGCAGGTAGAGCCGGCAGATGTCCTCGACGTGACGGGTGTTCTCGACCGCCGTCTCGACGTCCGGCCCCGTGACGACCAAGCCGTGGTTCGCTAAGATCGCGGCGTCGGAGTCGGCCTCGGCCATCGCGGCGACGACGTTCGCGGCCAGTTCCTCGGTCCCGTACGGCGCGTAGTCGGCGAGGGGCACCTCCCGGCCGACCGCGGCGATCATGTAGTGGACCGGTGGGAGCTTCCGGCCGAGCGTCGCCATCGTCGTCGCCCACGGCGAGTGCGTGTGGACGATCGCGCCCGGTCGGTCGTGCTGGTAGATGCCCGTGTGCATCGGGACCTCGCTCGACGGAGCCATGCGGCCGGCGAGCCGCGCGCCGTCCAGCGACACCACGGGCACGTCCGCCGCGTCGAAGGAGTCGTAGGGGACGCCGGTCGGCGTGACCGCCACCCTATCGCCGTCGCGGACGCTCAGGTTTCCGGTCCGGGCGGGCGTCAGTTCGGCGAGCGCGGGCGCGTGCTCGACGACCGCCTCGCGCGCCCCGCGCAGGAGCTCCGGGTCCGCGTCCGGGTCGACGTCCGCGTCGGAGTCGTCGCGAGTCACGTCGCCACCTCCGTCAGGTCGGCGAACGCGTCGAGTCGGTGGTCCGAGCGCTGCCGCGCGGTCAGGTCCGCCTCCGCGGGCGCGTCGCCGTCGGCGACGAACAGCGCCGAGTCGATCCCGAGGGCGTTCGCGCCGACCACGTCCGTCTCGACGTTGTCCCCGACCGCCAACACCTCGCTCGGTCGGCGGTCGAGTTCGGCGAGCGCGGTCGTGAAGGGGAGCGCGCTCGGCTTCTCGCGGCCCACCTCCTCGGAGGTGACGAGCAGGTCGATCCGGTCACCGACCCCGAGGCGCGTGAGCTTCCGCAGTTGGACCCGAGTCGTGTGGTTCGTCACGACCGCGACGTCCGTCCCCGCCGCGTCGAGCGCGTCGAAGACCGCCTCGACGCCGTCACAGAGTGACATGGCGTCGAGGTAGCCGTCCCAGTAGGCGTCGCCGGCCGCCAGCGCGCTCGCGGAGTCTGGCGCGTCGGCGTATAGGGACAGCCCGCGCTTGAAGTAGACGTGGCGGTCGTGGGAGGCGGCCGTGGTGCGCGTCTCGCGTTTCGCCTCGCGCCGCCCCCTCGCGTACAGGTCGTCGAACGCCGCGCGGTCGAGGTCGTACCCGCGCTCGCGGAGGGCGTCGAGCGCGGCCCGCTTGCCCGCCTCGTTACACGGGGCGTACGGGTACAGCGTGTTGTCGAGGTCGAAGAGCACCGCCTCGTAGGTCATGGGCCGACTCGGCGCGGCTCCGACTTAAGAGTGGTTCGACGCGGCGACGCCGGCGCGGTCGGCGGGTACGAGGAGACAGGCGTTCCGCTACTGCTCGTTCATCGCCTCGCTGGCGATGTTGCGCCCGCGGGAGTTGAGCGCGACCTCGCGGCGGATCCGCACCTCCTCGACAACTTCGAGCTCGACCAGCCGCTCGAACGTCTCCTCGACGTCGTCGACGTCCATCCCGAGGAACGAGGGGATCTCGAACGGCGAGACGCCGGAGTACAGCGCCATCAGCACCTCGCGGTCGCGGCTGGAGAGGTCGACGTTCGTCGAGCTCCGCTCCTCGCCCTTCCGGAGCCAGGACTCGACGAACCGCATCCGGTTCGGGTCGCCGGCGACGTGGGTCTCGATGCTCGTCCCCTCGTCGTCCGTGTGTGACACCTCGATGACGGGCTTCTTCTCGCCGTTCACCGTGCGCTTCGCCGCGTCGAGCCCGCTGATGTCGTCGAGGTCGAACTTCACGAACACGCCGCGCTCTAAGGCGGCGTTGAGCCCGTTGTCGTCGATCTTCACGCGGGCCTGCTCCCACTCGGTGTCCTGGACGACGCCGCCCTCGATGGCGGGGTGTTTCGCCATCACCGTCTTCTGGTCGAGCAGCGCGCGGTAGACGTCGCGCTCGAACGGCTCGTGGTCGGCGGCCGCGACGAGCAGCACCTGCTCGCCCAGGTCGAAGCTCACGTAGTTGGAGACGCGCGCGACCGACTGGTTCGCGTCGTGGCGGCCGCCGAGCCGCTCCAGCTTCGACAGCGGGACCGTCCGTTTCCCGTCGTTGCCGGCGAGGATCAGCCGCCGGTTCGAGAGCAGGACGCGCCCCGGCGTCCACGAGACGTCGCTCACCTTGCGCCCCTCGCGGACCGCGACCGCGAACTTCGCCTGCGTGTCGGTGATCTTGTACTCGTCGCCCTGTTGCGCCATCTAGGGGCCCCCCGCGCGGAGCTTCGAGACGGCCGAGAACACGCGCTTTCTGACGGCCTGACTGTCGTCGTCGGCGTACTCTTCGAGGCGGTTGAGCGTCTCCTGCCCGCCGATCTGTCCGAGGACGAACACCGCCTTCGCGCGGGCGTCCTCCGGGTGTTCCGGGCCGAGCTTGTCGAGCAGGCGGTCCTCGACGACCGGCCCGCCGAGGCTCTTGAGGCTCGTGGCCGCGAACTGCGCGGTCTGCGGGTCCTCGTCCGCGAGCGCGCCCGCCAGCGCCTCCACCGCCGCCGACGCGTCCGGGTCCGCAACGCGGCCGAGGATCCACGCCGCGTTCCGCCGCTGGCGGGGCTGTTGCCCGTCGGTCAGGATCTCGACGAGCGGCTCGACGACGGTCGCGTCGTCCGCCGCCTTCAGCTCCGAGACGACCTGGTCACGGACCGCGTGGCTCTGCTGGGTCGGCACGTTCGAGAGCAGTTCGATCACCGAGTACACCGCCGCGTTGCGCACGACCGCGCTCTCGTCGCCGAGCGCGCGAGCGAGCGGTTCGACCGGCTCCGGCGTGCTGGCCTTGCCGAGCGCGCCGGCCGCGATCCGGCGGATCGACTCGTCGCCGTCGTCGAGCAGGTCCAACAGCGGCGACAGCGCCTCGTCGGTGCCGATGGTCCCCAGCCCGTTGGCCGCGGCCCGCCGCACGCGCGGCTCCTCGTCCTCCAACCGCTCGCGCAGGCCGGGAACCGCCCGCGCGTCGGCGAAGGTCCCGCAGGCTTGCGCCGCCCGGAGCCGGACGCGGGGGTCCTCGTCGTCGAGCGCCCCGACCAGCGGTTGGAGCCCGCTCGCGTCGTCGAGCCGCCCGAGCGCGTTCGCCGCCGCCATCCGGAGCTCCGGTCGGTCGGCCTCGAGGGCGCGCGCGAACTTGCGCGCGGTGACCCACTCGGCCTCGGAGTCGCCGCCGCCGCCGGTGAGCTCTTCGAGCAGCTGTTGGAGCGCCGCCTCGCCGATCTCGTCGAGCGCGTCGACCGCCGCGCCGCGGACCTCGGGGTCGTCGTCGGTCGTCGCGGTGCGGAGCAGCCCCTCGACCGTCGGCTGGTCGCTCTCCTCGCCGACCTCGCCGAGGAACTCCGCCGCGCGCCGCCTGACGGCCGCGCTGTCGCTACCGAGCGCGTCCCGGAGGCGCTCCGCGTTCCCGTCCCGGGCGTGCTGGTACAGCGACATCAGCGCCTCCCGAACACCCGCCGCCGCTTGTCGATCGGTTCGTAACGGTCGCTCCTGTCCGGGGGGACGCTCTCGGTCATCCCCAACACGAGGACGCCGTCCTCCGCCAGCGACGCCTCGAGCGTGTCGAACAGCGCGGCCTTGTGGTCGACGTCGATGTAGATCAGCAGGTTCCGACACAACACCACGTCGAACGGGTCGCGAGCGCCGTCGCGGATCAGGTCGTGCGTCTCGAAGTCGACGAGGCGCTTGACCGCCGGCCGCACCCGAAACGCGTCCTCGTCGCGCTCGACGTACTCGTCGGGGTCGGAGAGCGGCTCCAGTTCCTCGGCGATGTCGGTCGTGCGCGTCGTGTGGTAGACGCCCTCGCGGGCGTTGTCGAGCGCCTCCTCGCTGATGTCGGAGCCGAGGACCTCGACGCGCGACTCGTCTATCTCCGGGTCGTCGCAGGCCAACATCGCGACGGAGTACGGCTCCCGGCCGTCGGCCGAGGGCGCGGACCAGACGCGGACGCGCCGCTGGTCCGCGGTCCGGTCGCGCAACACATCGCGGAGGACGTCCCACATCTCCGGGTTGCGGAAGAACTCCGTCACGTTGATCGTGAGCGCGTCCATCAGCGCCTGCCGCTCGTCGGCGTCCTCGCGGAGGATGCGCTCGTACTCGGCGTGCGACTCCGTGTCGCGCCGGCGCATCCGCGCGGTGATCCGGCGGTCGAGGTACGACTCGTTGTAGTACCCCGGCTCGAACGGCACCGTGTCGTCGATCTGTCGGAGGACGCCTTCGAACTCCGTCTCCTCGTCTCTCGATCGGCTCATAGGCTCACCACGTCGAGCACGGCCACGACGTCCCCGTCGCCGAGGACCGCCGTGCCGCTGAGGCCGGGGGTCCCCGAGAGCGGCCCGTCGAGGGGTTTGACGACGACCTCCTCCTGATCTAACACCGCGTCGCAGTGGAGCGCGACCTGCCGCGTCTCCTCGCGGATCCGGACGAGCATCCCGTCGTCGGTCGGCCCCTCGCCGGCGTCGCCGGGACCGGAGTCAGTCGTCGGGTCCGCCGGGACGAACCCGTCGTCGCCCGGCTCGTCGGCCGCCACGCCGCCGTCGGCGGCGGGCGTCTCGGTCGGCCGCTCCGCCGCGGTCGGATCGATCTCGCCGAGGCGCTCGTTCAACCGGACGACCGGGTAGAGGTCGTCCTCGTGTCTGACGACCTCGTCGCCGTGGACCTCCTCGACGTCGTCGGCGCGGGCGACCTCCGCGATCGACTTGATCGGGATGCCGTACTCCGTGCCGCCCACGTCGACGAACATCACCTTCACGATCGCGACGGTGACCGGGAGCCGGAACCGGACCGTGCTCCCCTCGCCGGGCTCGCTCTCGATCGAGACGGAGCCGTCGAGGTCGCGCGCGGTCGTCCGGACGACGTCCATGCCGACGCCGCGGCCGGAGACGTCCGTGACCTCCTCCGCGGTGGAGAAGCCGGGGTGGAAGACGAGGTCGTACACCTCGTCGTCCTCCATCGCCTCGACCGCCTCGCGGCTCTTGACGTCCTCGTCGACCGCCTTCTCGCGGAGCTGGTCGGGGTCGAGCCCGCCGCCGTCGTCCGAGACCTCGATGATCACGTGGTCGCGCTCGCGCTCCGCCGTGAGCGACACGTGGCCGGTGGGGTCCTTCCCGGCCGCCTCGCGCTCCTCGGGCGACTCGATCCCGTGGTCGACCGCGTTCCGCAGGACGTGGACGAGCGGGTCGCGCATCTCCGTGAGGATGGTGCGGTCCAGCTCCACGTCGTCGCCCTCGATCTCGAACTCGATCCGCTTGTCGAGGTCCCGCGAGATGTCGCGCACGAGCCGCGGGAACGAGTCGGACACCTGCGAGAACGGGATGAGCCGCATGTCCATCGCCGTGTCCTGGAGGCTGGAGGCGAGCTTGTCGAGCTCGTCTAGGGCGTCGGACTCCGCGTCCGTCCCCTCTATCTCGCGGCGGAGCTTGATCCGGCTCGTCACCAGCTGCTCGACGAGCCCGTACAGCTCGTCCACCTGGTCGACGTCGACCCGGATCGACTTGATCTCGTCGGCGGACTTCGAGTCGGAGCCCCCGGCCGACCCGGAGTCGCCTTCGTCGTCGGACTCCTCGGTCGCTTCGTCCGCGTCCGCCGCGGCGGGCTCCGGCGCGTCTTCGGCGTCGTCTTCCATCAAGTCGGCGTCGTCCGGTTCGGCGTCGACGGGCTCGGTGTCGTCCGGTTCTGGCTCGGCCGCCGCCGGCTCGGAGTCGGCCGCTTCGGCGTCTGAGTCGGCCGGTTCGCTGGCCTCCTCGCCGCCGACCGCGACCGCGGTAACGGCCTCGACCTGCGTGAGCGCTCGGAGCCCCTCGGCGACGACCTCGGGGTCGTCGCCGCCGACGAACGCGTCGAACGACTCGTCGTACTCGCCCTCCTCCAGCGCCTCCGGCGCGGGATCGGTGACGTGGTCGTCGAACTGCTCGTCGAGCGCCTGAAGGACGAGCGCGGCGTCGACGCCCGGCATCTGGGCGTCGCCGATCGTCACGTCCGCGTACGCGACCGGCTCCGGCAGGTCGGCTGCGCCCGCGGGCGGTTCCGGCACCTCGACGTCGGGAACACCTTCGTCCGCGTCGTCGTCGGCCGCGTCGTCTTCGGCGGGATCGGCGTCGTCAGCGTCGGCGTCGACCGAGTCGTCGGTTTCGGTTTCGTCTTCGGCGTCGTCCTCCCCGGCGTCGCTCCCGCCGACGGTGCCGCGTTCCTCCATCTCGCGCAGGCGCGATTCGAGGTCGGAGGGGTCGGTCGACACCTCGCCGGTGTCGGCGATCTCCGAGACCATCGCCTCGACGGCGTCGACCCCCTCGAAGAGGAGGTCCATCAGCTCGGGCGTCACCTCGCGGTCGCCCTGCCGGACCGCGTCCAGCAGGTCCTCGAGGGCGTGCCCGAAGTCGGAGACATCCTCGTACCCCATCGCCGCGGCGTTCCCCTTCAGGGTGTGGGCGACGCGGAACACGTCGTCCATCGCCTCGGCGTCCTCGGGGTCCGCTTCGAGCGCGAGCAGCGCGTTGTTAAGATCGGTGATCCCGTCTTCGGCCTCGGCGACGAACGCGGCGCGGTGGGAGTCCATCAGGCCTCACCCCCCACGATCGCGCCGGCGACGTCGTCGAGGTCGTACACCGCGTCGATCCCGCCCGTCTCGACCGCGCGCTTCGGCATGCCGTAGATGACGCAGGTGTCCTCGCTCTGCGCCAGCGTCCGCGCCCCGGCGTCGGCCATCGCGCGGATCCCCGCCGCGGCGTCCGAGCCCATCCCGGTCAGCACGACGCCGACGAGCGGGTCGTCGACCACCTCGGCCGCGGAGCGCATCGTCACGTCCGCCGCGGGGGTGACCGTGTGGGAGTCGTCGTCCTCGTCGAGCTTCACCCGGAGCCGCCCCGAGCGGTAGCTGTCGATGCGGGTGTGGCTGCCGCCGCGGGCGACCAGCGCCTCGCCGGCCCCGATCCGCGCGCCGTCGCTGGCCTCCCGCACGTCGTACGCGGACGCGGCGTCGAGCCGGTTCGCGAACCGCGAGGTGAACGCCTCCGGCATGTGCTGGACGATCACCACGCGGCAGTCCGCCATCGGGAGCGCCGACAGCACGCGCTCGACGGCGTTCGGGCCCCCGGTCGAGGCCGCGATCACCACGGTCAGCGGCCCGTCGACGTCGGCCGCGTCCGCGTCGGTCCCGGCGTCGGGCGAACGCGTGCTGTCGGCGGTCGGGTCGTCGCGCTCGCGGGTCGCGGCGTCGAGGTCGGCGTCCGCCACCGAGCGCACCGCCTCGACGAGCCGGTCGGACTCCCGCGAGACGCCCGTCGACACCTCGCCGCCGGGCTTCGCGAAGAAGTCGACCGCTCCGCGGTCGAGCGCCTCGAAGGTGACCTCCGCGCCCTCGTCCGTGTGCGCGGACAGCATCAACACCGGCGTCGGCGTCTCCTCCATCAGCCGCTCGACGGCTTCGAGCCCGCCCATCCCGGGCATCTCGACGTCCATCGTCACGACGTCGGGACGCGTCTCGGCGACCACCGAGAGCGCCTCTTCTCCGTCCCCCGCCTCGCCGACGACCGCGACCCCGGCGTCGCTCAAGAGGTCGCTTATCAGTCCCCGCATGAACGGGGAGTCGTCGACGACCACCACCCGCGGCGACCCGTCCCGACCGCCGCGCCGATCCGTCGTCCTGCTCATGTACCAGAGCGCGCCCAGAATCAGCATAAATCCACGGACCCAGTAATCACCCCTGATAATTCAGGGGACACGATTATTTGTCGGTTGACCGCAGCAGAGGTATGGCAGCCACAGAGGCGGAGGACGAACCGACCAAGGTGTTGGAGTTCGGGCTGGGCGACGGGACGTACTGTCTGGACATCGGCGTCATCGACGAGATCGTCGACGCGGGCGAGCTCACGCGGATCCCCAACTCGCCGGACCACGTCGAGGGCGTGATGGACCTCCGGGGCCGGACGACGACGATCGTCGACCCGAAGACGCTGTACGACATCGACGAGGACGGCCCGCGCGAGCGGATCGTCGTGTTCGACGACGACGAGATCGACGAGGGCGGGACCGTCGGCTGGATGGTCGACGAAGTGTTCCAGGTCCGCGACGTCTCGCCGGAGGACGTCGACCAGAGCACGACCGTCGAGGACGAGGGCGTCCGCGGCATCGTCAAGTCCGACGACCGGTTCGTCGTGTGGGTCTCGCCGGACGTCGACGACGCGCTCGCCGCCGACCTCGACGACGTCGAGGCCGCGGAAGCGTAATCGCGAGGTGCGGCCGACGGTCGGGCGACCGCGTCGGCGTCGTCCGGCGATCGGTTCTCACCCGTGAGAACCGGGAGCCAACGCTTATCAGCCGCCCAACGGGTTCCTACGTATGCGCGTCTCAAGCGGCGTCCCAGGGTTCGACGATGTCGTCGACGGTGGGTTCCCCGAGGAGCGCCTCTACGTGGTGAGCGGTCCGCCCGGGAGCGGGAAAACGACGTTCTGTTCGCAGTTCGCGGCCCAGGGTGCCCGAAACGGCGAGGACGTCCTGTACATCAGTATGCACGAGACCAAGGCGGGGATCCGCGAGGACATGAGCGGCTACGAGTTCGGGTTCGACCGCGCGCTCGACTCCGACCGCGTCACCTTCCTCGACTCCTTCTCCTCGGACGGCCGGCGCTTCTTCGGCCTCCCCGGCGACCGCCGCGACCGGTCCGGCGTCACCAACCGCCTCACCGGGTTCATCAACTCCCGCGACATCGACCGCGTCGTCTTCGACTCGACGATGCTGCTCCGGTTCCTCTTAGACGACGACGAGGACACGATGATCCAGCTCCTCTCCTCGCTGAAGCGGACCGACGCCACGACGCTGTTGATCTCCGAGATGACCGACCCGAGCGCCTACTCCGAGGAGCACTACCTCGCGCACGGCGTCGTCTTCATGCACAACTACCTCGAAGACGAGGGGATGCGCCGCGGGGTTCAGGTGCTGAAGATGCGGGGCACGGACGTCGACACGGACATCCAAGACGTGGAGTTCACCGACGGCGGGCTCCGCGTCGGCCCGGCGGCGAGGGTGACCCACTGATGTACGAGCGCACGTTCGGCACGGAGTGGAACGACATCTCCCGCGAGGAGGCGATCGAGCGCGCGTTCGCGCTGGGCGTCTCCGCCGGGATGGACAGCCCCCGGCCGGACGAGTTAGACCGGGTGCTGGCGGCGTTCCCGGGGAGCTACGACCAGAGCATCGTGGAGCTGGCGTACGACGAGGGCCGGACGAAGGCGTTGGAGGCGAAGGCGGAGCGGGACGACCCCGACGACGAGGACGTCTGGGAGTCGCTCGTCGACGGCGCGGGAGCCCCGCGCGACGCGCCGGTCCCCGCCGCGCTCCCCGGTGCGATACGCGAACTGACACTCACCGACGGGCCGCGGGAGGGGCCGCCGTCCTCGCTCGACCTCCCCTCCATGCTCCGAAAGTGACCCCTCGGAAGGGTTTTACCGAACACTCTCTCACGATCACCAAATGACTGTGCTTCCCGACGCTGTCCGCGGTGCCGACAGCGTCCTCATCAGCGGTCCCCCGATGAGCGGGAAGTACGACCTGTTCAACAAGCTGCTCGCGTCGTGGTCCGACGGCCCGGTCGTGATATCGACGGGGCGGACCGCGGAGAAGGTCCGCGGCGATTACGAGCAGCTGACGGGGGGCGACGGCGACGACGTGGTCGTCGTCGACTGCGTCACCCACGAGCAGGGCGACAAGCGCGACGACACGCCCACGACGAAGTACGTCGGCAGCGCTGGAAACCTCACCGACATCGGGATCAAGTTCACCGACGTCGTCGAGTCCTCGGCGGGCCGCGACCGCGCCGTCGGCATCTACTCGCTCTCCCAGCTGTTGATGTACTGGGACCCCGAGCGGATCTACCGGTTCACGCGGGTGATGACCTCGCAGACCTCGGGGGAGGGGTGGCCGTTCGTCGGCGTCGTCGGCTCGACCGCCCACGACGAACAGGTCGTCCACACCCTCCACGAGCCGTTCGAGGTCGTCGTCGAGACGCGCGTCGACGACGACGCGCGGGAGTTCCGCGTCCGCGGCCGCGTCGGGCAGCCCTCCGAATGGCAGCCCTTCTGAGCGGGGCCGGTGACGGGCGTCCGCCTCCTCACCCGATCAGTTCGAACTCGACGCCGACCGGCGGCCCGTCGACGAGCCCCCAGTAGACGAAGCGGTGGGTCCCCGCCCCGAGCGGGGGGCAGACGTCGAGGTCGACCCCGTCGACCGCCTCGGCGAGGCCGCGCTCCGTCAGCGTGAGGTCCCACGAGTACGCCGTGCTCCTGTCGAGCGACGACTCGGTTCGGGGGAGCGCGACCGCCTCGCCGGTGGTCGAGCCGCGGACGTCGAGCCACCCCGCCTCGGTCTCGCGCTGGAGCGAGTACGCCTGTTCGCCGAGGGTGGCCGCCGGAGCGTCGCCGGTGTTGCGGAGGACGAGCCGGAGCGACTGGCCGTACGTCTCGGCTGTGCCCTCGACGGAGAGCTCCAAGGCGGTCTCGTCCGTCTCGACCGGCGTACCGGCGACCGACGCCTCGAACGGTTGATCGAGGCGGACGAACGCGTCGTCGTCGCAGGTCAGCGTCGCCGGCGTCCCCTCGGGGCCCTGCGGTCCGTCGCCCGCCGCGAAGTCGAGACAGCCTGCCGCGGCGACTGACAGCGCGAGCGCGCTCCCGGCGAGCGCGTCGCGTCGCGTGAAGTCCATACGGGACGAACGGACGCCACCGCCATGAACCGCACGCGTCGTCGCGACGGGGCGGGCGTCGGATCCGTCGGACGCCTCGGTCGCGGCGGTTCGGAACCGCTTTCCCCTCGGCCGGCGGATGGCCTCGCATGGAGCTGTTCGGATCGAGCGGTATCCGCGGGGTCGCGCTGCGGTACCTCACGCCCGCGCTCGTCCTCGACATCGCGAAGGCGGCCGGGACGGTGTGGGACGCCGACCGCGTCGCCGTCGCCCGCGACACGCGAACGACCGGCGAGCTGTTCGCGAACGCGGCCGCGAGCGGGCTCGCCGCGGTCGGCTGCGACGTCGACCGCCTCGGCGTCGTCCCCACCCCCGCGGTCGGCAACTACTGCGAGGCGGCCGGGGTCCCGGCCGTCCTCGTCACCGCCTCGCACAACCCGCCCGAGTTCAACGGGATCAAGCTCGTCGGCGACGACGGCGTGGAGCTCTCCGTCGACGTGTTAGAGCGGATCGAGCGCCGCGTCCTCGACGACGAGTACGACCACGCCGACTGGCGGTCGGCCGGCGCGACGACGCCGGTCGAGGGGGCCGTCGACGACTACGTCGACCAGCTGACCGCCGCCGTCGACCGCGGGGCGGTCGCCGACGCGGACCTCACGGTCGCGGTCGATCCTGGCCACGGCGCGGCCTCCGTCGCCTCCCCGCGGATCTACCGCGAGCTCGGCTGCGAGGTCCTGACCGTGAACGCGACGCCCGACGGCCACTTCCCCGGCCGCGACTCCGAGCCGGTCCCGGAGAACTTGACGGCGCTCTCGCGGCTGGTCGCGACCTCCGACGCGGACGTGGGGATCGCCCACGACGGCGACGCGGACCGGGCGGTCTTCGTCGACGAGGACGGGGGGTTCGTCGACGGCGACACCTCCTTCGCGGCGCTGGCGGACGCCGGCCTCGAACCGGGCGACGCCGTCGTCAGCGCGGTCAACGTCTCGCAGCGCCTCGTCGACGTCTGCGCCGCCAACGACGCCGACCTCGAGCTCACGCCCATCGGGGCGACGAACATCATCACTCGGACGCGCGAGCTTCACGAGGCGGGGACGAACGTCCCCATCGCGGGCGAGGGGAACGGCGGGGTGTTCTTCCCGCCGTACCGGCTCTCCCGGGACGGCGCGTACATCGGCGCGCGGTTCCTCGAACTGCTCGCGGCCGCGGACGGCGCGCCCGTCAGCGAGGTCGTCGCCCCGTACAGCGACTACCACTTCGTGCGGGTGAACGTCGAGTACGAGGACGACGACGAGCGCGACGAGATGCTCTCTGCCGCCCGCGCCTACGTCGAGACCGCCGACGCGGAGCCGAACACGACCGACGGCTATCGGCTCGACTACGGCGACGCGTGGGTGCTCGTCCGCCCCTCGGGCACCGAGCCGAAGATCCGGATCTACGCCGAGTCCGCCGACGCCGACCGCGCCGAGCGGCTGGCGACGGACATGCGCGTCGCCGTCGAGAGCGGACGATAACGACGGGCTGTTTTATGTGTAGAACTGCGGTGGTGCGTGCCTTCGAACGCCTGTAAGGCGTGAGAAGCACGCCCGAGGTCGTCGGGCTGCGCCCGACTGCCAGAGAATCTTCGATTCTCGCTGGAGTCGGCCGACCGGAGCGAAGCGGAGGGAGGCCGACGAGGCTGTGGAGGCGCGAGGTGCGGTCACGGTGCTGTGCGGGACGGTTTTAAAAGGGCAGTCGCGAGGCCGCAGTAGGCGACGAAAGCACCGCAGCGAGCGTACTGCGGCCTCGCGACTGAGGCTTTGGCGGTGTTCTCCGAGGACCTGCTGGGAGCGAGTTGTCAGTAAACAGTCGTAATTTCAACAGGCACCGCCACGCGAAAACAGACGTCTACGCAGTATCAGTCCAGTGCCGCGAGCGCCTCGGCCGCCTCGCGGGCCGCTTCGAGGTGGTCGCGGGCGCGCCGGGGGTCGTCCGTCTCCTCGGCCGCGCGGGCGAACCGCGTCAGCGTCCGCGTCAGCGACGCGCGGGCGGCCCCGACGCCGTCGGCGTCGGACCGCGGCGGACTCGACTGCGGGGACTCGGCGGCCCCGGAGCCGGATCGCTGGGGGGCGGAGCCGCCGGTCGACGGCGACGCCTGCGGCGAGGACTCTCGTGGTGACCTCGTATCCTGCGACGTCGGCGACCCTTGTGCCGGTACGGTCGCCGACGGGGGCGACTGCGGCTGGCGGGTCTCGGTCGCACCGGAGTCGACCGCCCCGGAACCGGCGGCCCGGTTCTCGGCCGCGGCGTCGGCCCCGCTTTGCTCGCTCGCGGCCGCGGCGTCCGCGGTCTCGTCCGCGCTGGTCGGCTCCGCGGCGGCGGACCCGTCACCGGCGTCCGCGCCCGCCGCGCTCCCGGCCTCGTTCCCGCAGGTGGGACAGAACTCGCGGCCGTCGTGGCGGAAGATCGGGTCGCCGCACTCCTCGCAGTGGCGGTTCGTCATCGTCGCGCCTTTTAAGAGGAGCTCCGACATCCGCTGGGTGTGCTCGCGCTTCTGCTCGTCGTCCGCGTACTTCTCGCGGAGCTTCTCGCGTTCCGCCTCCTTGTCGAAGCCGTCGCTCATAGGCAGACGAACGTGGTTCGCGGGCAAAAGTCCGGTGGGCTCGGGACGAGCCAGGAGCCGACGACCGCTGTCGGCCCGCGGCCGGCTACTCCTCGGTGGCCGTGCGGTCGTCGGGGTCAAGCTCGCCGCGGTGGATCTTCGCGCCGTCCTGTGCGACCTGTCGCCCCAGCACCGCGCACTTCACGCGCATCGGCGAGATGTCGACGCCGAGCATCTCGGTGACGTCGTCGGTGTCGAGCGCGTCGAGGTCGTCGACGGCCATCCCGTGGAGCCGCTCGGAGAGCATGCTCGCGGAGGCCATCGAGATGGCGCAGCCGTCGCCGGTGAACCGCACCGCCTCGACGGTCTCGCCGGCGTCGTCGAGTTGGACGTCCATCTGGATGGTGTCGCCGCAGGAGGGGTTCTCGCCGACGTGCGTGAAGTCCGGGTCCTCGAGTTCCCCGTAGTTGCGCGGGTTCTTGTAGTGGTCGAGGATCTGCTGTCGGTACATGTCCGAGCCCAGTCCCATACTGATTCCGAGTAGGCCGGTCCGGCTCAAAAGGGTTCCGTCGGTCCGAACGCCGACCGTAATCGGCGACGGTTCACCGCCGGATCGGGGCCGCGTTACGCCGCGTACTCGTCGACCCAGGCCGCGAGGTCCTCGCCCGGGATGAACCCCTCCGCGCGCCGGGCGACGGGCTCGCCGTCGACGAAGAGGACGAACAGCGGGACGCTTCGCACCTCGAACCGATCGACGAGGGGCGGGTCGTCGCGGGGGTTCACCAGCCCGACGGCCACGTCCGCCTCGACGCCGCGAGCGACGTTCCCCAGCACCGGCTCCATGCTCGCGCAGATCCCGCAGCCGTCGGTGTAGAACTCCACGAGCGCGACGTCCGCGTCGTCGACGAAGGCGTCGAGCGCGTCCTCGTCGGCTAGATCCGTCGGTCGCGACGCTGCCGCCGCGCCCTCGCCGCCCGGCGCGTCGGACCCGTCCGCGCTCTCCGAAGTAGTATTGATTGTCATACGCATTATTGTCGCCGGAGGCTCATAAGTACTCGCGTCGCTCGGAAGTCCGGAACCGGGCCGCGGGCCGGCCGCCGATCCAGCTCACTCCTCGGCGGCCTCGCCGCGTTCGCGGCCGATGGCCTTTGCGACCGCGAGCAGGTAGCCGAGCCCGTGCTTGACCTCGGGGTCGCGGACGCTGCGCGCGAGCCCGACCGCGCCGACCGGCTGCGGGTCGCTCCGCTGGGCCGTGCCGACGCCTCGAAGCAGCGTCGTCAGTCCCTCGCGGGTGTCGTCGCTCGCGGCGGTGTCGGCCACCTCGCCCAGCGACGATCCGGTGGCGGCGAGCGAGCGGACCATCTCGTCGTCGAGCGCCGCGGCCGCGAGCGAGCCGACGCCGCCCAGCTCCGCGAGCTCGTCGAGCGTACCGCTCCGCTGGAGCTCGACGAGGGTCTCCATCGCCTCGCGGAGCTCGTCGCCGTTCTCGCCGACCGACGCGGCGAGTCGGACCGTCTCGTCGGTCGCGATGCCGTCCGCGGACTCCGCGAGCGTGGAGGCGGTCCCGGCGAGTTCGACGGCCATCTCGTCGGTGAGCGCGCCCTCGCCGAGCGCGATCACGTCGAGCAGCTCGTTGACCGCGTCGAGCCGGTCGACGAAGGCGGCGACCGCCTCCGGGTTCTCGGCGACCGCCGCTTCGAGCTCGTCGCGGTCGATGTCGTCGGGGGCGGCGTCGCCCCCGGCCGTGTCGTCGTCCGCCGCGTCGCTCCCCGCGCCGCCCGTGCCGTCGGCCTCGGGCTCGCCCGCGGCCGCGTCGTCGCCCGACATCTCAGAGCAACCCCCGTGCGGTGAGCCAGTACGACTCGTTGTACGCCAGCTTCGACCAGTGGAGCTTCTCCGAGGGCGGCGCGGGCGACGGCGGGCTCTCGTAGTCGAACTCGACGAACGAGGCGGCGTCCGTGCCGGTCTCGATGAAGCAGAGCGTCTTCCCGTCGTACGTCGCGGTCGCGGGGCGGCCGCGGACCTCGCTGGCAAGCCGCCGCGCCACGACGCCCGCCTGGTAGTGCGCGACGCTGCCGGCCTTCGGGACGCCGGTCGTCGCGGCGTCGCCGAGCGCGTACACGTCCTCGGCGCGCTCGGCCGCCAGCGTGTGCTTGTCGACGTCGACCCAGCCGCGGTCGCCGAGCCCGGCGGCCTCGACGACGTCGACGCCGCGGTGCGGCGGGATCGCGGCTAACAGGTCGTAGTCGATCTCCGTCCCCTCCATCGAGGTGAGCGTCTCCGCGTCCGGGTCGACCGAGTCGGCGTTGAAGAACGTCTCCACTCCGATGTCGCGGTCGGTCATGATCGGCTTCGCCCACTCGGCGATGTGGGGGTTCCCGTGGACGCGGTTGATCGGATACGTGTAGGTGATGTCGACGTCCTCGCGCAGTCCGCGCTCGCGGAGCCAGTCGTCGGCCATGAACACGAACTCAAGCGGCGCGGCGGGGCACATGTGCGGCGTCCCGACGACGCTGAGCACGAGGTGGCCCTCGGTCATCGAGAGGAGTTCGTCCCTGAGCGCCAGCGCGCCGGACTCGGAGTAGTAGTCGTGGCTCCCCTCGGCGAGCCCCGGCACCTCGTCGGCGGCGAGTGTCGAGCCGGTCGCCACGACGAGGTGGTCGTAGGCGAGGGGGCCGCCGGCGTCGCGGAGCGCGAGCGACTCGTCGTCCGTGTCGATCTCGGTGACGCGGTCGATCACGAGGTCGACCCGGTCGTCGACCAGTTCGTCGAGCGGCCGACGCCCGTCCGCGGGCTCGCGCTGCCCGAACGCGACGTACAGCCACACGGGCTTGTACACGTGGTCCGGGTCGTCGTTGATCAGCGCGACCTCGACGTCGCCGGCGTCGATCTCGGGCGCGAGCCGCTCCGCGAGGTCGTTCGCGAGCACCGTGCCGCCCGTGCCGCCCCCGAGGATCGCGATTCGGTGGGTCATCTCACGCGACCTCCACGTAGAAACCGTAGTCGTCGCCCGACTCGTCGACCCCGAGCAGTTCGTTGTCGGTCTCGTCGACCCACTCGGGAACGTCGGTCATCGACCGGTCGCTGTCGCTCAACAGGAGGACGACGTCGCCGGCGGTCGCCGACCGGATGCGGCCGATGAGGTCCATCAGCGGTCCGGGGCAGGCCGCCCCGCGAGCGTCGACCGTGTCGGTGGGTTCGATATCGGTAGCTGACATGGTTACGGGCGATCGTTCGACCGCCGCGGAGATAATATTGGTTGCTAATCCCAATATTCTGGTATTCCGTGCGAGGCTATATATACGAGGGAGTCTGTCGCGCGCGCAGTAACCGCCTCCGCGGTGACGCGGACGACCACGCCAACGCCGGGAGACGCTAGGAGTCCGACTCCGGCGGTGCGGGGTCGACGAGCGGAGAGTCCTCGTTCGCGCACTCGGGCCGACCGCAGACGCCGGCGTCGGCACCGGCCTGCGAGACGCCCGGATCGACCGATTCGATGGTCCAGTCGACCCGGTGGCCCGTCGTCGACTCGTGGTCGTTCAGGGCGACTCGGGCGTCGCGGAGGCTCTCGTGGGCCGTCGCGAGCGAACAGTCGCGACACCGGACCGTCACGCGCGTTTTGTTCATACCGGTGTCTTGTGACGGAGGAACATAACCGTCGCGGTCGGAACGAGCCCGACCGCAGAGAAGAGCCGTGACCGCTGGGCCGTGCGGGGGTCGACGCGGCTACGCCGGCTCGTCGCGTTCGGGCTCGGTCCGCCATCCGCCCCTCAGGGTGATGTACCAGACCGAGGCCCCGGCGAGGACGAAGACGGCGGCCATGTACGGGATGATCGGCAGTTCGACGCCGACGAAGTCGAGCACCGTCCGCATCTCGTAGACGATCACGCCGAAGATGGCGAGCGTCACGAGCAGCCCGCCGCGGGAGATGTCGACGCTCACCGAATCACCTCGACGAGCGCGCCCGACGCGTCGGTGATCGCGCCGAGAAGCGGCGTCGCCGCGTTCGTCAGCGCGTCGAACAACGGCGCGGCCCACACCGGGTACGTGCCGACGCCCGGCCCGAGCAGCCCGCCGCGGTTGATGATCGCCGCGATCGGGAGCGCGTACGCGAGGACGACGAGCGTGAGCGCGATGCCGACCCACAGGCGGAGGTTATCGAGCACCTGCGGGGCGTCCTCCGCGCCGGAGACCGGGCTGGGAAGCGGCTCCGCGAGCCCGGACACCGTCGGGTTCCCCATCGTCAGGACGAGGTTGCCGAGGAAGAGGACCGTCGAGACGAACAGCAGGGTCCCGCCGATCGCGATCTGGATGTTGAGCTCCTCGAAGCCGCCGAACATCGTCGGGTAGTCGAAGCCGGAGTACTCCGGCTCGGCGGTGCGCCGCGGGACGCCGAGCAGCCCCTGCGCGTGCATCGCGTTCGACATCAGCGCCATGCCGATGAACCAGAGCACGACCTGGAACAGCCCGATCTGGCTGCTGAATATCGGCTTGTTGCTGATCTGCGGCCAGATCCAGTAGGTCCCGGCCATCATCGTCAGCGCCACCGCGGTCCCGACGGTGAGGTGGAAGTGGCCGGGCACCCACAGCGTGTTGTGGATGAGGTAGTTGATGTTCATCCCGGCGTTGACCATCCCGGAGAAGCCGCCGGCCGCGAACATGAGTCCGGCGAGCATCATGCCGGTGAACTCCGGCTTCCGCCACGGGAGGTTGGTGAGCCAGCCCAGCAGCCCGGTGCCGCCGTTCTTGCGAGCGCCGTACTCGACGCTCGCGACGACGGTGAACG
This sequence comes from Halorubrum coriense DSM 10284, assembly GCF_000337035.1. Lineage (GTDB taxonomy): Archaea > Halobacteriota > Halobacteria > Halobacteriales > Haloferacaceae > Halorubrum > Halorubrum coriense. The sequence continues at coordinate 45,690 of NZ_AOJL01000028.1, forward strand.
CGGTGAGCAGGCTGGGAAGCAGCAGGAACATCGTGTTCGTCATCGAGATGAACTTGAACCCCTCGGCGATCCCCGGGTCGAGGTACTGGTGGTGGATCCCGACCGGCGTCGAGAGGAGGACGAACAGCACGAACACGACCCGCGCCAGCGGGTCGCTGAAGAGGCGACCGCCCGCGATCTTCGGCAGGACGGTGTACCAGAGCATGTACGCCGGCATGAGCCAGAAGTAGACGACCGGGTGGCCGAAGAACCAGAACAGCGTCCGGGTGAGCGTCGGGTTCACCTGGTCGATGAAGCCGAGCGACCACGGGAGCAGGAACAGCAGCACGGAGGCGGCGACGGCGGACGAGGCGATGTACCACATCGTCATCGTCGTCAGCACCATGAACGTCTGCAGCGGGATCCGCTCGTCGGGGTGCTCGCGCCGCCACGCGAGGAACGTCCGGAACCAGTCCGCGCCCGCGATCCACGTGCCGACGATGAACACGGTGAGGCCGGCGTAGAACAGCGGGTGGGCCTGGAGCGGCGCGTAGAAGGTGTACAGCACGTCCGCGCTCATGTCGATGGAGTCGACGAACCCGGCGAGGATCGAGATCCCGGTGAGCGTCATGCCGGCCGCCATCAGCCCGTACCACGTCCACGTGATCTTGATGTTCAGGAGCGGGCGGTCCAGACTGCGCGTCAGCGCCCAAGTGAACAGCCCGACGAGGAAGAAGATCGTGAAGCTGATCACCATGAAGACACCGTGCGCGGTGAGGACGGTGTAGTAGTCGGTCGAGGGGATGATCCGCGCGACGTCGGTCCGATGGAGCGTCTGGATGATCCCGAAGATCGCGCCGAGCAACAGGGCGAAGAAGGAGCTCATGAAGGCCGCGCGGACCACCCGGGCCTCGTCCGGGAACTTGTCGACGAACGTCGGCTCCGACTCGATGGCGGTGCTCATTCGGAGTCACCTCCGCGGTTCTCGAACTCGGACTGACTCACGACGTTGAGCTTCCCTTCCATGACGTGGTGTCCGGCTCCGCAGTACTCGTTACAGACGATACCGTACTCGGTCGGCTCGTCGGTCTCGACCGTGATCTCAGAGACCTCGCCGGGGACTGCCATCGCGTTCGCGCTCGTGCCGGCCACCTCGAAGCCGTGTATCACGTCGCGAGAGGTGACGTGTAACGTCACGGTGCTGTTCGCCGGCACGACGATCGGCGTGGGTTCGAAGCCGAACTGGTAGGCGACGACGTACGCCTCGTACTCGTTCTCGCCGACCTGCTCGACCCGGGGCTCGGAGAACCGATCGTCCTCGTCGAGCGCCCCGGGGTCGACCGTCGACTGCGAGTCGGCGACCATCGCCACCCCGGGGCCGACGGCGCCGTACGTCACGGTGCCGATGAGCGCGAGGATCAGCACGATCGACAGCGCCAGCCAGAGCTTCTCGTAGGCGTGGATGTGCACGTCTGATCACCCCACCACGACGAGGTCCCGGCCGAGGAACTCGATGAAGTAGATGTACACCCACGCGAGCACCAGAATGGTGAAGTAGATCCCGATGAGCGTGAGCGTGCCGATCGGGTCGAACTCCTCTCCGTCACCGCCGACGTCGTCCGTCGGAGCGTTAACTGCCTCGCTTTGGCCCATAGGCGGCCTTGACAACAGAGAGGCAAATAAGATCTATCCGTTCTCGCACCCTGAAAACACGGGTATTATATATTTCCGGCGGGCCCTTGGCTACGGCATGGAACTCTCGTTACAACGGGCCGTACTCCTCGTACTCGGGGGGCTGATCCCCGCGGTGGTGTTCATCGCCGATCGGGCGGAGTTCGTCGTGCTCGTCACGCTGGTGAACGTGCTCCTCATCTGGGGGAGCCTCCGGGTCGCGACCGGCGGGAGCCTCCCGGGGGTCGCCGGCGACTCGACCGACACCGAGCACGCGTAACCGACCCGAAGCGCACCGCGGGAACGGCCCCCCCGGTCCGCGAACCGCCCGGACGAACGCGAACGGACCACCAATGACAGGCTGTACGCTCTGTGACCTCCCGACGGGGGACGACCCGCATACCGCGCCCGACGTCGACGGCGAGTTCTGCTGCCGCGGGTGCCTGACCGTCGCGCGCTCGCTCGACGACGTGGAGGACCTCGACGACCTCGACGAGCGGCGACCCGACGCGACCCCCGCGGACGAGTTCGACGGCGAGACGACGTTCCTCCACGTCGACGGGATGCACTGCGCGACCTGCGAGTCGTTCCTCGAGATGACGGCCGGCGAGCAGGAGGGGGTCGCGGCCGCCGAGGCGAGCTACGCCACGGACACCATCCGGGTGGACTACGACCCCGACGCCGTGAGCCCCGACGACCTCCCCGACCGGCTCTCCGTCGCGGGCTACTCGGCGAGCGATCGCGCGGACCCGGAGACGGAGGACGACGACGCGGTCGTCAGGTTCCTGATCGGCGGCGGCTTCTTCGGGATGATGGCGATGCTGTGGTACGTCGTCTTCCTGTATCCGACCTACTTCGGCTACGAGCCGATCCTCGACCTCGGCGGCGTGTCGGGGACCTACCTCTTCGCGCAGATCTGGCTGTTCTCTTCGATCGTGCTGTTCTACACCGGGTATCCGATCCTGCGGGGCGCGTACGTGAGCCTCCGGGCGCGACAGCCCAACATGGACCTGTTGGTGTCGCTCGCGGCGGGGAGCTCGTACGCGTACAGCACGCTCGCGCTGCTCGTCGGCCGGACCGACCTCTACTTCGACGTGACCATCGCCGTCATCCTGGTCGTCACCGCCGGCAACCACTACGAGTCGATCATCAAGCGGCGGGCGACCGGAATGCTCGCCGACCTGACGACGACCGAGGACCGCACCGTCCGGACGGAGGCGGGCGAGACCCTCGCGGCCGACGAGGTCGCCCCCGGCGACCGCCTCCTCGTGCGGCCCGGCGAGCGCGTCCCGTTCGACGGGGCCGTCGCCGAGGGGACCGCCGCGGTCGACGAGGCGCTCGTCACCGGCGAGTCGCTGCCGGCGACGAAGCGCGTGGGGGACGCGGTCCGCGGCGGGACCGTCGTCACCGACTCGCCCGTCGTCGTCGAGGTCGGCGAGGACGCGGCGAACACCCTCGGCACGCTCGTCCGCCTCCTGTGGGAGATACAGAGCTCCCGGTCGGGGATCCAACGGCTCGTCGACCGGCTGGCGACCGTGTTCGTCCCCCTCGTCGTCGTGGTCGCGGCCGTCGGCGCGACCGCGACCCTGGCGCTCGGGTCGGCCCCGGTCGACGCCGCGCTCGTCGGGCTGACGGTGCTCATCGTCTCCTGTCCGTGCGCGCTCGGGCTGGCGACGCCGCTCGCGGTCGCCGCCGGGATCCGCGACGCCGCCGAGCGCGGCATCGTCGTCGTCTCCGACGCGGTCTTCGAGGCGGCGGCCGACATCGACACCGTCGTCCTCGACAAGACCGGGACGCTCACCGACGGCGAGATGCGGCTGCTCGACGCGACCGCCGAGGCGGACGCCTCGGTCGAGCGGGTCCGAGAGCGCGCGGCCGCCGTCGAGCGGGCCTCGGTCCACCCGGTCGCCGAGGCGGTCGTCGCGGGCGTGCTGGGCGAGGAGGATGGCTCGGGCGGCGGGCGACCGGCGGCCGACGGCGGCACGGCCGCCGCGGACTCGGCGGAGGGCGGCCCCGCCGGAGCCGACGCGCTCGGCGGCGCGGCCGCGACCGACGTGGACGTCTTCGACCGCGGCGTGGCCGGTCGCGTCGACGGCGACGAGGTCGTCGTCGGCCACCCCGACCTGTTCGCCGAGCGCGACTGGTCGGTCTCTGCCCGACTCCGCGAGGCGGGGACGGCCGCCCGCGACCGCGGGAACGTCCCCGTCTACGTCGGCTGGGAGGGGCGCGTGCGCGGCGTCCTCGCGGTCGGCGACGAGGTGCGCGACGGGTGGGAAGACGTGGTCTCCGACCTCGACGCGGACGGCCGCCGCGTGGTCGTTCTCACCGGCGACGCGCCAGCGGCCGCGAGGCGGTTCGCGGACCACCCCGCGATCGACGAGGTGTTCGCCGAGGTCCCGCCGGAGGCGAAGGCCGAGACGGTCAGGCGGCTCGGAGCCGACAGCTCGGTCGCGATGGTGGGCGACGGGAGCAACGACGCGCCCGCGCTCGCCGCGGCCGACCTCGGCGTCTCGATCGCCTCGGGCACCGACCTCGCCGCGGACGCCGCCGACGCGGTCCTGCTGGAGGACCGGCTCTCGGCGGTCCCCGAGCTGTTCGCCGTCACGCGCGGGACGAACCGGCGGCTGAAACAGAACCTCGGCTGGGCGTTCGTCTACAACGCGGTCGCGATCCCGATGGCGCTCTCCGGCGTCCTCAACCCGCTGCTGGCGGCGCTCGCGATGGCGTCGAGCAGCATCCTCGTGGTGACGAACTCCGCGCGGGTGGTGTTCGACCCCGACTGAGTCGTCGCGCGCCGCGGGCCCTCATCCCTCGCCGCCGGAACCGTCGCCGTTCTCCCCACGACCGCCGCTCGTGGGGAGCAGCCGGCGCGCAAGCGCCCCGAGGCGCTCGTACGCGAGGTTCACGTACAGCCCCGAGAGGAAGACGACCCCGCGACGAGCGGGGCGGCGGCGCTCTGCCCGAGAACGATGTCGGAGAGCAGGTAGACCCCGACCGCGAGCGGCAGCGCGGCCGGGGGAGCCGCGACCGGCTCTCGGGGGCCGCGGCGTCCGCCTCGAACGGCCGGTCCGCGGGAGCGGCGGTCTCGGTCCGCGTCCGTTCCGACGAGTCGGCCATCGTCGGTCCGATCTATCGGCGAAGCACAATTACCTTGCGGCGTGGTAACGCGGATAGCTGTCGCTCGGAGACGGGAGTCGACGGGCCTGCGGCCTGGTGGAACGAGTTACGCCGTCGCGCCGACGTGCGGCTTGACCGCTCGGAGACGGGAGTCGACGGGCCTGCGGCCTGGTGGAACGAGTTACGCCGTCGCGCCGACGTGCGGCTTGACCGCTCGGACGATGGCGTCGACGTCGTACTCGTCCTCGGTCTTGTCGAAGACGACCTCGTCGTCGGCGCGGACGACGAACACGCCGTCGTCGCCGGTCACCAGGGCGACCTCGTCGACGCCCTCGCCGAACTGCTTGAGGATCGCTTCGGAGACGTCTTGCGCGCGGTTCAACATGCCGCAGGGGACGCAGTACTCGACTTCGACGCGTGTCATGTGTCGGGGTACGCGGCGGACCGGATTAAAATGGCGGGTCCGCGACCCGTCCGAGCCGGGGGGCGAGGGCCGCGGTCAGACGACCAGCGCGTCGAAGACGACGGCGAAGAGCAGCAGGCCGAGGTAGGCGTTCGAGGCGTGGAACGCGCGGAACGCGGCTCCCTCGGTCTGCTCGTAGTGGAGCCGGACGACCATCCAGAGGAAGACGCCGCCGACGCCGACGCCGACGACCGCGTACAGCGCGCCGAGCGGGTCGGCGGCCGCGGCGAGCGCGACCGCGGCGACCAGCGTCGCGCCGAGGTACCAGAGGATGTGGCGGCGCGTCGCGGTCTCGCCGCGGACGACTGGCATCATCGGGAAGCCGCCGCGCTCGTAGTCGTCCTTGTACGCCAGCGCGAGGTTGTAGAAGTGCGCGGGCGTCCACAGGAAGATGACCGCGGCGAGCAGCAGCCCGCCGCCGCCGACCTCGCCCGTGACCGCGGCCCACCCGATGAGCGCGGGGAGCGCGCCGGCCGCGCCGCCGATGACGGTGTTCTGGACCGTGTTCGGCTTGAGGACGAGCGTGTAGACGACGCTGTAGAACAGGATCGCGACGAGGCCGAGCGCGGCCGTCAGCGCGTTCACCGTCCAGAACAGCCCGAGCGAGACGAGCGTCAGCAGGCCGCCGAACGCGAGAGCGTGGGAGACCGGGACGAGGTCCGTCGCGAGCGGGCGGTCGCTGGTGCGCTGCATCCGCTTGTCCACATCGCGTTCGAGGACGTGGTTGAACGTCCCGGACGCGCCGATCGAGAGCGCGCCGCCGGCGAGCGTCGCCGCCACGACGGGGGGCGTGAAGCCGGTTCCGCCCGCCAGCGCCATCGCGGCGGCGGCGACGAGACAGAGCAGCCACATCAGGCGCGGCTTCATCAGCCGGAAGTACGCGGTCGCGGTCGCCTTCAGCCGCGGGAGCGTCGCGGACGGGATGTCCGGCTCCGGGGCCTCCTCGATCGGCGGCAGGTCGTCGGTCCCGGGCTCGAAGTCGTCGGGCGCGTCGTCCGGGTCGCCGGTCTCCGACTCCAGCCACCAGGCGAGCGCGGCGAGGACGGTGCCGAAGATCCCGATTCCGAGGAGGAGGTGCGCGGAGCCGAGCGCGGCCGGCAGGTCGCCGAGCGCGACGAGCGCGCCGACGCCGGCCTGCGCGGGGTAGACGACGAGCGCGACCGCGAGCGCGACTCGGACCCGGCGGTCGGCACCGTCGCGCCACGCGAGCGCGGCGGAGAGCGCGACGAGGAGCCCGACGACGGCCGCGAGGGCGCGGTGGCCGAGGGCGATCCACCCCTCGGTCGCCGCCGGAAGGGCCGCGCCGGTCCCGCAGGCGGGCCACCCGCCGCAGGCCGCCGCCGCCTCCGTGAGGGAGGTGGTCGCGCCGACGACGACGAGGAGGTACACGCCCATCGCGGCCGCGGCCAACACGGCGGGGAATCTGTCTGGGAGCGTCACGTTGCGTGGATTACGAATCGGACCCATATATGTTCCGCGCTTCGATAAAACGACGGCGAGCGGGGGCGAAAACGCGAGCCCGAGCGGTCGGCGACCGTCCGCGACTCAGTCCCGGTTCGCGTCCGCCTCGCCGCCGCGCTCTCGCAGGATCCGGTCGACGATGTCGCCGCTGGAGAGCAGTTCGTCCTCGTGCTTCGGCTCGCGGCCGGACGCCCGCTCGACCCGGCAGTCGATGCCGCGGTCCGCGAGCGCGTCGGCGATGTCGCCCTCGTCGTGGTGCTGGTCGAACCCCAACACGATCACGTCGGGGTCGAGCCGCTCGATGGGGACGAACACGTCCGCCGGGTCGCCGAGGTGCGCCTCGTCGACCGCGTCGAGCGCCGCGACCATGTCGCGCCGCTGGCGGGCACAGAGCACCGGCGCGGGCTTGTGCGTGACGTTGGTGCGGCGGGCGACGATGGCGTGGAGCTCGTCGCCGTGGGCCGCGGCGTCCTCCAAGTAGTGGACGTGGCCGGGGTGGAGCAGGTCGAACGTCCCCTGCGCGACGACCCGCGTCATCGGAACCACGAGAGGAAGCCGCCGCGGTCGCGCTCGTCGAGCTCTCGGTCGATGTCCTCCTGGGTAAAATCGAAGAAGTGCTCGTCGGGCACCTCCACGTCGAGGACGTCGAGGGTGGTCTGCCGCCCCTCGTTGTCGAACGCCTTCCAGTCGCCCCAGCCGTAGGGGGCCCCGACGATGATGTGGACCTTCCCCTGCCCGAACGTCGCGAGGTCGGCGTCGCTCGGGCGCAGCGCGCCGTTCGGGTGCGAGTGGACGGAGCCGACCGCGCGCATGTCGTTCGGTTTCATGTGACTCCGGACGCTGGCGCTCGTCGGGCTCGACTCCGTCCCGGGGATCACGAGCACGTCGGTGATCACCTGCCCGTCCCGGTCGAGGTCGAGCTTCCGGGCGTCGTCCGCGCGGAGGAACCCCATGTACTCGTTAGGGTGCGTCTCCTCGCTCGCCTCGAGGACGAAGTCGAGGGTCTCTCGGGCGATGCCGAGGAGCTCGTCCGAGCGGAACAGTCGCATGAACGAGACAAGTCGCCGTCGCCTCATAGGGGTTCCGGACCGCGTGACGCGGGGCGTCTCTCCCGCCGAGCCCCGAGAGAACAGGCTTAACATCGGCCGTTCCCGAGACCTGTCTATGAGCGAAAACACCGCCGGGGATTCCGGCACGCGGGGCGATTCGAGCCCCGAACCCGACGCCGACGAGGCGGAGGGGACGGTCGAGGGCCGGTCGGAGAGCGCGACCGACGACCGCCCGACCGTCTACGATCTGGCACCGGACTGTACGCTCGAAGACGCCGCGGTCGGCGACCTGTATCACGCCGAGGTCAACGGCGTCGTCGACTACGGCGTCTTCGTCGACCTCTCGGACGCCGTGAGCGGGCTGGTCCACGAGTCGAACCTCGACGGCGACTACGCGGTCGGCGACCGGCTGATCGTCCGGCTCACCGAGGTGAAGGAGAACGGTGACGTCGCGTTCGACGACGCCGATCCCGACGACTACCGCACCGAGACCGTCGCGCACGAACCGACAGTCTCGCGGGTCCACGGCCTCGCCCCGGGCGACGAGGTGACCGTCGAGGGCGAGGTCGTCCAGGCGAAACAGACCGGCGGCCCCACCATCTTCGCCGTCGCGGACGCCTCCGGCGTCGTCTCCTGTGCCGCCTTCGAGTCCGCCGGCGTCCGGGCGTACCCCGAGGTCGAGGTCGGCGACATGGTCCACGTCACGGGGACGATCGAGAGTCGCAAGAACGCGCTCCAGCTCGAGGTCGACTCGCTGACGCGACTCCCCGACGGGCGCGCCGCCGAGGCGCGCGATCGGTTCGAGGCCGCGCTCGACGAGCGCGCCGAGCCGGCCGACGTCGACCCGCTCGTCGAGTGGGAGGCGTTCGAGCCGATCCACGAGGACCTGCGCGACCTCGCGCGGCTGATCCGCCGGACCGTCCTCGCCGGCCGCCCGATCCGCGTCCGCCACCACGCGGACGGCGACGGGATGTGCGCCGCGATCCCGGTCCAGCTCGCCGTCGAGAACTTCGTCGAGGCGGTCCATGAGGACCCGGACGCGTCGCGACACCTGTTCAAGCGCCTCCCGAGCAAGGCCCCGTACTACGAGATGGAGGACGTCACCCGCGACCTCAACTTCGCCCTTGAGGGCCGCGCCCGCCACGGGCAGAAGCTCCCCTTCCTCCTGATGCTCGACAACGGGTCGACCGAGGAGGACGTGCCGGCCTACGAGAACCTCGCGCACTACGACATCCCCATCGCAGCCGTCGACCACCACCACCCCGACCCCGAGGCGGTCGACCCGCTGCTCGACGCCCACGTGAACCCGTACCTCCACGGCGAGGACTACCGGGTCACCACGGGGATGATGTGCGTCGAGCTCGCCCGCCTCGTCGACCCGTCGCTCACCGAGGAGCTCGAACACGTGCCGGCGGTCGCCGGGCTCTCCGACCGCTCGAAGGCGGAGGCGATGGACGACTACGTCGCGCTCGCCGAGGACGCCGGGTACGACGAGTCCGACCTCCTCGACATCGGCGAGGCGCTGGACTACGCCGCCCACTGGCTCCGCTATTCGGAGGGGAAGACCCTGGTCAACGACGCGCTCAACGTGGGCTGCGACGACGAGTCCCGCCACGATGAGCTCGTCGAGTTCCTCTCGGAGCGCGCCGAGCGCGACGTGGAGCGCCAGCTCGACGCCGTCGACGACCACGTCGACCACGAGCGGCTCGCCTCCGGCGCGCACCTCTACCGCATCGACTTGGACGAGTACGCCCACCGCTTCACCTACCCCGCGCCGGGCAAGACCACCGGCGAGCTCCACGACGCGAAGGTGAAAGAGACCGGCGACCCCGTGATCACCATCGGCTACGGTCCCGACTTCTGCGTCCTGCGCTCGGACGGGGTCCGGCTCGACATCCCGAACATGGTGACCGAGCTGAACGAGGAGCTGCCCGAGGCCGGCGTCTCCGGCGGCGGCCACCTCGTCGTGGGCTCGATCAAGTTCGTGAAAGGTCGTCGGAGCGAGGTGATCGAGGCGCTCGTCGAGAAGATGGCGGGCGCGGAGATCGACGAGGCGCTCTCGTCGACGATCGCGCTCGACGACTGAAACGACCGGAGCCGAACCGCGGTAGAAGTTTTCAGCCGAACGCGACCTCGCGCCGAGCGACTGCCGCGGCCCCCGCGAGCGCGACGCCGAGTCCCCCGAGGAGGGTGACCGGGAGGAAGACGCCGCCGCCGCGCCAGTCCGCCGCGTACGCACGGGCGTAGAAGTCGGCGACCGACTCGTCCTCGACCGCGAGCAGCACCTCGCGGTTGCTCGTCTCCGCGCTCGGGTTCCAGTTGAGGCTGCCGACGACCGCCGCGTCGTCGACGACGAGCCCCTTCGCGTGGACCTTGCCGAACCGCCCGCGCGGCTCGGCGAGGTCGACCGCGATCGGCTCGTCCGCGAGCGTCTCCGAGAGGTTCCGGTTCGCCTCCCGGTCGTACCACGCGTCCGAGAGCAACAGGTGAACGTCGACCCCGCGGTCGGCCGCACGCCGGAGCGCGCGGACGATCCGGTCGTCCGGTCCGCCCACGCGCGGGGCGACCGCGAGGACCCGCTCGTCGGCGGCGTCGACTCGCGCGACGATCCGGTCGGCGGCGTTCCCCGGGGCGGTCAACACGGTGACGTTCGCCGTCGCCGGCTTCGGCGGCGCGTCGAACCGCGTCGGGTACGAGCCGTTCGCGCGGCCGCCCTCGTGGAACTCGGCGTCGGCGCGGAAGGCGGGCCACGGGCGCGCGTCGCGCGCTTCGAAGTCGGCGGCGAACAGCGCCGCCAGGTCGTCCGCGACGGTCCCGTCGGTCGGCGCGGCGCGGCCGGACGGTTCCGCGACGACGCCCCACCCCCGGTTGCTCCGCCCGCCCGTGCCGGAGGGCTTCCAGTTCTCCGTGAGGACGACCGCGCGGTCGTCCGCGACCGCGTACTTCGGGTGGTGGAACCGGAAGCGCTCGACCTCGCCGTCGAGGATCCGGACCTCGACGCCGGCGGCCGCCAGCCGGTCGAGCAGCCGCGCGCTCCGCGCCGAGAAGCCGCCGACCGGCGACCCCTCCAGCAGGACCCGGACGCGGACCCCGCGGTCGGCGGCCGCGGCGAGCGCGTCCGCGACCCGCTCCGAGGTGAGCGTGTATCCCGCGACGAACAGGCGGTCGTCCGCGCCGCGGAGCGGTTCGACCGGCGGCTCGGGGCTGTCGGGGAGGACGAACGGCGTCACGTTCGCGCCCGCCGTCCGACGCGGCGAGCGCGGCGCGTAGCCGCGCGGCCGCCACTCGCCCCACGAGGCCCGCCACCGGTACCCCTCTCGGGCGCGGTCGTAGGCGACGACGTCGACGGGGCTCCCGTTCCGCCGGAGTTCGATCCGGTCGCCGGAGGCGGACAGGGGGAAGTGGTCGGTCAGTCGCCGGATTTCGGGCGCGTCGGTCGCGCCGCTCTCTCGGTTCCGCGAGGGCTCCGCGGACTCGCCGAGAATCGCCGCGGTCCGGTTCGGAGCCATCGACAGCGTCACCGTGCCGCTGGCGTTCGCCGGGAGGTCGGCGTCGTAGTAGCCGTCGGAGAGCGACCAGTTCCCGCGCTCCGGGAGGGAGACGACGAGGTACTCGCCGCGGTTCTCGGGGGTCGTCGGGTTCGGGTACAGCTCGACGATCCGCGGTTCGGAAGCAGCGGCGGAGCCGTTAGCCGCCCCCGACCCGGCCCCGTCGACCGGGGCGGCCGCCACCGGGAGGGCGCAGACGGCGCTCGTCGCGGCGAGGAGGAGGACGAGCGCGGCGACGCGGGACCGGCGGTTCGGGCGAGTGCGTGACACGGCGGGCGTAGCGCCGGTATCGGAGAAAAGGGTTCGCGGTCGCGGTGGGGGGAGCCGAGAAGTCGGAGCGTCGGCGCGCGGTGGTCCGGTCGACGAGCGCGGCCGCCCGACCGCCTCAGGCCGTCGGCGCGGGCTCCGCGCCGTCGTCGAGCGCCTCCAGCGCCTTCTCGCCCTCGGTCGAGACGACGAAGGAGTGTTCGTCGGCGTACTCCGCGACCGCTTCGAGCGCCTCGCGGGTGCCGATCTGGCGGAGCGCCCAGCCGGCGGCCGCGCGGACGTCGTCCGACGGGTGGGCTTCGAGCGCGTCGGCGAGCGGGGAGACGGCGCGGGTGTCGCCGATCAGTCCGAGCGCGCGGGCGGCGTGGGGGCGGACGAGTTCGTCGTCGTCGCCGTCGGGGTCGAGCCGGTTCGCGAGCGGCTGGACCGCCTCGGACGCGCCGATCTCGCCGAGCGCCCTGAACACGGCCTTCTGGAGCTGCGGGTTCGAGTCCTCAGGGACGTACTCGACGAGGGTGTCGGTCGCCTCCTCGGCCGCCATCTTCCCGAGGATCCGGATCGCGGGCCGGTCGCGCTTCTCGGCGCGGCCGAGGACCTCCTCGACCGACGCCTCGGTCTTGCCGCGCTTGCCCATCCGCTCGAACGCCTCCAAGCAGTGGCGCTCCATGAAGTCGGACTGGAGCGAGTCGAGCGCGAGCAGGATCATGTCGACGTTGCCGCGCGCCTCGTGCTCCTTCAGCGCGGCCCACTCGACGGGGAAGTCCTTGTAGTGGCCGAGCACGTCGTAGTATCCCTGCGCGCGGAGCTGCTCGTGGGTCTCTAAGTCGTCCCACTCCTCGGCGTCGTCGAGGCCGGCTTCGAGGTCGTCGGTCGCCGTCAAGAGGGCGGCGATGTCGTCGGCGTCGGCGTCCGCGTCGAGGTCGGCGTCCGCGACCGCGGCGGCGACGGCGTCGAGCGCCGCGACGATCTGGTCGACGGGGACCGGAGCGCCGGCTTCCGTCTCGTCGGCCGCGGTCTCGTCGAGGAGGGCCTCGGGATCCTCGTCGGCCGCGTCGAGCGCGTCGTCGATCGCGTCGGCGGCCGCGTCGACGAACGACTCGACGGCGGCCGCGACGTCCTCGTGGCCGGCGTCGGTCCACTCGGTGTCGGCGACCGTCCCGGCGGCGCTCTCGATCGCGTCGACGACGTCCTCGCCGTAAGGGCCGCGGGCGTCCTCGACGCCGTCTCGGAGCTCGGCCACGCGGGCCTCGAGGTCGCCGCGGGGGTCGTCGGCGTCCTCGTCGTCCTCGTCCGGCTCGGGGAGGTCCGCCTCCGCGATGCCGGTCTCCGCGTCGTCCAACAGCGCCTCGACGTCGTCGAGGTCGGCCTCCGTCTCGGCGGCCTCGAGGCGGTCGGCGATCTCGTCTAGGTACTCGGTCAGGGACTCCTCGGTCGCGTCGTCGGGGAGCGTCGGGGCGGCCGTCTCCGTCGACTCGCCGGCGTCCCCGCCGTCGTCCGCGGCGTCGGCCTCCTCGGAGGCGTCGGCCGGGTCGTCGTCGCCGTTGCTCATATACCACGAACTCCGTGTGTAGTCCATTAAGAGGTTTCCCTTCGCGGGCGTCGCCGCCCGCGCGGGGGGCGAGAGGCGGGAGCCGGTGCGCTCGGCTCGGGGGGCCGTTGTCGCCGCCGCCGACGAAACGAGGTTCGTGTTCACGACCAGCACACTTTTATTATCCCCTTCCAATACCGGAACGATTAGATGTTAGACGTCGACCACGAAGCGATCACCGACGGGCCGGTCGGGCGAGTGCTGCTCGTCCTCGCCGCGCCGCTCGTCGCGCAGAACGTCGTCTACGTCGCCAACGCGCTGATCGACACGTTCTGGCTCGGCCGGGTCGGAGAGGACGCGGTCGCCGCCGTCGGCCTCAGCCTCCCGATCCAGTCGCTGCTCGGCGCGACGGTGGTGATCGGCGCGGTCGGGACGCAGATCCTCGTCTCGCAGCGGGCGGGCGACGAGGACGAGTCGGGCGCGCGCCGCGTCGCGGTCAACGGCGCGCTCGTCGCGCTCCTCGTCACCGCGGCGGTCGCGGTCCCGGTGGTCCGCTACGCCGAGGAGCTGGTGGGGCTGCTCGGCGCCGACCCCGCGCTCGCCGGGACGACCGCCACCTACCTCGCGGTCGTGATCGCGATCCTCCCCGTCGGCGCGGTCGGCGACACGGTCGAGAACTGCTTCACGGCGTACGGCGACACCCGCGCGGTGTTCCACGTGACCGTCGTCAGCGTCCTCGTCAACCTCGTCGCCGCCCCGACGCTCATCTTCGGGGTCGGCCCCGTCCCGGAGTTCGGCGTCGCCGGTGCCGCGCTCGGCACCGCGCTCGCGAGCGTCGCCGGCCTCCTGTGGATCCTCGGGTACGCCGCGGGGATCGGCCGCGACACGTTCCGGCTCACCCGGGAGGCGTTCGCCGTCGACGCGGCGACCCTCCGCGAGGTCGTCTCGGTCGGCCTCCCGCTCGGCGGCCAGCGCGGCGTGAGCGAACTCGTCAGGGTGCTCGTCGTCGGCCTCGTCGCGCTCGCCGGCGGCGCGGCGGGCGTCGCGGCGTACACGGTCGGGGCCCGGGTCGCGACGCTCGCGATCGTGCCGGCGCTCGGGCTCCAGCAGGCCGCGCAGTCGATGATCGGACAGAACCTCGGCGCCGCCGCCCCGGCGCGCGCGCGCCGGACGACGACGGTCGGGACGGGGATGATCGTCGTCGGCTTCCTCGCGCTCGGCGCGGTCCAGTTCCTTTTCGCCGGCGGGATCGCGGACCTGCTCGCCCCCGACCTCACCGCGACCGGACGCGGGCTCGCGGTGACGTACCTCCGGGTCCTCGCCGCTTCCTACTGGGCGCTCGGCGGGACGTACACCCTCCTCGCCGGGTTCAACGGGGCCTCCCGCACCCGGACCTCCTTCGTCGCCGACCTCGTCAAGTACTGGGCGGTCCGGTTCCCCATCGCCGTCGCGGCCGTCCCCGTCGGGGCGACGGTCGGCGCGTTCGGCGTCACGGTGACGCCCGGCCTCGGGTGGGGGGTCGAGGCCGTCTTCTGGGCGGTCGCGGCCTCCAACGTCGTCGGCTTCCTCGGCCTCGGCGCGTACTTCCTGTACACGACGCGGCGCGGGATGTTCGCGAACGCGGCCGACCGCGCGAGCGGCGACGGCGGCGGCGCGGAACTCGCGGGCGACGACTGAACGAGGGCACTCGGTCGTTTCGGCCGAGGTCAGTGACTCGGGTCACGTCGACTCCGTCGACTCCTCGTCGGTGAACGTCGCGAAACACCGGTAGCAGCGGTAGACGGTCAGGTCGGACGGCGGCGGGACGTAGCCGCCCGTCATCCGGATCTTGCGCGCGAGGAACCGGCTTCCGCAGTCCGGACAGCAAGGGGTCTGGAGGAACACGGGAACCGGTTCGCTCGCGGGAGAGATGGGCTTTGGGTCAGTCGGCGAGCAGATCGGCGCTCTCGACGACCGTCGCGAACTCGCCGTTCAGGTGCGCGAGCGCGACGCGGTGGGAGGTCTCGGGGTCGATCCGCTCGCCGTCGGGGGCCTCGCGGGCGTGGGTCGCGGTGGCGTCGGCGACCACGCGCACGTCGTAACCGCGGTTCTCGGCCGCGCGCGTCGTCGTCGAGACGCAGTGGTCGGTGGTGAGCCCGCAGACGACGAGCGAGTCGTGGCCCGCCTCGCGGAGCCACTCGTCGAGCCCGGAGTCGAGGAACGCGCCGTTGACCGACTTCTCGAACGTCGGCTCGCCGTCGAGCGGCGCGGTCTCCGGCTTCCACGCGAACCCGGGGGCGTCCGGCCGGAGCGGGGAGTCGGGCTCCGCCGAGGCGTGACGGACGTGTGCGACGGGACGGTCGGCCTCGCGCCAGCGGTCGAGGAGCGCGGCCGCGGCGGCCTCGGCGTCGGGGTTGTTGCGCTCGCCCCAGCCCGGGTCGTCGAAGCCGGTCTGGAAGTCGACGAGGAGGAGGACCGGGTCGCCCGCGTCAGTCATCCCCGAGCCCGGCGGCGCTTGCGGTCTCCGCGTCGGCGTCCGCTCCGTCCGCGAACCGCCGCCACGCGCCGGGTTCGAGCAGCGCGTCGGGGGCCTTCGGGTGGTCGCGGGTCGGGTCGAGCGGGCAGGCGTCGGGGCTCGCGTCGTCGTCCTCGCGGAACAGGTACTGCTTCCACTCGCGGTCGCCCTCCGTGCCCCAGTCGCCGAGGTCGGCGTGGGGACAGACCCCGTCGTAGTCGCCCATCCGGTCGCGGATGGTCTCGCGGGCGCGCTCGCCCGCCTCGGTGTCCGCCGTGAGCCCCTCGAAGACGGTGCGGGGCTGGAAGGTGATCTCCAAGCCGACCGGCGAGTACCGGCTCTTCCGGTCGTCGTAGAAGGGGGCGCGCGAGGTCGGGAACAGCGCTTCGCCGCCGAAGCAGAACTCCCACCGCGGGGTGTCGGGGTCGGTCGGGATGTCGTCCGGCCACGGCTCCGGGTCGTGGACGTGGAGGAACTCCAGGGCGTGCCAGAGCCGCTCGTGGTAGTGCGCCTCGCCGCGGTCGTCGTCGGGCGGCTTGAAGAACACCGCGAGCGGCGCGCGGTCGGCGTGGTCCGGGTACGTGTCGAGGTACTCCAGGACGACGTCGCGCAGCCGCAACAGCGCGGCGGGGTCCGTCGTCGACTCGCAGGCGGCGTACAGCATGTCGCCCTCGCGCTCGACCTCGATCCCGAAGTAGCAGGGGAACGGCGACCCGTCGCGCTCGCCGAGCATCGACTCCCGGAAGGTCCGGTAGTGTTCCTGAAGCCACGGCGGCGCGTCGTCGAGCCGATCGCGGAGCGTCTCTTGGTCCAGCAGCACCCCCTCGGTGCCGGCCTCGTTCATACCCGCAATAGGCGAGAGGCGGTCTTGTGGCTTTCGGGGATTCCCGGCCCGCTCAGAGGAAGAATCCCTTGAGCCGGTTGATGATCGCCCACTTGACGCCTTCGAGCAGTCGGCCGCCCTCGCCGCTGATCGCGATGTCGTCGTTCGCGACGGCGGTCCTGAACGCCGCGGCGGGGTTCTCGGCCGCCGCGATACCGTCGAGCGTGGATCGGTCCGTCGTGATCTTGCGCACCGCGTCGTCGCTGCGGCCGTCGTCGAGCGCGGTGATCCGGTTCTGCTCGTCCATCGTGATCGAGTACGCGCGCTCGGCGTCGCCGTCCCGAACGTAGACGTTGGTCGTGCCGGCGAGGTTGATCGGGCCGAGGTCGACGGCGTCCGCGTTCTCGTTGTACGCCGGGACCATCTCTTCGAGCGACCGGAACAGGTCGTCGCCGCCGTCGGACTGAGCGACCGCCCCGCCCGCCAGCGCGCTCACGAGCAGGACCGCGACGAACACGACCGAGAAACTGCGGGTCATTTTGTATCGCAGATGTATTCACCTGTGCGGATATAAATGAGACGTATATCAGTTTAAAGGCGCAGACGATACTCGTTCGATCAGTGAAGACGGCGTTCAGTCTCCGGTCACCGCGAACCGCGAGGCGTCGCTCTCCTCCGTGGGCGCGGTGAGCAGCGAGACGCCGACCGTCAGCGCGCCGGACAGCACCATCAGCCCGAGCGCCACGTCCCAGCCGCCGAAGACCGTCCGCGGGAGGGTCGGGACGAGCGGCAGGACGGACGACAGCACCACGAACAGGTACGTCGCCTGCGGGACGGCGACGCCCGCGATCATCCCCGTGCGCGTCGTCCGCGGCCAGTAGAGGGCGCAGATAACGGGCAGCGCGAGCAGCGCGAACCCGGAGAAGGCGGTGCCGCCGACCTCGATCAGCGTCCCCGGGCGGAAGAGGCTCGCGACGAACGCCAGCGTCGCGAACGTCGCCACGCCGATCCGCGCGATCCACGCCTCGCGCCGCTCCGAGGCGGTCGCGTCGATCAGCGGTCGGTAGAGGTCGCGGGTGAAGTACGACGAGCCGGAGAGGAGCATCGAGTCCGACGAGGACATCATCGCGGCCATCGCGCCCGCGATGACGACCGCGGCGAGCCAAGCTGGCGCGTACTCGCTCAACACGACCGGGAGCACGTTCGCGCCGTCCGGCACTTCGATGGGCGTCCCCGCGGCCCACGCGCCGAGCATGAACGCCGGCAGGAACAGCAGGAGCACCAGCACGGGCCACAGCGCGAACGACCGCTTCAGCGTCTCGGCCGACTTCGCGACGAAGAAGCGCTGGTTGATCTGCGGGAACATCGTCACCCCGAACGCGATGGTGATCGCCGTGGAGACGATGAAGCCCGGCGTGTACGTCCCGCCGCCGAAGCTCCCGAACTCGGGCCGAGCCGCCAGCATCCCCTCCGTCGCGGCACCGACGCCGCCGAGCGACGAGACGACCCACGCGGCGGCGATCCAGACCACTGAGAGCATGAACAGCCCCTGAAGCGTGTCGGTCCACGCGACGCCGCGGAGCCCCGCGACGGTGACGTAGAGGATCATGAAGCCGGTGATGAGCGCCGCGCCGCCCCAGTAGGGGACCGCCCCGCCGGTGAGGCCGACGAGCGCCTCGCCCGCGCCCATCTGCTGAAGCATGACGTACGGGAACAGCCACAGGAGGCTGACGCCCGCGACGAGCGCTCGCAGCCCCGTCGAGCCGAACCGGTCGCCGAGCATCTCGCCGAGCGTCACGTAGCCGTTCCGGGCCCCGATCAGCCACTGCTTGTAGCCGATGACGTACCACAGCACGGCGAACAGGACGCCGTCTAAGGTCCCCATCACGACCAGCCACTCGGGGCCCGCCGCGTACGCGAGGTTCGGACCGCCGAAGAAGGTGAACGCCGACAACAGGGTGGCGAACGTCGTGAACAGCAGCACGAGCGTGCCGATCGAGCGGCTCGCGAGGTAGTAGTCCTCGGCGGTCGTCTCGGAGACGCGGTACGCGACCAGGCCGAGCGCGAGCGCGACGACGAGGTAGCCGACGACGATCCCGAGCGAGAGACCGAGCGTCACCGCCGGTCACCCCCGACAGACCCCGACGGATCGCGGCCCGTCGAGGCGTCGCCGTCCGGTCGCTGCCCCATCCCGCGTTCCCACGCGCCGCTCCGGACGAACAGCGCGAACAGGGCCGTACACAGCCCGAGCCACGCCACGTGCCACCAGATCCACACCGGCAGCCCCGCGACGACGCGGTCGACGCCCCACAGCGGCCACGGCACCGCGAACGCCACGAGGATCGCGAACGTCGGGACCCAGAGGAGATCGCTCCGTAAACGCTTCATGTGAAGTAAGACTATATCTATAGGCACAAAGAGTTGTCGAACTGGTTCGAAGAAGCTTGTTGGAGAGAATTATTCTTCAATAGTCGTCGCCCGAGATGCGTGGCGATAGCTATTTTCCGCGAGGAGCGCAACGATACACGGACGGGCGCTACCGCCCGATATCACCATTCACCACTCATGAAAGACACAGAGAAATACCTGATACACGCCACCATCGCGGCCGACGGCGTCGTCGAGCGGAGCGACGTTGTCGGCGCGGTGTTCGGCCAAACCGAGGGACTGCTCGGCGACGAGTTGGACCTCCGGGACCTCCAGGAGTCCTCGCGCGTCGGCCGGATCGACGTCTCGGTCAAGTCCGAGAACGGCCAGTCGTTCGGCGAGGTCACCGTCGCGTCGAGCCTCGACAAGGTCGAGACCGCGATCCTCGCGGCCGCGTTGGAGACGATCGACCGCATCGGCCCCTGTCACGCCTCCGTGGAAGTGACGAGCATCGAGGACGTGCGGGCGGCCAAGCGCCGCGAGGTCGTCGAGCGCGCCAAGGAACTGATCGCCGGCGGCTTCGAGGAGACGAGCCTCGCGAGCACCGACGTGTTAGACGAGGTGCGCGACGCCGCCCGCGTCGAGGGGATAGTCGACTACCGGGGGCTCCCGGCCGGGCCGCGGGTGGGCGACTCCGACGCCGTCATCGTCGTCGAGGGGCGCGCGGACGTGCTCACGCTGCTCGACTGCGGGATCAAGAACGCCGTCGCCGTGGAGGGGACGAACGTCCCCGAGTCGGTCGCCGACCTGACCGCCGACCGGACCGTCACCGCGTTCCTCGACGGCGACCGCGGCGGCGAGCTCATCCTCCGCGAGCTCGCGCAGGTCGGCGAGGTCGACTACGTCGCGTTCGCGCCCCCCGGCGAGTCCGTCGAGGACCTCGACCGCGACGCCGTCTTCGAGGCGCTCCGCGGGAAGGTCCCGTACGCGAGCCTCGCGGACGCGTCGGACCTCCGGGCGGCCGCCGACGACGAGGAGCCGACCGGCGACGCGGATTCGACCGGCGACGCCGACTCGACCGACGACGACCGACCCGGATCGGTCGCGCGGGTCGGCGACGGCGGCGCGCTCCCGGACGGTCCCTCGGGGGGCGGGGCGACCGGCGCGTCGATCGAATCGCCCGATCTTGAGGCGGAAGCCGAATCCGCGGAGCCGACCGGCGAGGCCGACGATCGGACCCCGGACGACGAGCCGGGTTCGCTACCGGACGACGAGAACGGCGCCGACTCGGTCGGCGGAACGGAGTCGGAGCCGACCGCGGACCGAGGGGGCGGCGAGACCGACGAGATCGCCGACGAGGCAGACGAGACCGCCGATGAGATCGCCGACGACCCCGACGAAACCGCCGACGAGCCGCGGTCGATCGCGGCGCACGTCAGCGCGGTCGTCGGCGGTGAGACCGGCCACGCGCGGCTGCTCGGCGACGAGTTCGACGTCCTCGCAGAGGTCGACGCAGCGGATGCGTTCGACGCGGTCGAGGACGCCGAGCCCGCGCCGCAGGCGGTCGTCGTCGACGGCACCGTCGACCAGCGGCTCCTCGACGTGGCGGCGCAGCGCGGCGTCGGCGACCTGATCGGTCGCGACCTCGGCGAGTTCGTGAAGCGCCCGGTCGGGACGCGCGTCCTCGCTGCCACCGACGTCAGGGCGGAGGCCTGAGCGGCGGGCGGGCGAGGTCAGACCAGCCCGACCGCGCCGAGCGCCGCGAACAACGCGTCGCCGTACGTGAGCGAGACGACGAGTCCGACCGCCATCGGGACGACGAACGGCATCCCCGGCGAGACCAGCACGCGGTCTTCGCGGGCGACGACGTCGAGGCCGTCGCGGAGCGTCGCGGCGTCGGTGCCGTACGCGCCGTGGTCGATCTCGTCGAGGAACCGCTCGGCCGCCCAAGAGTCGTCGAAGTCGGGACGCGATTCGGGCGGCTCGGCCACGTCGTCGACCGCGCGCCCCCCGTCGGTCCGCGGGCCGACGTGGGTCCCCCCGTCGGTCGGCTCGAACGTCTCGCCGACCGAGGCTGGATCGCGGAGGCCCTCCGGCTCGCTCCGGAGGTCCGCGAGCGTGAGGCCCCGCCAGCGGAGGTACATCCGGAGCGCGTCCAGATCGAGACCGCTCCGGGTCGGTCCGTCCGGGTCCTCGAACAGCCGGCCGTGCCGGTCGGGCAGCGAATCGGTCGCGACCGGCCGCGCGAAGAACATGCTCGACGAGGCCTGGCCGCGGACGAGGTTGAGGACCGCGAGGCCGATCGGGTACGCGAGGCCGAGCAGCACCGTGTTCGTGAGGACCGTCAGCGAGAACACGCCGATGTCGGTGTCGACGAGCGGGAGGAGGAGCGACCCCACCTCGTAGGCCGGGAACGTCGGGAAGATCACCGCGAGCGCGATCATCGCCTTCGCGTCGGCCCCGCCGAACGCCCCGAGGTACCAGAACGCGTAGCCGAGCGGCGCGACGAACAGCAGGCTGATCGCGGCCCGCAGGAGGAAGACCCGCCCGTCGAACCCCGCGAACGGCCACAGGGAGACGGCCTCCCAGAGCAGGAGCAGCGCGCCGAACAGGTACAGCGGCGGCCACAGCCGGTTCGGGAGGCGTCGGGTCCGGACGTCCCGGATCGCCGCCCACGCGAACACGGGGACGACGACGAGTCGGAGGAGGTCCGGCAGCGTCGCGAACATGTCTCCACGGGCGGGGGCGGTCCAATTAGGCGTTCGGGTTCGCGTATCGCGATCGATATCGCCCGCCTCCGACCGAACCGCTCCCGGACGGCGGGAAGGCGGGCCGCGGCGACGGGACCCGACGGGCCGGCGTGACGCGGGCGAGACGCCCCGCTCACTCGTCCGGTCGGTCGGGTCGCCTGTCGAACACGTCGAGGACCGGTTCCGGGTCGACGAGGCCCGGGATCCGGAGCTCGTCGTCGCGGAGTGCTATCACGACGGTCTCCGTGTCCAACCGCCGGTCGAGCCCCGTCCGCCGCACCCGCAGTCCCGTCTCTTCCCACGCCTCGACGCGCCACAGGGGCACGCCGAACAGCCGGTCGCGGGCGACGAGCGCGTCGTCGCCGGCGCGGTACTCGACGAGCCCGTGCCGGAGCTCGTGATCGACCGCGGCGAGCCCGAGCGGGACCGCGACCGCGGCCGCGAAGAACGCGAGGGTGGTCGGCCAGTTCTCCCCGAGCGCGAACAGGAGACCGACGAGCGCGATGCCCCCGCCGACGTACCAGAGGCCCGGATGGCCGAACGGCGTCGTCAGCGCCCCGAGGAGGCGAGCGCGTCGGGGCTGGCGGACCGTCGCGACCGGCTCCGCGAGCGACCCGTCGACCGGCTCGGTCGGCGGCGGGTCGTAGGAGAAGCCCAAGTCGAGCGCCGCCGACTCGTCGAACGCCGCCAGCCGGTCCCCGTACAGCCCGGCGAGGTCGAAGGCGAATTTCGCCGCGACGACTCCGAGCAAGAGCGGGAGGCCGATCGCGTCCGGGTCGAGCGCGGAGATCGGCGCGTCGCCGTCGAGCGTGCCCGCGGCGACGGTCGTGACCGTGAACAGCGCGCCGAGGAAGATCGCCGCACCGCGGGCGAACACCCCCCGTATCGCCGTCTGCGCGCTGTGGTCGCGGTGTTCCCCGCGGCCGAAGTACTCGACGACCGTCGTCGCTCCCTCGCCGACGAAGACGGCGATGGTCGCGAGCGCGACCGTGTCGAGCGCCTCCTGGCTCAGCCCGCCGTCGGCGGTCACCCCGACGGTGACCACGCCGACGACCAGCCAGACGACGCCGAGGATCGGCGCGGCGACCGGGAGGACGAGCAGCGACGAGAGCCGGACCTGAACGTCGGTCCGCGGGATCGTCAGCCCCACCCGGCGCTCCGCGAGCGGCCCGACTATCAGTCCGTCGCGGTCGAGTTCTGACGGCCGCCCGGCGAACAGCGCGCGGACGAGCGCCCAGCCGGACGCGATCCCGAGTTCGAACCAGTACAGCGTCATCAGCGCGGCCGCGTTCCAGCCGAGCGCGACCACGCCGACGAGCGGGAGGAGGGTGGCGACCCCGACGGAGAGCGCACGGGGGCGGCGACCACGGCCGAGCGCGCGCAGCCCGTCGGGCAGGCGGGCAGAGGGCATCCGTCGGTCGTTCCGGGCCGGCGCACATAAGCGGCCGGGAGCGGTCGGGGCGGCGGAACGGCGGAGCGCTCCGCACCGCGCGCGACCGACTCAGCGCGCCGGACCGACGTCCCGGTGGAGGTAGAGGTACGCGAGGACCGGAACGATCGTGAAGAGGAGCGTCGAGGCCGCCCAGACGACCGCGTATCGGCTCCCGCGCGCCCTCGCGTCGCGGTAGATCCACACCGCGGCGGCGACGACGACGCCGTAGATCACGAGCGTGAGCGGGAGCGACCACGGGAGCGCGAGACCGAAGAGCGTCATGAGGGGGCGTTCGGCCGGAGTCGATGATAAGTCGTCGGTCCCGGCGGTGCCCTCGCGCCGGTCAGCGGCCGCGACCGCTCACGGCCCGCCGGTGAGGTCCGCGCGCATCACGAAGTCGGGTTCGGCCGCGACCGAGACCCGGTTCGCGCCGGTGTCGCTCACGTGCTCGACCGTCTCGGGGATGAGGACGCGAGTCTCGTCGGCCGCGACCGCGGCGGCGTCGGCGGCGATCGCGTCGTACAGCGCGCCCGCCGCGTCGACGTCGCGCCACGCGGCGACGCCGTAGACCGCGGTCCGCGCGGTCTCGCCGTCGACCTCGCGCTCCGTCGCCCGGGTCCGAACCGCGAAGCCGGCGACCGCGTCGGCGTCCGCGACCGCGAGCAGTCGGTCGTCGCCGGCCGCGGTCGCGAGCCGCTCGCGGGTGAGCCGCGAGCAGGCCCACGACTCGCCCGGGTCGAGCGCGAGCCCGCGGAGGCGGTCGCGGGCGTCGCTGTCGCTCCAGAACGCCCACGCCGCGTTCGGATCGGGGTCGGCGAGGGGTTCGAACCCGGCGGCGTCGCGGTCGAGCGCGTCCGGGTCGGGCGCCGGCTCCGCGAATCGAAACTCCGTCGCGGGGTCGAAGCCGACCGCGCGCGACTGACCGAGCCCCATGACGTTCCACGAGAACACCATGTTGCGGCAGACGGTCGCGCCGCGCTCGCGCGCCCAGTCGAGCACCGCCTCCGAGAGGGCGGTCCCGACGCCGTGGCCGCGCGCGGCGGGGTCGACGCGGATCCCCTGTCCCCACGCCTCCCACTCGCTGAGGAGCGCGCCCTGGATACAGCCGACGACGGCCTCGGGGTCGCCCGCGGCAGCGGCCCCGTCGCCGTCGCCCTCGACGGCGGTGTCGCCCGCTTCCCGACCGTCGAGGTCGCCCGCGTCGGCGGCGTCCGGGGGGAGCGTCGCGACGAAGGTGCCGCGGTCCGGGTCGTCGGCCGCGGCCCACTCCGGGAACACCCGCGGGATGTAGTCCTCGTGGCGCTCGCCCCACGTGTCGCGGGTGAACGCCGCGACCGCGTCGGCGTCGGCCGGGCGCGCCTCGCGGACGACGACGGTCGGCGCGGACGCCGCGTCGTCGGCCTCGCTCATCGCCAGGGCCGCGACTCCTCGGTCAGCTCGCCGGCGAGGTCGCGAGTCATCGCGTCGGCGGGGTCCGAGCGGTTCGCGAGCGCCCACATCAGCTTCACCTTCGCGGTGCCGGGGAGGGTGTCGCCCGCCTCGACGACGCCGGCGTCCAGCAGGTCGCGGCCGGTGTCGTACACGCGGTCGCAGACCCGTCCTTCGAGGCACTGGCTCGTCATCGCGACGACGGTCCCGCCCTCGACTAGCTCCTCGATCCGGGGGATGAGGTCGGTGTGGACGTGGCCGAGCCCCGTCCCCTCGATCACCACGCCGTCCTTGCCGTCGAGGTACTCCCACGCGGCCGGGTCCAGCCCGGGCGTGAACTTCACCAGCTCCACGTCGCCGTCGAGGTCGGGGTCGAGGGCGACCGCGGCGTCGTCGTCGACCGCGTCGCTCCCGTCGGTTCCGCCCCGCGGGCGCGGCTCGCGGTTCCACTCGACGGCGGCGTCGGCGGCGTCGCCGTCGGCACCCGCCTCCGCGGCGCGCTCGTAGTCGATCAGGCCGAGCGGCGCGGCGCCGACCGTCTCGAAGGCGTCCCGGCGGGAGGTGTGGTTCTTGCGGACGCGCGTGCCGCGGTGGAGCGCGCAGGCGTCGTCGGACTGGGTCGCGTGCATACACACCAGCGTCTCCGCGTGGTCGGCCTTCGCGGCCTCGACGGCGCACACCGCGTTCATCACGTTGTCGGAGGAGGGGCGGTCCGCGGAGCGCTGGCTTCCGGTGAACACGACCGGCACCGGCGCGTCGACCATGAACGAGAGCGCGGACGCGGAGTACTGCATCGTGTCGGTGCCGTGCATCACGACGACGCCGTCGGCGCCCGCTTCGATCTCCTCGGCGACGGCCGCGGCGAGGTCGCGCCAGATGGACGGCTCCATGTTCTCCGAGAGGATGTTCGCGACGACGCGCCCGCGGTAGTTCGCGCGCCCGGCGAGTTCGGGGACCGCCCGGAGGACGTCCTCCGCGTCGAACTGAGCGGTGACGGCCCCGGTCCGGTAGTCGACGGTGGAGGCGATCGTCCCGCCGGTGGAGATGAGCGAGACGGTGGGGAGCTCGTCGTCGAAGGTGATCTCCGAGGTGGCGTCGCCGTCGTCGGTCTCGGCGGCGGGGTCGACCTCGCGGACGGCGGACTCGAGCACCTCGACGTCGGCCGCCTCGCGGTCGATACCGACGTTGTATCCGCCGTCGAGCTTGACGACGAGGTGGTCGCGCGTCGTGGAGGGGAGCAGTACGCCCTCGTTGGTGACGCCCCCGCGCTCGACGCGGACGCGATCTCCCGGTTGCATACGACCGGGTTCCGCCGGGGCGGACTTGAATCCAACCGTTCGCGGCCGCGCGGCGGTCCGGTGCGTGTCGGTCGGTCCGACGCGGGCCGGGCGAGACTCGCGCTCGACGGTGGAGACGGAGCCTCGGCAAGCGAGGAAGCGACGCGGCGGGCGAGGAAGCGACGCGGCGGGTCGGGAAAAAGCGTTCGAGAGGAGAGGAGAGCGTCGGCGCGGGCGGCCGACGGGGGATATCGGTCGGTCGCGGGAGCGACGGGCGGCCGCGTCAGTGTTCGATGTACTCGGCTTCCCAGTCGGTGCGGGCCTCGATCTCGCGGCGGCCGCGGCGGGTCAGCGTGTAGTAGTTGGTGCGGCGGTCGCGCTGGCCCTTCTCGACGAGCCCCTTCTCGACGAGCGTGTCGAGGTTCGGGTAGAGGCGGCCGTGGTGGATCTCTTTTTCGTAGTACTCTTCGAGTTCCTCCTTGATCGCCAACCCGTGCGGCTCGTCGAGTCCCGCGATTACGTAGAGCAGGTCACGCTGGAAACCTGTGAGGTCGTACATACAACTGCCTGTACATACTCTTTGAGAATAAATAAATATACCGTTATATCAGTCCCTGTACGACCAATCACCGGCTCCTACCGCTCCGAAACGGCCGCCTCGGTTCTGTCAACTCCGTAACTCTCACACGGGACGTGTTCGCACGTCAGCGGTCGAGCGTCGTTTTTAGCGTCTGATATGTGTCGCGTTCGGCGGCGGCGCGGACCGACGTCGTCGAAGCGGCCGCATTGGCCGGGCGAGGCACGGTCCGTTCGCGATACGGCGGTAGACCGGGTGCGTCCGGTCGATGACGACTGGGTAGAAAGCGGTCGCTGACGGTTGTAAGTCCGAAGAAAGCACGCCCGACGCGGAAAAAAGCCGCGTCGGGCCTGCCGATTGGTCCCCGCTGACGCTTCGGCCCTCCAGACGAAGCGTCATCTGACGATAGCGGGTAGAGAGTAATAAACGTGTTGTACGCCGCTCACATGTGTTCCTCTTCTAACACCCAACCGAGCGCGCGCTTGTAGTGCGCGAACAGCTCCTCGACGCCGCGGTGGTTCATCTCCTCGTCGTCCAACTGCTCGCGGAGGAACTCGTACTGCTCTCTGACCTCCTCTTCCGAGCGCATGTCACGCGGTACGGTGCGGTCCCGGATAGTGTTGTGGCCGGGGAGTCTGACGTGCGGTCGCCTCGGGAGGTGTGTCGGGTTACGTCGTCGGGGTTCCGAAATCGAGGGGATCCGGGCGGCCGGCGGCTATCGGTACCGCGCGACGAGCGGTCCGGCTAGCAGCAGCACGCCGACCGCGGTCAGTAGCCCGCCGAACCGCGTCGACCAACCGAGCGTCGTCACATCGAGGAGCGTCGTCACGCCGAGCATCGCCGTCAGGAGGCCGACTAGCAGGAATATCGCGCCCCAGACGACATCGGGGACCAGTTTGGCTACCTCACCGATGAACACGTCGAGGATCTCGTCGAGCATGGGGACCGGCCGTGTTCGAACGTCGACGCTGCCGGGCAAAATACTGCCGACGGCCGGTGGCGAACACCGCCAAAGCCCCAGCCGCTCGCGTATAAATGGCTCTCGGTACGCCGAACACCGCCAAAGCCCCAGTCGCGAGGGCGAAGCACGCCGCAGTAAGCACCGCAACGAGGGAGCGCCAGCGACCGAGTGAGGCGCGCAACAAGGCGCGCGAGCCCTCGCGACTGCCCCTTCGAGTCCCACCTCTACCACCCCGCACCGCAGCCTCACACCTCCCCAGCCTCGCGGTTCGCGCTCTTCGAGCGCTCACCGCGTCCAGCGAGGGACCAGTGGTCCCTCTGGCAGCCGGCGCTACGCGCCGGCGACCTCGCGCGTGCGACTCGCGCCCTGTGGGCGCTCGTCGGCACGCGCCACTGTACTTCAATCTAGCTCCCGGTCGTTACTCGCCCGCTTCGTCGCGCTCCACGTCCATCCCGAGGTCGGCCATCGCGTCGAAGAAGCCGGGGAACGAGACGTCGACGTGCTCCGCGCCCCGGACCGTCGTCGTCCCCTCCGCGTCGAGCGCGGCGATAGACAGCGCCATCACGATCCGGTGGTCGCCGCGGCCGTCGACGGTCGCGCCGCGCAGGTCGCTCTCCGACCCGTGGATCGTGAGCACATCCGGCTCCTCGGTCGTCGCAGCGCCCATGGCCTCCAGTTCCTCGGCCATCGCGGAAACGCGGTCCGTCTCCTTGTAGCGGACGTGTTCGCAGTTCTCGATCCGCGTCTCGCCGTCGGCGACCGCGCCGAGCGCGGCGATCGTCGGGAGCAGGTCGGGCGTGTCGCCCACGTCGACGGTCACGCCGGAGAGGGCGGCGCGTTCGACCGCGATCTCGCCGGCCTCCCGGTCCCACTCCACGGGCGCGCCCATGCGCTCGACGATATCGACGATCGCGGCGTCGCCCTGCGCGCTCGGTCGCGCGCCCTCGATCCGGAGCGACTCGCCGGGGGCGGCCGCGACCGCGCCCGCGCCGAGCAGGTACGAGATGGAGGAGAAGTCGCCCGGGACCGCGTACGTCCCGTCGCTCGGGGCGTACGTCTGGCCGCCGGGAACGGCGAAGCCCGCGGCACCCGCGGCCCCATCGAGCGGGTCGCCCGTCCCGTCGACCGGGGTCGCCTCGACGCCGAAGTCGGCGAGCAGTTCGAGCGTGATGTCGACGTACGGCGCGGACTTGAGCGGCGTCGTGAGGTCGACCTCGACCCCCTCGTCGGTGACCGCGCCGGCCATCAGCAGCGCGGTGACGTACTGCGAGGAGACGTCGCCCGGGATCGCGACTTCACCGCCGGCGAGCGGGCCGGCGACGACGAGCGGGGCCCGCCCGTTCGACCGCGTGGATTCGGCGCGGACGCCGAGGTCGCCGAGCGCGTCGAGCAGCGGGCCCTGCGGCCGCGAGCGGAGCGAGCCGTCGCCGGTGAGCACCGTCGTCCCGTCGGCGAGCGCGGCCGCGGCGGTGACGAGCCGCATCGTCGTCCCCGAGTTCGCACAGTCGATCACGTCGTCCGGGACCGCGGGCCGGCCGCCGAACCCCTCGACCGCCAGCGCGTCGGCGTCTGCGAGGTCGGGGTCGGCTCCGTCGGCCGCCGCCGCGCCGTCGTCGGCGGGCGCGACCGACCCGCCGAACGCGCCGACGGCCCGGGCGGTCGCCCGCGTGTCGGCGGAGACCAGCGGCGATTCGACGGTCGCGCCGTCGCTGTAACCCGCCGCGAGCAGCGCGCGGTGGGTGTAGCTCTTCGACGGCGGCGCGCGGGCGGTCCCTCGGAGCGTCGAGCGCGTGACGTGGACATCCATACGCCCCCTGCCGGCCGCGGCGACAAGTCGGTACCGACCGCGGCACGATTGCGACCGCGGCTCGACGGGCCTCGCAGCGTCGCGGCACACCCTTTATACCACCGGGAGCGTTACCGTCGCGTATGCCCCAGTGTGAGATGTGCGGCGCCGAGGAGTCCTCGCTGACGACGACGAAGGTCGAAGGCGCCGAACTGGAGCTCTGTAGCTCGTGTACGGACTTCGGCACCGAGGTCCGCGACGAGTCGACGAGCTCCGGCGGCGGCAAGTACTCCACCAGCTCCAGCACCGGGAAGTCGTCCTCGTCGTCCGGCTCCTCCGGGTCCGGCGGCTCCTCGGGCGGTTCGAGCCGCCCCCGGGACATGTTCGACGACATGGACGAGATCGCCACCGACTACGACGAGCAGATCCGCGAGGCCCGCGAGTCGCGGGGGCTGAGTCAGGAGGAACTGGCCGACCAGCTCAACGAGAAGGCGAGCCTCATCCGCAAGCTCGAGCGCGGCGACACGCTCCCGACCGACGAGGTCCAGCGCAAGCTCGAACGCGCGCTCGACATCTCGCTGGTCGAGGGACAGTCGACCGACGACGCCGACTGGGAGACCAACGACGCGGGCACGATGACGCTCGGCGACGTCGTCAAGCGGAAGGACTGAGCCGGAAGAGCCGTCCGTCCCCGCACTCCGCCGTCTCGCCGGCCGTCAGACGGTCGCGCCGCCGTCGTCCGTCTGCTCCGATCCGCCGTACCGCTCGGTGAGGTAGTCGATGATGTAGTCGACGGTCTCGGGGTCGTAGCTCCAGAACCCGTAGAACTCGCCGGGCGCGCGCTCCTCGGCGAGCAGCGCGCACTTGGCGTCCTCGTAGCCGCCCCCGTCGTACGCGACGAACCACGTCTCGCGGATCTCGGCGGTCTCGCCGACGTGGACGGTGTAGGTGCCGACGTCCGGCGCGTCGCCCTCGGCGGCGGCATACGCGTGGACGTCGAGCCGGTCCTTCTCGCCGAGCAGGTCGTAGGTGTCCGCCTCGCCGGTGAGGACGTCGAGCGTCTGGAACCCCGCGTGGAGTTCGCCGTCGCCGACCCGCCACGCGCGGTCCTCGATCTCCCTCGAGGCGGCGACCATGTCCTCGCGGGAGTAGGAGGTGAACATCGTCTCGTCGAGGTGGTCCAGCACCGGGCTTCCGACGCGCCTGCCGCCTCTCCGCCCGGCCTCCGACTCGTCGCTCTCCTCGGGCGACGCGTCCTCTCCGTCGTCGCCCCGCCCCGGCAGCAGTTCGTCGACGGTCACGCCCGTGACGAACTCGCCGTCCCGCGCCAGGACGGCGAACTCCTCCGGGCCGGAGGCGGTCTGGTCGTCGACGATCCGGACGTTGCGGTCGGCGAAGTACTCCCGGAGCTCCTCCGTAACCGCCGGATCTGTGTTGAACACGGTCAGCGTGGCCTCGTGGGCTTCCACGCCGGCGATGAGCTCGATGAGGGACATCCCTTGCCGGACCCACAACAGCGGGGTATAAGGTCGTTTCTGCTCTCCGGGCCGCGAGCCCGCCTCGGGACCCGGGCGGTGCCGCGAACCTCGACGCGGGACGCGGCGCGAAGCACGAACATATTTGCGCCGCGCCGCCCGAGTGCGCGTATGTTCATCCTAGTGAACCTCAAGGCGTACCCGTGCGATCCGATCGAGGTAGCGACCGCGGCCCGCGACGTGGCCGAGGCGTCCGGCGCGCGCATCGCCGTCTCCCCGCAGGCGGCGGACCTCGCTCGCGTCGCCGAGACGGGCGCCGAGACGTGGGCGCAGCACGTCTCGCCGAACGAACACGGCTCGCACACGGGCTCGACGCTCGCCGAGGCCGCGGCCGATAACGGGGCGGAGGGGACGCTCGTCAACCACTCGGAGAAGCGCCTGAAGCTCGCCGACATCGACGGCTCCGTCCGGGCCGCCGAGCGTGCCGGCTTGGAGACGATCGTCTGCGGGAACAACCCCGCGCAGATCGGTGCCGCCGCCGCCCTCGGCCCGGACGCGGTCGCCGTCGAGCCGCCGGCGCTCATCGGCGGCGATGTCTCCGTCGCGACCGCCGACCCCGGGATCGTCGAGGACGCGGTCGCGGCCGCAGAGGCGGTCGACGACGACGTCGACTTGTTCTGCGGCGCGGGCGTCTCGACCGGTGAGGACGTCGCGGCCGCCGGCGACCTCGGTGCGGCCGGCGTCCTGCTGGCCTCCGGCGTCGCGAAGGCCGACGACCCCGAGGCCGTGCTCGAGGACCTCGTCTCCGGGCTCTGAGCGAGCGACCTCGACGGTCCGTCTCTGCCTAGCGGGGACGACCCACGTCCGCGTGCCCGCGACGATCGAACCGCATCCTCGATCTCGAACCGCCGCTGCGATTGCGGGTCGGTATAAAAACATCGATGTGAGCGACTCACACGATCGAGAAACCGCACGACGGCGGCGACTTTCTTCTCCCGGACAGATCGCGGCGTCTAGTAACCTTTAACCGAAACAAGCCGCTATCTGTGACCAAGATGGCGAGCAACAAAATTCTCGGTATCGACCTCGGTACCACCAACTCCGCGTTCGCGGTGATGGAGGGCGACGAGCCCGAGATCATCGCCAACGCCGAGGGCGACCGGACGACGCCCTCGGTCGTCGCCTTCGCCGACGACGACGAGCGTCTCGTCGGCAAGCCGGCGAAGAACCAGGCCGTCCAGAACCCCGACCGCACGATCCAGTCGATCAAGCGGCACATGGGCGAGGACGACTACACCGTCGACATCGGCGACGAGGAGTACACCCCGGAGCAGGTCTCGGCGATGATCCTCCAGAAGATCAAACGCGACGCCGAGGAGTACCTCGGCGACGACGTCGAGAAGGCGGTCATCACCGTCCCCGCGTACTTCAACGACAAGCAGCGTCAGGCGACGAAGGACGCCGGCGAGATCGCCGGCTTCGACGTCGAGCGCATCGTCAACGAGCCGACGGCCGCCTCCATGGCGTACGGCCTCGACGACGAGTCCGACCAGACCGTCCTCGTGTACGACCTCGGCGGCGGCACGTTCGACGTGTCGGTCCTCGACCTCGGCGGCGGCGTCTACGAGGTCGTCGCCACCAACGGCGACAACGACCTCGGCGGCGACGACTGGGACGAGGCGCTCATCGACCACCTCGCCGACGAGTTCCAGAACGACCACGGGATCGACCTCCGTGACGACCGGCAGGCGCTCCAGCGCCTGAAGGACGCCGCCGAGGAGGCGAAGATCGAACTGTCGAGCAAGAAGGAGACGACGGTCAACCTCCCGTTCATCACCGCGACCGACAGCGGGCCGGTCCACCTCGAACAGTCCGTCACCCGCGCGACGTTCGAGAACCTCACGACCAACCTCATCGACCGCACCGTCGAGCCGACCGAGCAGGCGCTCGCCGACGCCGACTACGCGAAGTCGGACATCGACGAGGTCATCCTCGTCGGCGGCTCCACCCGGATGCCGCAGGTCCAGGAGAAGGTCGAGGAGCTCGTCGGCCAGGAGCCGAAGAAGAACGTCAACCCCGACGAGGCGGTTGCGCTCGGCGCGGCGGTCCAGGGCGGCGTGCTCTCCGGCGACGTCGACGACATCGTCCTCCTCGACGTGACCCCGCTCTCGCTCGGCATCGAGGTGAAGGGCGGCCTCTTCGAGCGGCTCATCGAGAAGAACACCACCATCCCGACCGAGGAGTCGAAGGTGTTCACCACGGCCGCGGACAACCAGACCTCCGTCAACGTCCGCGTCTTCCAGGGCGAACGCGAGATCGCCGAGGAGAACGAGCTGCTCGGCGCGTTCCAGCTCTCCGGCATCCCGCCGGCGCCGGCCGGAACCCCGCAGATCGAGGTCTCGTTCAACATCGACGAGAACGGCATCGTCAACGTCGAGGCCGAGGATCAGGGCTCGGGTAACGCCGAGTCGATCACCATCGAGGGGGGTGTCGGCCTCTCCGACGAGGAGATCGACCAGATGCAAGAGGAGGCCGAGAAGCACGCCGAGGAGGACGAGGCCCGCCGCGAGCGGATCGAGGCCCGCAACGAGGCCGAGACGACGATCCAGCGCGCCGAGACCCTCCTCGAAGAGAACGAGGAGGAGCTCGACGACGACGAGCTCGTCGCCGACATCGAGGCGGCCATCGAGGACGTCGAGGACGTGCTCGAAGACGAGGACCTGTCTCTTATACACATC
>NZ_AOJL01000029.1 GCF_000337035.1 Halorubrum coriense DSM 10284
CATCAGAGATGTGTATAAGAGACAGGGGATGGGCGGCGCGGGCGGTCCCGGCGGCGCGGCGGGCCCCGGCGGTGCCGGTCCCGACGCCGACGACGAGGAGTACGTCGACGCCGACTTCGAAGACGTTGACGAGAACGACGAGTAGTCGTTCTCGTCAGCCGACCAGAACTGCTCCGCAGTTCTGGTGACGTAGACGACGAGGAGTAACCTACTCCGACCCGACTCTCGAACTCCCGACCCTGCCGCTTAAACCGACCCGTCGATCAACACAACTCACCGAACGTAACGCATGAGCGAAGATTTCTACGACGTCCTCGGCGTGTCGCGGGACGCCAGCGAGGAAGAGATAAAGAAGGCGTACCGCAAGCAGGCCGCCGAACACCACCCCGACGTCAGCGACGACGAGAACGCCGAGGAGCGGTTCAAGAAGATCCAGAAGGCCAAGGAGGTGCTCACCGACGAACAGAAGCGCCAGCAGTACGACCAGATGGGCCACGAGCGGTTCACCCAGGCCGACAAGCGCGGCGCGACCGGCGGCGGTGCCGGTCCGGGCGGGGCCGGCGGTCCCTTCGGCGGCGCCGGCGGGGCACGCGGAGCCGGCGGGTTCGAGGACATCTTCAACCAGTTCTTCGGCGGCGGTGGCGGCGGCGGCAACCGGCCGCGGCAGGGCCGCGACCTCAAGACCGGACTGACGATCGACCTCGAAGAGGCGTTCCACGGGGCGACCAAGGAGGTCACGCTCACGCGACCGACCGAGTGCGACACCTGCGGCGGCGCGGGCCACCCCCCGGACGCTGACGTGGAGACGTGTCCGCAGTGTAACGGCCGCGGACAGGTCCAGCAGGTCCAGCAGACGCCGCTCGGGCGCGTCCAGCAGACGACGACGTGTCCCCGCTGCGAGGGGGAGGGCGAACTGTACAGCGAGGACTGCGCCGACTGCGGCGGCGACGGCGTCGTCCGCGAGGAGGCGACGCTGTCGGTCGAGATTCCGGCGGGCATCCGCTCCGGACAGAGCCTCCGCATGGAGCGCGAGGGCGCGCCGGGCGAGAACGGCGGCCCGAAGGGCGACCTGCTCATCGAGGTCGACGTCGACGTCGGCGACCGGTTCGAGCGCGACGGCGACGACCTCCGCGTCAACGAGGCCGTCTCCTTCCCGCAGGCCGTCTTCGGCGACACGGTCGGTGTACAGACGGTGGACGGGACCGTCGAGATGGACGTTCCCGCCGGCACACAGAGCGGGGAGACGTTCCGGCTTCAGGGGAAGGGGATGCCGCGGCTCCGCCGCCGCGGCCGCGGCGACCTCTACGTTCAGGTCGGCGTCGTCGTCCCCGAGTCGCTCAACGACGAACAGCGCGAGGCGCTGGAGGCCTTCGCCGAGGCCGGCGGCGAGGACATCGACGTCGGCGGCGGCTTCTTCGAGAAGCTGAAGAGTTCCTTCTGAGCGGCGTTCGCGGCTCGGTCCGTCGCCCTCCGCGGCGCGTAGCTTTTCAGCCCTCCGGGACGACGGCCGACGTATGGGCTACGACACGACGGCCTACGACGACGTGGAACCGCGCGCGCCCGGGATGTTCTTCCTCCGGGAGGCGCTCGACTGCGAGAACCTCGGCGTGACCGTCGTCGAGGCCGACGACGGCTGGGAGGGGATGGAACACGACCACGGCGACGCCGACCACGAGGAGGTGTACGTGCTGCTCCACGGCGAGGCGACGCTCACCGTCGACGGGGACGCGGTCGACCTCGCCCCCGGCGACGCGGTGCGGGTCGACCCCGAGTCCGCCCGCGACCTCGCCTTCTCCGCCGACGGCTCGAAGATGGTCATCGCCGGCGCGCCCTGAGGGTAACCGGACTCCCTCTGGCCGGACCGCGGGGTCGGCCCCGCGACGCCGTAGCGTTAAGACGCGCGGCGTCCGAAGATCAGACATGGACCTCGTCGGCGATCTCCTCGCGCGCGACCGACGCACCCGCGACCTGGCGCTCGTGACGCCGGACGGTCGGGAGCGGACATACCACGACCTGATCACGAACGGCTACAAGGCGGCGAACGTGCTCCGGTACCTCGGCGTCCGGACGGGCGCGACCGTCGCCGTCGAGCCGACGCCGGGGTTTCACACGACCCTCGCGTTCCTCGGCGCCGCCGCCGTCGGCGCGCCCGTTCGGTTCGACCCGGCGGCGGGGATCGACGCCGGCGACCGCGTCGTCCTCGCTCCGGTCGCGACCGCCGCGGCGTTCGACCCGACGCCCGGCACGAACCTCGCCGCGTTCGGCGGACCGCCGGACCGCCCCGAAACCACGCACTGGGAGCAGGAGCTGTGGAGCGAGAACCCGGGTATGCCGCCCAGTGACGTCGCCCCGGACGATCCCGTCGCCCGGGAAGCTGACGGGGACGTCAGTCACCGCGAACTGTGTTCGCTCGCCGCGGCCGCGGTCGAGGCCGCCGACATCGACGAGGAGACGCGAGTGGTTCTCAGAGGGCCCTTCTCCGACCACCCGGCGCTCGCCGCCGGGCTCGTCGCCCCGCTCTCCGTCGGCGGGACAGCGGTGCTTGCGACGGCGAACGACGGAGAAG
Organism: Halorubrum coriense DSM 10284; assembly: GCF_000337035.1. Lineage (GTDB taxonomy): Archaea > Halobacteriota > Halobacteria > Halobacteriales > Haloferacaceae > Halorubrum > Halorubrum coriense. The sequence continues at coordinate 2,567 of NZ_AOJL01000029.1, forward strand.
CGGCGGGCGACGACTCCCGGGGCAACGTGGCGATCGCCCCGGCGGCCGCGAGCGTGCCGGAGCCGCGGCGGCTCGATCCGGCGTCGATCGCGCCGACGGCCGAGTGAACGGCCCCGGTTCCGGCCGGGACCGAGTCAGTCGTCCGCGGGGCTCGGCTCGGCGGCCGCCCGTCCCTCGTGCCGGAGACAGGCGGATTCGTGATCGGGGGCGTGGACCGTCCGATCGGGCTGGCGCTGGGCGCACGGCGTCGTGATCGCGTCCGACAGGACGGTTCCGGCACGCTCCGACTCGCCTTCGATCAGGAGGTCGAGCGCCTCCGAGAGCGTCCGTTCGAGGTCCGGATCGTCGACCGTCTCGCTGATGTCGAACTCACGGCGGATCTCGGCTCGGACCTCCGACTCCGTCGGGTCGGTTCCGCCGGCGGCGACGTTCTCTCGAACCTGTTCGACGTCGACCTCCCCGGCATTGACGTTGTCGCGGAAGTTCAACAGTCCCCGCCAGTCGTCCTGATCGACCTCGACGCCCTCCGGCTGGATCACCTTGTGACACCGCGTGTGGAACCGGCAGCCGCTCGGCGGGTTCGTCGGGCTGGGGACGGTCCCCTTCAGTTCGATGCCGCCGACGCTCGCGCGCGGGTCCGGCGTCGGAATCGACGACAACAGCGCCTCGGTGTACGGGTGTTGCGGGTCGGTGAATATCTCCTCGACCGGACCGATCTCGACGATCTCGCCGAGGTACATCACGGCCACGCGGTCGCATATCTGGCGGATGACGGACATGTCGTGGCTGATGAACAGCAGTGACAGCCCGAACTCCTCTTGGAAGTCGTCGATCAGCGAGAGGATCTCCGCCTGAATGGAGACGTCGAGGGCGCTCACCGGCTCGTCGGCGATGATCAGGTCCGGGTTCAACACGAGCGCCCGGGCGAGCGCGATCCGCTGTTTCTGGCCGCCGGAGAACTCGTGCGGGTAGCGGTCGAAGTCGTTCGCCGAGAGCCCGACGCGTTCGAGCAGGTCCTCGACGATGGCGCGACGCCGGTGGCGGTCGCTCATCCCGTGGACTTTGAGGAGTTCGCCGACCGCGTTCCCCACCGACATCCGCGGGTCGAAGCTCGAAGACGGGTCCTGAAAGATCATCTGTGCGCCCCGACGGAACTCCATCAGCTCGTCGTCGTCGAACGCCGTCACGTCGTTGGGGTGGGTTCCGTCGGGATCGCGGGTCGCACCTTCGCGACCGTTCCCGTTGAAGATGACCTCTCCCGAGGTCGGCTCTTCTAGGTGGATGACGGAACTCGCCGCGGTCGACTTCCCGCAACCGGACTCGCCGACGAGTCCGAGCGTCTCCCCCGGCGCGATATCGAAGCTGATCCCGTCTACGGCGCGGGCGGCCCCGACCTGTCGGTTGAAGATCCCCTTCCGGATCGGGTAGTGCTTCTTCAGGTCGCGGACGGAGAGCAGCGGTTCAGTCATCGGCGGGACCCACCTCGCTGTCGCCGCCGACCGACCCGCTCTCGTCGCCCGGTCCGAGCCCCTCGCTGCGAACGATCGAGGGGTTTCCGCCCGGTCCGTAGTGGACACAGGAGACGTGCTGGTCCAGCGCGACTTCTATCTCCGCCGGTTGCTCGCCGGTTCGGCACGCCTCCTCGGCGTACTCGCAGCGGGGGGCGAACCGACAGCCGTCCGGCGGGTCGTGCGGGTCGGGAAGCGTTCCCGGTATCCCGCCGCCCGTGGCCCCGAACTCCGGGAGACACTCCAACAGCTGCTGGGTGTACGGGTGTCCCGGGTGGTCGAAGATGTCGAGGACGTCGCCCCGCTCCATCACCTTCCCCGCGTACATCACGACGATCCGATCGGCGATCTCCGCGACGACGCCGAGGTCGTGGGTCACGAACAGGATCCCCATGTCGAACTCGTCTTGGAGGTCGTCGAGCAGTCGGAGGATCTGCGCTTGAACCGTGACGTCCAGCGCGGTCGTCGGCTCGTCGGCGATGAGCAGGTCGGGGTCGCCGACGAGCGCCATCGCGATCATCACGCGCTGTTTCTGGCCGCCGGAGAACTCGTGCGGGTAGTCGTCGAACCGCGCGCTCGCGTTCGCGATCCCGACGCGGTCCAACAGGTCCACCGCCTTCGCGCGGGCCTCGTCGTCGGAGACGTCCTGGTGGATCTGGAGCGCCTCGGTGATCTGCCACCCGACGGTGTAGCAGTGGTTCATCGCCTCCTGCGGGTTCTGGAAGATGTGCGCGATCTCGTTGCCCCGGACCTGACGGAGCTCCGACTCGGGGAGCGACAGCAGGTCGCGCCCCTTGTAGCGGACGGTGCCCTCGATCTGTCCCGGCGGCGTCTTGATGATCTTGGTGACCGACTCCGTCGCGACGGTCTTCCCGGACCCCGACTCGCCGACGATACAGACCGTCTCGCCGGTGTCGACGCTGAAGTCGACCCCGTCGACCGCGGTGAGGGTTCCGTTGTCGGTGCTGAACGTCGTCGTGAGGTCTTCGACCTCGAGTAGTGACTGATCGTCGGCCATTATGCGTTCTCCGCCTCCGCTTCGGGGTTCAGCGCGTCCAACAGCGCGTCGCCGAGGAAGTTGAACGCGAGGATGGTCAAGAACAGCACGATACCGGGCGCGAGCACGATCCACGGGGCGAACGAGAGGTCGCTCCGACCGGCGGAGATGAGCTGCCCCCACGAGGGGACCGCCGAGTCGCCGATCCCGAGGAACGCCAGCTGCGCCTCGAACAGCAGGAAGCCGGGGATGAGCAGCGTCAGGTTGGTGATGATGCTGCTCGCCGCGTTCGGCACAACGTGTCCCCGGATCACCTGGTAGGTGCTCGCGCCGCTGATCCGGCTCGCCTTAATGAACTCCTCCTCGGAGATCGACAGTGACTTGCTCCGGACGTACCGGGCCATGCCGCCCCAGGCGAACAGCGAGAACACCACGATGAACATCCCGAGCCCGCCGCCGTAGATGTACAGGATGAGCAGGAACATCAGGAACGTCGGGAACGAGAGGATGATGTCGACGAACCGCATCATGACCTCGTCGACCCAGCCGCCGGCGTACGCGCTCAGCGTCCCGAACGTGACCCCGATCACGGCGACGATGGTCGTCGTGATGAAGGCGATCTGCATGCTGATCGTCATCCCGTAGACGATCATCGTGAACACGTCTTTCCCGCCCTGCGTGGTTCCCAGCGGGTGTTGCCACGTGCCCTGACACTGCCCGCTCACCACCTCGCCGACGCAGGTCGCCGGCGTCGTGTCGACGACCGAGGTGAACACCGGCGGCTGGTAGGCGATGAGCAGTTCCTGCTGCGGCGGGTCCATGATCAGCGGCCCGAAGAGCCCGCCGACGAACACGATCGCGAGCCAGCCGAGGCTCACGACCGCCGGACGATTGCGCTTGAACTCTTTCCAGTAGTACCGCGTCATCCGCGGGTTCTGGTACAGCGGCACGACGAGGTACCAGAACGCGAGCAACAGCGTGAAGATGAAGAAGAAGTCGATCGTCTCTAGACCCCGGTCGAGGCCGATGAACTCGAAGGTCGGCGTTCGGCGGCCGGTGAACTGCCAGTCGTACACGCCGAGCAACGCGAGCGGGAGCGTTGTCAGCAGCATCCCGAGCGAGTTGATCGACAGATCGAACCGTCCCGACCGCGAGAGGTCGTTCCAGTCGACTTGGTCGAACCGTTCGGACTCTTCAGTTGCCATTGGTCTCAGTTGTGTTACCTGTCATCGTAGCTGATCCGCGGGTCGAGCACGGTGAACACGAGGTCCTCGATGAGGTTTCCGATGACGGCGACGAACGTGAAGAACAGCGTCGTCCCCAACACGAGGTTCGTGTCCTGTGCGATCAGTGCCTCGTAGGTCAACCGTCCGAGCCCGGGAATCGCGAACACGACCTCAACGAGCAGCGACGCGCCGAGGAACAGCGCGAGGAGCTGCCCGACGAGCGTCGTCGAGAGCGGGACGAGCGTCGGCCGCATGACGTGGTACGCGTACGCGCGGAGCGGGGAAACTCCCTTGGCCTTCGCGGTCTTCATGAAGTCGGCGTTCTGGAACTCCGCGGACTCGTTCCGGGAGACGCGCATCACCGCGCCGATCGACCCGGTGACCAACACGAACACCGGGATCGCCAACTGGATCGCGTTCTCCACGCTGAACACCGGCACGCCCGTGTTGTAGGTGATGGGGATCCACTCTAGCCACACCCCGAAGACCAGCAGCAGGATGATCCCGAAGAAGAAGTTCGGGATGGCGTAGCCGAAGAAGGCGAATCCGGTGGCCGCGTGGTCCTTCCAGCTGTACATGTTCGCGGCGGAGTAGACGCCGACGAGCGGCCCGAGGATGATCGTGAGAATCGTCCAAGGGATCGAGTACTGCGCGGTATAGTACAGCGCCTGCGTGACCGCCTCCATGACTGGTTGGCTCCGGCTTACGGACCAACCCCAGTCGAGCGTGTACACACTCTGGATAAAATCGAAGTACCGGACGTGAAGCGGCTCGTTGAGGCCGCGCAGCTCGCGCGCGCGCTCGGCGGCCGCCGCCGGGTCGCCGCCTTGGAGCGCCGCCTGCGTCGCCGCCTGCCGGACGGCCGGGTTCGGGGCGGCCGCGAGCATCAGGAACGTGACCGTGACGATGATGAGCGATACGACTCCTGCCCAGAGGACCCGAGCGCTGAGGTACCTTCCAAATCCCATGTGAGGTTATAATGGTGAGGTGAGTACGGGGTGGTTCGGGCTTACTCGTCCGAGACCGGATAGAACTCGGACCAGCGGGGCTGCCATGTGAAGTGCGGCGAGGCGAGTCCGCGATAGACGCCGTCGATCAGGTCCTGCTTGCTGATCGCCGCCGCCAGCGCTTGCCGGAAGGGAACCAGCTGGAAGAGGTTCCCCGGGCCGGCGTTCCAGCCGTTCGCGCGCTGATTCACAGAGAGTATCGTGTTGTACGGCGTGGGGACCTGCCGGACCGTGACGTTGTCGTTCTGATTGTACGACTCGTACTGCTCGGGCGGAATCGCCGCCGAGTCAGCCTCGCCGGTTTCGAGCGCGCCGAGACGCGACGCCTGCTCTTGGACGACGCTGATCGAGGCCTCCTCGAACAGCGGTCCCTCGGAGAACAGGTCGGGACCCTCGTCGATGTCGCGGAGGTAGTACTCGTCGTTGCGGACGTACTCGGTGCCCGAGCCGCGGTTCCACTCGGTGAGCTCGAACGGCCCGAGGTTGCCCGCGAACTGGAGTTCGAGCAGCTCCTCGTCCTGCTGGAGCCCCTCGACGTCCTCCTCCTCGACGTACGGCTGGACGAGGTCTTTCGGGATCGGGTACAGGGTCGGGTCGTATGTCTTGGGCCACAGGATATTCGACGACTCCAGCGTCGCTTGGAACTGGAACTCGCCGGTCTGTTCGACCGTCACGCCGTCCCAGCTGCTCGACGCCGCGGTGGGCGCCCAGTCAGCCTGGTGGAGTTCCTGAACGAGGTAGATGAAGTCCTCGGCCGTGACCTGTCCGTACGGCTCGCTGAACTGGAGGTTCTCCCGGATGTCGAACGTCCACACCTCCCCGTCCTCGGTGGACATATCATACAGCAGCGGGAAGTACTCCTGTTCCTCGTCGAAGGTGTACGCCGGATCGAGGGCGCGCTCTATCGCCTCCCCGGCGCCGTTTTCGGTGTTGAATAGCGGGTTCAGCGTGGTGAACCGCGCCGAGGTGACGGTGTCGTAGGAGCCGCTGACGTTCGACTCCCCCTCGTACCACGCGGGGAGGTCCCAACCGTTCGAGAAGTTCTCGATCGGCCCCTCGAGGTCGGGGTTGTAGCCGACGATGTCGTCGCTGAACAGCAGCGTGATGTACGGCTGCTCGTACGCGAGGTTCTCGAAGATCTCGACGAACGCCTCACGGAGTTCGTCGGTACTTGTCGCCTGCCGGGCCTGCGAGAACAGCTCCTGCGCGTCGAACTGCGGGTAGTAGCCGACCGGATTGTAGAACGGGTTCGCGCCGTCGAAGAACACCGAGTTTGTGAGCGGGTTGAGCGGGTAGGTGTTCAGCCCGAACACGATCGACATGTCCCACGACTCGTTGCTCGTGACCGAGCGCGGCCCGGGGTTCTGCGGCGTCGGGTTCTCCCAGGTGACCTCCTCGCCGTTGACCGTGTCGGTCCCTCCTTCGGGCTCCGGCTGGGTCCAGTACTCGTTGTTGAACCGCGTGCCGTCGATGGCCTCGACGGTGACGCTGATGCCGAGGTTCTGCCCGAGCTCTTGAGCGATGAAGTCGGCGGTCAGCTGCGAGGTCTCTTGACCTGCGCTGTGATAGATGTTGATCTCGACCTGGTCTCCGTCGGGGTTGACCATCGTGTCCCCGTCGAAGCTGTAGTCGTATTCGGACTCCTCGAACGCGCGCTCCGCCAAGGTGTGCGCGACATCTCGACCGTAGAGGTCGTCGACGCCAAACTCCGGGAAGTCGGGCAGCGTGAGGCTCTCCCCGCCGTCGGAGCCGTCGCCACCGTCGGAGCCGTCGCCACCGTCGCCCCCGTTTCCGGAACAGCCCGCGAGCGTCACCGCGCCGGCGAGGCCGAGCGCAGAGAGCCACTGCCGCCGGTCGACGTGCCGGGAGTCGTCGCGATCCTCTATGTCTCGACGTGACATACACCATGCTACGAACGACCATACTAAAAACTTCAGACTCCGTACCATATCTCCGTCAAATCTGTCGAGTTTACTCTGATCTGGGCGCTCCGTGATGTCTGTCTGACATTTCCGGAGTCGGATCGCATGAGATATTCCCACGCTGTCGGCACAGGACCGCCTGCCCCAAAGCGCGCGTCGGCGCAGTCGTCGCTCACCGCTTCCAGAGCGACACCACCACCCTCAACGAGCGTCCGACGAACAGCGAGTGCCGTCACGAGAGGAGAGACGGCAGCGCCACCGCAGCTCAAGTCGCAAATATTGTTTCAATCCATAATCATTGTTCATGTTTCATTGTCACCCTGTGGACCGAAACGTTCGTAGTTCGAAATCATTGTCGGTGTATAAATCTATTTTGTCCAATTATACGCGCTAGATGCCGCTCACCAACGTATCGCAACATATTATAGTAGTCAGTTGTAGCATGTTGTATGCCAAGCCGGCACAACTCATCGGACAGCAATCGACAGATAAATCGCCGGAACGTCATCGCCACCATCGGGGCAGCCGGGGCGGCCAGCCTGGCCGGGTGCGGCGGGCAGTCCGGCGGCGACGGCAGTGATGGCGGCGACGGGGGTGACGGTGGCGACGGCGGCAACCTCTTCCCCCTCGACGTTCAGCTAGAGGTCAACGCCGACAACAGCGACCGGCTCCAGATGGTCGAGCTGATCGCCGAGTCGATGGAGCAGACCGGGTATTTCAACACGACCGTCGAGACGTACGAGTGGAACACGTACGTCGGCCGCGTCCTCGACCCCGAGTACCAGAACAACGGGTTCATCCCCTGTATCGGGTTATCCGGGACGTTCAACCCGGGGAGTTTCTCTAACGCCCTCCACCACTCGACCAACATCGGGGCGTGTTGTAACCTCAACGGGATCTCAGACCCCGAGATCGACGAGCTGATGGACTCCGCCCGGTACGGCGTCGACGTCGCCGAGGACGCCGACCTGCGCGCGGAGCGGTACGACGAGGTCTGGAACTACTTGGCCGAGGAGCGATACAGCTCGATCACTCACTTCAACCTCGCCACGTCCGTCTCGAACACCGACCTCCACGGCTTCGAGATGTGGCCCTTCCAAGATGGGATGTACAGCTACAACATGTTCGCGCCTCAGGACGAGCAGATCATGTGGGTTGACCGCGACAACGCCGCGGGCGACTCTGAACTCTCGGACCTCAGCGAGGGTGGCACGCTTTCGCTCGCGTTCGGCGCGAACATCGAGTCGTTCGACCCGCCGCACAGCAGCGACACGACGTCGACGCTGGCACAGAACTTCCTCTTCGAGAGCCTCACCGACAACGACGCGCAGGGTAACGTCTACCCGTGGCTCGCCGAGAGCTACGAGCTGCTCAACACGAGCAGCATCGAACGGATCGCGTACGCGGACTACATGTCGACCGTCGGCACGACTGAGGAGGGTGCCATCGACACGGACGAGCAGGTCGTCATGCAGCACCCCGAGGACAGCCCCGCCGAGGACGACGAGGTCCGCGTGCTGCTCCCCGACGACGCCACCGCGGCGGCCGAGGACGGGACCTTCGGCATGCAGTACCGGTACAACCTCCAGGAGGGCGTCGAGTTCCACAACGGCGACGAACTCACCGCGGACGACGTGGTCGCGACCTACGAGTACGTCGAGAACTCCGTGCTGGCCCCGCAGACGTTCGACTCGCTGCTGACCGCGGTCAAGGTCGACGAGTACACGGTCGACCTGTACGCGCAGGTCCCCGACGCCGAGGCCGAGCGCGAACTCCCCGGACTGCTCATCCTCAACGCCTCGCAGATCGAGGCGGTCGAGAAGGGCAACATCGACCCGCGCGAGGGTAATCTCCCCGTCGGTACGGGCCCCTACGAGTTCGCCGAGTTCGAGGACGCCCAGTACTACGAGGTCACGAAGTTCGACAACTACTGGACCGAACAGAAGGGCGTCAGCGAGGCGTTCAGCTGGTTCGACGGCTCCGACGAGTTCCCGGACGGCCCCGTCATCGACGGCTTCGAGGTCGAGATCGTCCCCGACAACTCCACCCGCTCCGGCGCGCTCCAGAACGGGGAGATCGACTCCACGTACGGGCTGAACACGTCGACGCTCGACGATTTCAAGTCCTCCGAGGAGTTCCTCGTCTACGGCGTCGAGACCGGCGGCTACGAGTACATCCAGTACCCGGTCAACGTCGCGCCGTTCGACGACGCCCGGCTCCGGCAGGCGATCAACCACCTGATCCCGCGCGAACGGATCGTCGAGAACGTGTTCAGCGGCTACGGTCGCCCGGCGTGGACGCCCATCCCGCAGCTAGCGCAGGGTAGCGGGACCGCCGACGCCGACGCGCTCGAGGAAGAGCTCAAGCCGATGAACGAGTACAACGTCGAACGCGCCGAAGAGCTGCTCGAACAAGTCGCCGCGGACAACTAAGGCGCTCCGCGGACACCCCGTTTCGATACAACAAATGACTTCGCCCCATTTACTGACAACTGAACCCACCACGGTAACCACGCAACGATGAGCCTCCAACGTTTCATCCTGAAACGAACGCTGTCGATAATCCCGATCATGTTCGGGGTGTCGGTGATCACGTTCGGGATGTTCCACCTCACCCCCGGCGATCCGGTCACCCAACTTGTCGCACTGAACCCCGACGTGAGCGCGGCCGAAGAGGCCGCGCTCCGCGAGCGCTGGGGACTGTCCGGCCCGGTGTGGGAGCAGTACCTCGACTGGATCTCGAACGTGCTCGTGGGCGACTTCGGGCTGGAGCTCCAGACGGGCCGTGAAGTGTCCGACATCGTGTGGAGCCGACTCCCGGAGACGATCGCGCTCGGCCTCTTCGGCTGGGCGTTCGCGCTCGTCATCGCCATCCCGGCGGGTATCTACGCGGCGATCAACAAGGACAATCTCGGGGACACGATCAGCCGCTTCCTCGCGCTGTCCGGGATCTCGATCCCGAACTTCTGGCTCGGCCTCATGCTGATCCTGATATTCTCGCTGTACCTGGGCCTGTTCCCGGTGCTCGCGCCCTCGAGGCAGTCGCTCCTCTCGCCGGAGATGCTGTGGTATCTGATCCTCCCGGGGATCACCATCGGGACCGCGTCCGCTGCGAGCATCATGCGCGTGATGCGGACCTCGATGACGGAGGAACTGAACAAGGAGTACGTCACCGCCGCCCGCGCGAAGGGGCTTCCCGAGCGGACGGTGATACTCAAACACGTCCTGCGGAACTCCCTGATCTCGGTCGTCACCCTCGCGGCGACGCTCACGGCGTCCATCGTTGCTGGTTCGGTCGTCGTGGAAGTCGTGTTCAACTGGCCGGGGCTCGGGCGGGAGTTCATCGACGCCATCAACCAACGCGAGATCAACGTCGTCATGGCGATCACCCTGTTCACCGGGTTCTTCGTCATTCTCGCGAACCTCGTCGCTGACATCGTGTACGCGGCGCTCGATCCGAGGATCCGATATGACTGATAGAAACATACACGAGGACCGCGGTCGGATCCAAGTCTCCGGCTTCGATTCGGACCGCGTCCGAGACCGAGAGCCGATATCCGACTGGACCGACGAATCGAGCGGCGAAACGGTCGGCCGATGGCGGCGCGGGTTCCGCAAGTTCAAGCGGAACCGGTCCGCGATGGGCGCGCTGGTCGTCGTCGTCGTGATGGCGCTGGCGTCGTTCTTCGCGCGTCCCGTCGAGATGTTCGGCGTGGTCGTCCAACCGTTCTCGCTGGCCCCGTACGACCCCACGACGATCCTCTACCTCGGGGTCGACTCGAGCGTGAACGTGTACGACCCGCCGTCGTGGCAGTACCCGATGGGCGTCGACGGCTCCGGTCGCGACCTGTTCTCGCGACTCCTCGTCGGCGGGCGGTACAGCCTCTCTATCGGCTTCATCGTCGTCGGCCTCACCGCGTCGTTCGGCCTGATCTACGGCTCGATCTCGGGATACTACGGCGGGAACGTCGACGAGCTGATGATGCGGATCGTCGACACGATCTTCGCGTTCCCCGGACTCATCCTGGCGCTCATCATCGTCGCCATCCTCGGCGGCGGGTACTGGCAGCTCGTCTTGGCCTTCAGCCTCTTCGGCTGGGCGGGGTACGGCCGCCTCGTGCGCGGAGAGGTACTGAAGATCAAAGAGAACGAGTACGTGCTGGCGGCGAAGGCGCTCGGCGCGCGCGACCGCTCGGTCGTGTTCAGACACATCGCGCCCAACGCGATGCCGCCGCTCATCGTCCTGGCCTCGCTGAACATCGGCAGCGTCGTCATCGGCGTCGCGGCGCTCGGGTTCCTCGGGCTCGGGTTAGATCCCAGTTCGGCCGAGTGGGGAACGATGCTGAACGCCACCCGGTCGACGCTCATTCAAGGACCGGGCGGACAGATACCGTGGTGGGCGACCGTCTACCCCGGCGCGGCCATCTTCATCTTCGTGATGTCAATGAACATGATCGGCGACGGTATCAACGACGCACTGGACGCACAGCAGACGGGTGTCGGTCGCGGGGGTGAGGACTGATGTCGCTGCTCGAAGTGAAGGACCTCACCGTCCGGTTTTACACCCAGGAGGGCGTGGTGACCGCCGTCGACGACCTCTCGTACCGCATCGAGCGGGGCGAGAAGTTCGGCGTGGTCGGCGAGAGCGGCGCGGGCAAGAGCGTGACCGCGCTCTCGGTGTTACGGCTGATCGAGAGCCCCGGCCAGATCGAGAGCGGCGAGATCCTGTTCAAAGGCGAGAACCTGCTGGAGATGTCCGAGTCGGAGATCCGCTCGATCCGCGGCAACGAGATATCGATGATCTTCCAAGACGCGCAGACGGCGCTCAACCCCGTCTACACCGTCGGCGGGCAGATCGCGGAAGCGATCGAGCACCACATGGACTACAGCAGCGAGGAGGCGAAGGCGCGCACCATCCAGCTGCTCGACCGCGTCGGAATCCCGGAGGCCGAAGAGCGGTTCTCCGACTACCCGCACGAGTTCTCCGGCGGGATGCAACAGCGGGCGATCATCGCGATGGCCCTGTCGTGCGACCCCGACCTCATCGTCGCGGACGAGCCGACGACCGCGCTCGACGTGACGATCGAAGCGCAGATCCTCGACGAGCTCACGGAACTGGCCGACGAGTTCGACACGTCGATCCAGCTCATCACCCACGACCTCGGCGTCATCGCCGAGATCTGCGACCGCGTGATGGTGATGTACGCCGGCAAACCGGTCGAGAAGGCGCCGGTCGAGGAGCTCTACTACGACCCCAAACACCCGTACACAGTCGGGCTCATGAGCTCGATCCCCCGCGTGAACGACAAGCGGGAGCGGCTTCAGACGATCCCCGGGGTGATGCCCGACCTCGTCGAACTCCCGTCGGGGTGTAGCTTCCACCCGCGCTGTCCGTTCGCCGAGGAGAAGTGTACGCGGACGGAGCCGTCGCTCACCGACGTCGAGTCGGGCGAGGAGGCCACGCTCGACACCGAACACTCCGCCGCCTGTCTGGAGTACACGGAGGGGCTCTCACAGGGGCTCACGTACTCCGTCGAGACGACCGGCCCGGCGGACGGTGCCGCGGCGCAGTACGTCGAGGGTGATCGCGATGAGTAGCGCGGAGCCGATCCTCCGCGTCGAGGGGTTAGAGAAGTACTACGACTCGACCGGCGGGTTCATCGACAAGCTCCTCGGACGGTCGCAGTGGGTGAAGGCGGTCGACGGCGTCGACCTCGAACTCCACGAGGGCGAGACGCTCGGCGTCGTGGGCGAGTCCGGGTGCGGGAAGACCACGCTCGGCCGGAGCATGCTCCGGCTGATCGAGCCCACGGGCGGCTCCGTCTACTACAAGGGCGAGGACATCACGGACCTGTCCAGCTCTGACCTCCGGAACCTCCGCAAGGACGTCCAGTACATCTTCCAAGACCCGTTCTCCAGTCTGAATCCCCGGCTGACCGTCGGCGACATCATCGGGGAACCGCTCGACATCCACGACATCGCGTCCGGCGACGAGCGGCAAGAGCGGATCTACGAGCTGCTCGAGACCGTCGGGCTGAACCCGAGCCACGCGAACCGCTATCCGCACGAGTTCTCCGGCGGCCAGCGGCAGCGGATCGGCATCGCCCGCGCGCTCGCCGTCGACCCCGAGGTGATCGTCTGTGACGAGCCGGTGTCGGCGCTCGACGTGAGCGTCCAGGCGCAGATCCTCAACCTCATGGAGAACCTCCAGGAGGAGTTCGGGCTCTCGTACGTGTTCATCGCCCACGACCTCAGCGTCGTGGAGCACATCTCCGACCGGATCGCGGTCATGTACCTCGGCGAGGTGGCGGAGATCGCCCCGACGGAGGAGGTGTTCCAGCCGCCGTACCACCCGTACTCGGAGGCGCTCCTCTCCGCGATCCCGGAGCCGGACCCGCTCTGGGAGGGCGAGCAGATATTCCTGTCCGGGACCGTCCCGTCCCCGCTGAACCCGCCGTCCGGCTGTCGGTTCCACACCCGGTGTCCGAAGGTGATCCGCGACGGCGACTACGACCTCCCGCAGGAGACGTGGCGGTCGGTCATGGACCTGAAGCTCCGGACGCGGGAGTCGGACTCGGTCGGCTCGGTGACGGCGGAGATCGAGAGCGAGGAGGGGTCGCGGCTCGACCCGACGGACGCGTCGCGCGAGGAGTTCGGCCGGATGGTCCGGACCGAGTTCGACCTCCCGGAGAGCCTGTCGGACGGCGACGCGGAGGCCGCGGTGTCGGAGGCGATCGACCTGCTCCGCGACGAGGACCTCTCCGCGGCGGCGACGACGCTGGACGACGCGTTCACCTCGCCGTGTTCGACGCACGAGCCGGCCGCCTACGAGGCGGGCGAGGACCACCACATCTCCTGTCTCCGGTTCGACGACCGGTTCGACTCCGAGCGGGAGCTGTTCGGCAACGCGGCGTAACCGGCGACCGGTCCGGATCGTCCGGCCGCGATGCGCTCTCGGACCGATTCCGACGGCGGCCCGCGCTCGGCGACGCGCCGACGGCCGCGCCGTGACGTAACGTTTTATCTCTCGCCCCTCGTTGTGCGTCCAATGCGTCGGATTTACGAGTCGAACGCCCTCCACCGCGACGACGAGGAAGCGCACGCTCCGTCGAAGAAGGAGCGGAAGACCAAGCTCCAGGCGCTGCGATCGGTCCCGTCGTCGACGCTGAGCGACTTCCTGATCCCCCGGCGGTTCCGCCACCTCCCGGTGTCGGTCGACGTGGAGACGCCGGACGACGAGTACGAGACCGGCGAACCGATCCCGTTCCGCGTGACTCTCCGCAACCGTCTGCCGGTCCCGATATCGATCCCGACGCGCTCCCCGCTCCTCTGGCGGTGGACCGTCGACGGTAACGTCGAGGCGGCCGAGGTCTCCGTCCGGGACCCGCCGGACGAGGAGGGGCAGCTTTCGTTCGACCGCGGCGAGCGGAAGGAGTTCCGGAAGCGGTGGGACCAGCTGTTCAGGGTCTCGGAGAGCGAGTGGGAGCCGGCGGCGGCCGGAACCCACACGATCGGCGTCGCGATCAACGCGACGGACGCCGAGGAACGCGGGCTGACCGACGAGACGACGGTCCGGATCGTCCCCTGACTCGGCGCGACCGCTTCGTCGGTGGACTGACCGCTCTCGCCTCGATCCGTCGGCAATCCCGCTCGGAACGCGGCCTGCGGCCACCTCGGCCCGCGGGTCGAGACGGGGTGACGCCGTCCGGGCCGGACCTACGGCGTGATGCCCGTGTCGTCGCCCGGCGTCGCGACCTTCTCCGGTTCGAGTTCGAGGATGTGCTCGCCGCAGTCCTCACAGCGGATCGCGATCACCTCGTGCGCCATACAGCAGGACTCGACGGTGTCCGCGGTCGCGGCCACGCCGCCGCCGCACACCGGACACGACGAGAGGAAGGAGCGGAGCGACTGGAGCATCGAGAGCCGCTGCTCGGGCGGGACGTCGAGCCAGCGGTCGGTGCGGTCGACGAGAGCGAGATGCGAGGCCACGTCGGCGAGGTACGCGCCGTCGCCGGGCCACTTCCGGACGCGGCGCAGGACGGTCACCGCGGGGTACGCGCGGTCCTCGAACGCGACGCCGTCCGGATCCACGCCGAACATCTCGGCGAGCGTCTCCGCCCCCACGTTCTCGCGGTCGAGCGACGAGACGTTCGACTCGACCGCCTCGGCGAAGTCGGCCTCGAAGACCACGTCCTCGCCGTCGTCCGTCGCCTCGACGACGCCGACGTCGAGGAGGAACTCGATCGGGTCGACGGCGTTCTCGCGCTGGTCGCGGATCCGCTCGACCGTCTCGAACTCCGGTTCGTCGTCGGCCGCCTCGCCGGCGTCGGTCCGGTCTGGGTCCTCCGCGCCGGTCCGGACGGAGGTATCCGCGTCGGTCTGCTCAGCGGCGTCGGTCCCGTCGGCGGTCCTGTCCGCCTCGAAGGTGGTCACCGTCACCTCGCCCGAGCGCGTCGACGCCCCTTCCCAGCCGTCTCGGGGGCCCTCGGGGGCCTTGCCGAACAGACGGAGCACGCGGTCCGGGAGGTACCGCTTCGTCAGATCCGGCGTTCTGGGGACCAGATAGCCTCGGTAGTAGATGCTTCCCATCGACGCGACCAGCACGGCCGCCGCGACCACCGGGCCGAACACCGCGGCCGCGGCGGTCAGCGCGACGGCGAGGACGACGTTCACGACGGTACACGGGAGACACCGGTTCTCACCGGTGTACGCCGGTTCGCGAATCCTGTCTCGTAACGACGTGTCACCGGAACCCATACTCAGGGATGTTTCCGGACCGATAAAAGCGGCCGGTATCCCGGATCGTGCGGCGCGGCGAGCGGTCGGAGGCGGTCTCCCTCTCCGGATCAGTCGCGGGCCTCTTCGGCCGTCCCGCGCCGCGTCGATCCGGTTGCGTCGTCCCCGGACTCGCGGCCCGCGACCGCGTCCGATTCCCGCCTCTCGGACGCACGGTCCGGCGTCTCGCCGCCGACAGTGCGTTCGTACCGCGCCATCTGCTCGCGGTGGAGGGAGTGGATCATGTCCGCGAGCACGCCGAACACGAACAGCTGGATCCCGAGGATCGTCGCGCCGACCGCACCGACGGCGATGACCTCGTGGCTGATCCCGAACGCGAAGTACCTGTACAACACGAACGCGGTCATCGCCGCCCCCACCGCGGTCGCCATCGCGCCGGCCCCGCCGAAGTAGAACAGCGGGTTGTTCGTCTTCGCCTTCCGGTACAGCTCCAAGAAGATCACGCCGCCGTCGCGGATCGGGTGGAGGTTCGTCGCGGACCCCCCCGGCCGCTCGCGGTACGTGATCGGCACCACGGCGACCGGGAGGCGGTTCTTCACGCACTCGACGGCCATCTCGGTCTCGATGCCGAACCCGTCGGCGGTGAGGTGGAGTCGCAGGAACGACTCCCGGGTGAACGCGCGGTACCCCGAGAGGATGTCGCGGTAGCCCTCGCGGTGGATCGCCCGGAACGCGAGGTTGATGATCCGGTTCCCGATCCGGTTGAGCCGGGTCATCGCCCCCGGGCGCATGTCCGCGAAGCGGTTCCCGATCACGTGGTCGGCCTCGCCATCGAAGAGCGGGTCGAGCATCGCCGCCGCGTCCTCGGCGTCGTAGGTGGCGTCGGCGTCCGCCATCAGCACGTACGGCGCGTCGACGTAGTGCCGCACCGCCTCCCTGACCGCCTGTCCCTTGCCGCGGCCCGACTGCTCCACGACGCGGGCTCCCGCCTCTCGGGCGATCGACCGCGTCTCGTCCGTCGAGCCGCCGTCGATCACGAGGACGTTCTCGAAGCCGGCGTCTCGGAAGTCAGCGACGACGCGTGCGACCGTCTCGGCCTCGTTCATCGTCGGCAGCAGGACGCAGACGTCGTCGTGATCGCTCATCAGGCGAGCGATCACGGGGCAGTCGGTAAACTCTGTCCCTCCCGGCCCGCCGGACGAGGCGTACGGCCACCCACACGCTCATGTGTGTGAGCATTGATCGTGGGTGTATGTCTCTCCCATCAGGCGAACACGCCGACGAACTGCTGAGCGCCGCCCGCACGGCGACGGGCGACGAACTGCGGAGTCTGACGTACTTCACGAGGGAGACAGTCGAACAGCTGTACCTCCGGAGCGACCTGAACCAGACCGCCGACCTGGTCGGCTTCGCGGAGAACGAGCGACAGGGGTTCCACGCGCAGTCGATGTACGCGGACACCCAGCTCGGCGACTACCAGTTCACGGTTCGCGTGTTCGAGAACGGTTACCTCACGCGGGTGATCGCGAACGACCACGGCGTCTGGGTGACCACCGACTCGATGGAGATCGACCGGTTCGAGGAGCTGGCGAGCGCGCTCGCGTCGATCCTCCGGTCGTTCGACTCGGCCTGACGCCGACGGCGCTACCCGAGGTGGCTCTCGAACTCGCCGACCAGTTCCGCGGCGTCGACGGGCTTCGTCACGTAGCCGTCCGCGCCCGCCTTCACTGCCTCCATCATCTTCTCCTGCTGGTCGACGCTCGTACACATCACGATCACCGCGTCGGGCCAGCGATCCTTGATCGCGGCGGTCGCCTCGATCCCGGTCATCTCCGGCATCACGACGTCCATCGACACCGCGTCCGGCTCGTACGCCTCGAAGAGTTCGACCGCCTCTGCGCCGTTTTCGGCCTCGTCGACGACCTCGTATCGCTCCTCCAGCGCGTCCCGGACGACGGTCCGCTGGAACGAAGAGTCGTCGACAACGAGTACCCGCTCGGTCATACATGTTATCCCCGCCTGACCGACATAAGCGCCCGGATCCCCCGCCACGGACGGGGAGAGCGCGCGGCCGGCCCCGATCCGCGTCGGAGGGGCGACGCCGCAGCGGCGGGTATCCCTTGTATATTCGAGAAAGCATATAATGAACATGGGAATAAGGTTAAGGTGTATCCCGCGATACGGTCGCGTATGGAAACGCGGAAGGTCCAACGGTTGGGGCCGTCGACGCTGGCGATGACGCTCCCGGCCGAGTGGGCGCAGGAACACGGCGTGAACAAGGGCGACGAGGTGTCGCTTCGAATGGGCGGAAAGGGGACGCTCACGGTGCTCCCCGAGTCGGTGAGCACCGAGGAGTCGGAGGCGGTCATCAACGCGGACGGGCTCGACGCCAGGTCGCTGGAGCGGGCCATCGTCGCGCAGTACGTGCTCGGGCGGCGCGTGATCCACGTCCGGAGCGAGGGGACGCTCGACAGCGAACACATCAACGCCGTCTACAAGGCGGAGACCCAGCTCATGGGGCTCGGCGTCATCGAGGAGACGCCGGAGGACATCTCCATCCGCTGCTCGGTCGACCCCGAGGACTTCACCCTCGACAACCTCCTCGAACGGCTGGAGAACACCGGCTCGACGATGCGCGGCGAGGCCGTGAAGGCCCTCGCGCACGGGAACCCAGACCTCGCGCAGCGCGCGCTCAACCGCGAGCGGCAGGCGAACAAGATCTTCGTCCTCCTCCTCCGGCTCATCTTCACCGCCTACCAGAACCCGAACCTCGCCCGCGCGGTGGGTCTCGAAGAGGGGTTCCCGCTGATCGGCTACCGCTCCGTGGCGAAGAACCTCGAACTCACCGCGGACAACGCCGAGGACATCGCCGAGATCGTGATGGAGGCCGACGGGCACACTCTCAACGTCGACAGCGCGACGATGCGGCAGATCCGCGAGTTCACGGACCAAGTGGACGACCTGACCGCGCTCGCGGTGCGGGCCGTCGTCGAGCGCGACTACGACCTCACCGTCGAGTGTCGCGACCTGTTCTCGCGGCTGGAGGACCGCGAACAGGAGATCCTCGACGAGCTGCCGAACGATCTGGACAACGAGACGCTGCTCATGACCCGCGAGGTGCTCGTCAGCCTCCAGCACACCGCGGAGTACGCCATGCGGAACGCGGAGATCGCGGCCAACCTCGCGCTCAACGAGGAGTCGGAGCACGTCGAGATCATCTGATCCGCGGGCTCGCGGGGTTCTGTGCTCGCTCGCCGCCGTCGTCCGAGCGTGTGAAGTCCCGGACTCCCGGCGTCGGTCGCGTGTCTCGGACTCCCGGCGTCGGTCGCGTCGCGCGGTTCGCATGAACTAAGTGGCCCCCCGCGAAGCGACTCGTATGAGCGAGGGTTCCATCGAATCGGACAAGGAGGTCGGCGTCGCGCTCGCGCTCGGTGCCATCGCGGTCGTCGGGGCCGTAGTGATGCTGGCGTACCCGGGACAGCTCGGGAAGGCGTGGGGATTCGCGGGCGCGTTCGTCTTCGCGACGCTCGCGGTCGGCGCGGTTCAGCTGTTCGACTGATCGCGTCCTCCGACGCGCCGACGCGCCGCTTTCCCGGACGCACCCGCGACGCTTCGACCGTCGCGCTCGGTCCGCGTCTCGGGGCGCTCCGGCCGACCAGCCCCGCAGACGAGAAACCGTTAAGAACGTCAGACGCGTATGTCTGATAATGAGCGAGTACACCGAGGAGGAACAGCGGATCCTCGCGTACCTCACGGACAGCGTCACCCGTGGCGAGCGGTACGTTCGCTCGAAGACGATCGCCGACGCGATCGGTCTCACCGCGAAACAGGTGGGGTCGCGCCTCCCGCGCCTCGCCGAGAAGTCCGACGACGTCGACATCGAGAAGTGGGGGCGCGCAAAGTCGACGACGTGGCGCGTGACACCGGACGGGTGACGCCCGGGCGCGCGACCGGCGCGCCGTTTCGCGAGCAGCCGCGCCTCGGTGCGTTCCCCGACTCCGATCCCGACTCCGTCGACGCGCGCATTTTTAACCCCCGTGGTCCCAAACGTGAACGTATGACCGTTCGAGTCTCCCGGACGTTCGAGTTCGACGCGCCGCCGGCCGACGTGTGGGCGTTCATCTCGGACGCGGAGCAGCGCGCGGGCGCGATCAGCGTGGTCGACTCCTTCGACGTTCACGACGACGGGACCGCGACCTGGCACGTCGCGCTCCCGATACCGATGATCCGCTCCACGATCGACGTCGAGACGGAGGAGGTCGCGCGCGACCCGCCGAACCGAGTGAAGTTCGTCGGGAAGTCGCGGGCGTTCCGCGTGACCGGCGAACACGAGATAACCGAGACCGACGACGGCGGCTGCCGGCTCGCCAACGAGTTCGTCGTCGACGGGAAGCTTCCCGGCGTCGAGTCGTTCTTCAAACGCAACTTCGACGCCGAACTCGACAACTTGGAGGCGGCGCTCCGCGCCTCGCTGGCCTCGCCGGCATGAGGGTCGCGGGCGTCCAGCTAGGGGTCGAGGGCGGAGCCGTCGAGGCGAACGTCGAGCGCGCGCTCGACCGCGTCCGGGCGGCCGCCGCCGAGGGGGCCGACCTCGTCGTCCTGCCCGAGCTGTTCGACGTCGGGTACTTCGCGTTCGACGCGTACGGCCGCGCCGCGGAGAGCCTCGCCGGCGAGCGCCTCGGCCGGTTCGCCGCCGCGGCGGACGAGCACGACGTGGCTGTCCTCGCCGGGACGGTCGTGGAGGACCTGTCGGCGTCGGCCGCCGACGGCCTCGACACCCCGGCGGACGCCGGCCTCGCGAACGCCGCGGTGCTGTTCGACGCCGACGGCGAGCGGCGGCTCGTCTACCGGAAGCGGCACCTGTTCGGGTACGGCTCCGAGGAGACGGACCGGATGGTCCCGGGCGAGCGGACGCCGGTCGTCGACCTCGCGGGCGTCATGGTCGGCGTGACGACCTGTTACGACCTCCGGTTCCCGGAGCAGTTCCGCGCGATGGTCGACGCGGGCGTCGAGTGCGTGCTGGTGCCGAGCGCGTGGCCGTACCCCCGCGTCGAACACTGGCGGACGCTCGGCCGCGCGCGGGCCATCGAGAACCTCACGTACGTCGTCGCGGTCAACGGGAGCGGCCGGTTCGGCGACGACGCCCTCTGCGGGCGGAGCGCGGCGTACGACCCGTGGGGAACGACGCTCGCGTCGGTCGGCGACGAACCCGGGGTCGTCACCGCGACGGTGGACCCCGAGCGGGTCGCCGCGGTCCGCGAGGAGTTCCCCGCGCTCCGCGACCGACGGTAGCGGCGTCCGCGAGAGCGGCAGTGCGGTCCGCCGAGGACGAGAGCGCGTCGCGGCGGCTCCGGATCTAACATATTTATACGCCTGAAGGACATATTCACGACTGCCGAAGACCGACGCTTTTCTCGTTGGAATTCGGCGCTAATCGATCCGCGCGCCCGTCCCGACCACCCGGGCGGCGACGCCGACGACAGCCTGGGGGTCCGCTGTCCGGCCATCGCCGCCCGCCGCCTCTCGTCGCCGCCTCCCTTTCGCCCACCTCTTCGCTCCCACCCGCTTTCGTTCACGTCCGGCTTCGACACCTCGCGTTCCGTTTGGCCACCGACGTCTACGGTTTCCGTCGCCTGTTCTCGGTGGGATCCGGAAACGAAGCGAGGTGGATGAGTCCTCGCCCGATACAAATATCGATGCTGATAACTCGGTCGGTAGGTTCTTACGTCGCTCGCGGCAGAGTGTAAACGCCGCGGACGAATCCGGTCGGCCCCATCCCGCTTCGGGCGGGCCGGCCGGCCACTCGCTTCCACCGTCCGTCGTCCGTCGGCTTGGGTTCGGGCCCACCCGCTCCCACACCGAGCCCGAACCCGTTTCTGTTCGTGTCACCCCGGAGAGCGACGGCTCCGGCCGGCGGCCGTCGGAGTGAAGCGCAAGGACGAAACCCCCGGCCGACGAACCCGCGGTCGAATGTTCCCCCGCGAGTACCGCGGCGTCGCCTTCGTCGTCGGGCTGTTCGTGACCGTCCAAGTGGGCGCGCTGGCGCTGGTCCCCGAGTTCGCCGCGAGCGGGTATCAGGCCGTCGAGAACCCCGACAACCCCGCCAACAGCGTTCTGTACGTCGTCGCCATCGTCGCGATGACCGGGCTGATGCTGGCGGCGTTCCGGTACGACTTCGACGGCGCGATCCGCCTGGTCATCGTCGGCGTGTCGGCGTATCTCTCGTGGTACGTCTTCTCCGCGCTCGTCCCGCCGCTCGCCGCCGCCGTCCCCGCGGTCGCGGTCGCGGTCGGCCTGCTCGTCCACCCCGAGTGGTACGTGATCGACACCGCCGGGGTGTTGATGGGCGCGGGCGCGGCCGGGTTGTTCGGCATCTCGTTCGGTCTCCTGCCCGCGCTGATCCTGCTCGCCGTCCTCGCCGTCTACGACGCGGTCTCCGTCTACGGCACCGAGCACATGCTGTCGCTCGCGGAGGGCGTGATGGACCTGAACATCCCCGTCGTGCTGGTGATCCCGCTGTCGCTGTCGTACTCGCTGCTCGACGGGGAGTCCGCCAGCGACGAGGCCGCGGGAGTCGGCGCGGACGCGAACGCTGACGCGGAGATGGAAGCCGACGCGAACGCGGAAACCGCCGCCGACGCGGTCGACGCCGGAGGCGAGGAGCTCGACTCCCCCGAGCCCGGCGACCGCGACGCCTTCTTCATCGGCCTCGGCGACGCCGTCATCCCGACGGTGCTGATCGCGAGCGCCGCGACGTTCTCGCCGGCCGCGGACCTCGCGGTCCCGTTGCTCGGCGTCAACCTCCCCGCGCTGCTCGCGATGGTCGGGACCCTCGGCGGGCTGCTCGTGCTCATGCGGTGGGTGATCCGGGGCCGGGCGCACGCGGGGCTCCCGCTGTTGAACGGCGGCGCGATCGGCGGCTACCTGATCGGTTCGGTCGTCGCCGGCGTCCCGCTCCTCGAAGCGCTGGGGCTCGCGGCGTTCTTCTGAGTCGATTCGGGCGCACCGGTTCGATCGTTCACTGAGTTCGCCGAGGGCTCGGTTTCCCCGCGGTACGGCGACTTTGCTCATGAATACCGATACGGACACCACCGAAGCCCCAGCCGCGAGGACTCGCGCGACTCGCTGTGCTCCTCAGTCGCTCGTCACACTCGCTCCTTGCGGTGCTTGCGTCGTCGTGCTTCGTCCTCGCGGCTGCCCCTTCGAGCCCCGCCCCGCCCCACACCGCACAGCCCAGCACCTCACACCTCCCCAACCTCGCGGTTCGCGCTCTCCGAGCGCTCACCGCGTCCCTCGCGCGTGCGCCTCGCGGCCGCCGGAAGCGGCCGCTCGCCGGCACGCGCCGTGGTAAAAAACGCGTCAGTCGTCGTCCGCGGGGTTCCCGTCGCGCGTCTTCACCGCGACGCCGGAGCCGAGCGCCTCGGCCTCCGCGCCGGAGAGTTCGGCGCGCCCCACGCCGAATACCTCGTCCGACTCGTCGACCACCAACACCTCGTCGCCGGGGCGGATCCCGTCGTCGGCCGCGGTGACGAACTTCGCGAACGCGTTGCGCCCCTCGCGCACGAACGGTTCGCTCTCCTCGCCGACGACCACCCGATGTCGGGGGGCCGCGAACGCCTCGTGGACCCGTCGACCGCCCGCGAGGCCGAGCGTGAACCGGCCGTCGGTGCCGTACGAGACGAGGCGGTCGCCCTCGCTGCTTCCGGGAGTGTCGTCGACGTTGCCGTCGATCACCTGTCGCGGCCGGCCGCCGCTCGACCGGCGCACCGTGAGCGGGTCGTCCGGGGGGAACAGGGCCGCACCCGCGCCGGCACCGAACTGGTAGTCGGCGGCGGTCCGCAGGTCCGCGAGCGTCTCGGCGTCGGTCATACCCGCGGTTCCGACCGCGCGGGGAAAGCGATTGCGACACCGACCGGAGTCAGCCGATCGACGGGTACGCCGCGTCGATCCCGTCGCCGTCGACGCGCCAGCGATCGGCGACCGCCCGGTACGCGGCCGGGTCCGCCGCCGACTCGGCCGCGATCGGTTCCGGGGGGGACTCGCGCAGCGCCGCGGCGAGCGCGTCGCGATCGGTCCCAGCGGCCGCGTCGGACGCCTCGGCGAGCAGGTCGGCGATCCGGTCGGCCGCGGAGACGATCGCCCGCGCGCTCTCGATCCGGTGGCCCAGATCGAGGGCCGCGCGCAGGCCGTCGGCCGCCGCGACGGCGTCGCCGCGCTCCGCTTCCGCGGCTCCCAGCGCCGCGAGCGCCTCCGCCTCGACGTGCGTGAACCCGCCCGCCCGCGCGGCGTCGACCGCGGACCGCAGGGCCGTCGCCGCGTCGTCGCCGTCGCCGCGGGCGAGCGCCAACCGCCCCCGGACGCGGTCCAACGCCGCCAGCATCTTGTGCCCCGCGTGGTCGTCGAGCAGCGACGCGGTCCGTTCCAGTCGCCGCTCGGCCGCGGCCAGGTCGCCGCGATCGATCGCCACCTCGGCCTGGATCGCCGCGACCATCGCGCACCGGGCGTCGGCGTCGAGCGCGTCGAGGCGGTCGGCCGCGCTCGCGAGGAACCGCTCCGCCCGGTCGAGGTCGCCGGCGAGGTGCGCCGCGCTGCCGAGGTGGCTCAGGGCGAACGCCTCGTACATCTCCGACCCCACGCGCTCGGCGACCGCCCGCGCCTCGGACGCGCGGGCGACCGCCTCTCCGACGGCACCGCGCTGCTCGGCGAACGCCGCGAGGTTCAACAGCGAGATCGCCTCCCGGTGTTCGTCCCCGACCGTCCGGTAGCCGTCGAGCGCGCGGCTCGCCGTCCGGGTGGCGGCGTCGAGGTCGCCGCGCCGGCGCAGCGCGACCGCGAGGTTCGTCCGGACGTTCGCCTCCCCGTGGGTGTCGTCGTGCGCCCGAAACAGGTCGCCGGCGACGCGGTAGTGGGCGAGCACCGCGTCCGTCGCGTCGAGCGCGTCGAGGGCGTTCCCGACGTCCATCAGCGCCTTCGCCATCGCGATGGGGTCGTCGAGCGCCGCGGCGATGGCGTACGCCCGCGAGGCCGCCTCGTAGGCGACCTCGTAGTCGCCGTCGAAGTGGGCCGCCTGCGCCCGCCCCCGGACCGCCGCCGCGAGGCCGCCGCGGTCGCCCGCGGCCCCGAACAGCTCCTCGGCCCGCTCGTACCGCTCGCGCGCCGCGTCGTACTCCCCGCGCCGCCGCGCGACGTCGCCGTAGCCCCGCTGTCGCTCGGCCGCTCCCGCCTCGTCGACCGGCCGCCACGCGTCCAGCGCCGCCGTCGCGCCGGCGAGGTCGCCGGCGTCGACGTACATCCGAACCACCCACTCGGGCGGGCGGTCGCGCAGGTCGGCCGGGCACGCGTCCGGGAGGTCGATCCAGGCGTAGCGGACCCGGCCGTACAGCCCCGCGAGCCGAGGGTAGCGTCGGCCGACCCCGTACACCGCTCGGACCGTCTCGGCCGCCCACGCGCTCGGGTCGCGCTCGATCCGGTCGACCGTGGCCGCGTCCCCGCCGACGGCTCTCCGGACGCGGGCGCGCCTCGCGGGGTCGTCCGCGAGCGCGAGCACCCGCGAGACCGCCCGCCCGACGCACCTCGCGACGACCGGCTCCGACTCCCGCTCCAAGAGCCGCTCGAGGAACAGGACCGACCACTCGTCGTGGACGGTCCGGTACTCCCCGTCACCCGACCCGACGAGCGCCGTTCCGACGAGTCGGTCGAGCGCGCGGCGCACCGCGTCGACGCTCGGCGAGGGGTCGTCGGTTCCCGCCGCCCCGCCCCCTTCCAGACCGTCGACGAGCGTGTACGCCAGCGTCCGGACGTCGCTCACCCCGGCGACGTTGAGGAGGTTTACCAACACCGCGACGCTCACGGTGGGCGGCGGGCGGTTCCGGAGTTCTCGGACCGCCTCCCCGACCGCCGTCTCCAGTCCGGACCGGGGGCCCGCGTCGCCCGCGCGAGCCGCGTCCGCCGCTGCGGCGTCTCGGTCCGCCGCCGCGTCCCGGTCCGCCGCCGCTCCGTTGTCGGGGTCCTCGGCCGCCCCGTCGAGGCCGTCGGTCCGGTCGTCGGCCGCGCGGACGAGCCGGTGAACGAGGGCGAGGAGCTCGCCGACGCGCTCGTCGTCGGCGCGCCGCACGTCAGCGAGCAGCGCCGCGGGATCGGCCGCCGGGGCGGACCCGGTACGGTCGGCGACGTGGCGGACGAACCGCTCCACCTCGCGCTCGTCGAGCCGCGGCATCCGGACGGTCTCGATCGACCGCCGGTAGCGGAGGTCCGCGGGCGAGAGCGGGAGCCCGTCGGGGTCGTCGTACGGCTCCTCGCGCGCGTCGAACAGGAACGTCACGTCGTCGCGATCGGCCAGTTCGCGGGCGACCGCGACCGCCTCCGCGGCCCCCGGGTCGACGACGTCCTCGACGACCACGAGGTGGTGGCCGGCCCCCTCGACGACGCGCTCCCGCAGGCGTTCCGTCGCGGTGAACGCCTCGCCGCCGTCGCCCCGTCGGTACGTCACCGGGCCGCGTCCCGACCGGAACCACTCGACTGCGACGCTCCGACAGACGGTGCTCTTCCCGCTCCCCGGCGGTCCGACCAGCACGTGGTCGGTCCCCGCCGCGAGCCCGTCGACGAGCAGTCCGGCGATCGAGCGCCGCTCGCCGTCTCGCACCGCGGTCCTGTCGAGGACGTGTCCCGCGTCGACCTCGGGGAACGACGCCGTGGCGCGCAGCGGTCCGTACGGGTCCGGATCGCCCGCGAGGCGTTCCTCGTCGACCGCGTGGAACCCCTGTGCCGAGAGCGCGCCGCGGCCGCCGCCCGACCCGACCCGGCTGAAGAGCCCGCCGGCGTCGCTCCGTCCCCTCGGCTCCGCGCCGCCGTCCCGGCTCGCCCCGTCTGCCGCGTCCGCGGCGTCACCGCCGGACGCCCCGCCCGAGTCGCCGCTCTCGGGTCGCTCACTCCCCGAATCGACCGTTTCGGTGTCGTTGATCGCCGCGAACGCCTCGCCGGTCTCGCGCCCGCGGTCCACCAGTTCGCCGACCGTCGCCTCGGCCCACGCGACCGCCTCCGGGTCGGTCGACGCCGCCGCGCCGTGGAGCGTGCCGTCGTCGTCGAAGGTGAGAAGCAGCGCGGTGTCGTCGGCCGCGACCACCCCCGCGTCGACGGCGTCGACCGCGGCGATCCGGCAGTCGTCCCGCCGCGCGACGGCCCCGAGGTCGCCCGCGAAGCGCTCGGTCGCGTGTCGGTACGCCCGCTCCGCCAGCGCGAGGTCGACGCTCCCGCCGCCGGCGGCCGCGCGCCGGAGCCGGTCGGCGACACGCGGGTAGGGGAACCCCGGCAGCGCGGCGGCGACCGCGTCCGCGTCGGCGAGCGCCTCGTCGAGGACCTCCAGCGGTCGGTACGGGTCCGGGGCTGCGGCCCGGTACGTCTCCGCGCCGCGGAGGATCGCCGGAGAGACGTCGACGTCCGCGCCGAGGGGGTCGAGCACGTCGCCCGCGGCCGCGAGGTCGTCGGCGGCCGTCAGGAACTCGCGGTAGCTGTTCGCGAGCAGCCGACCGGAGAGCGTCGTCCGGTAGCCGTCCGTCTCGCCGGCGACCAGGCCGGCCGCTTCCAGTTCGTCTATCGCGCGGTTCACCGTCGACCGGGAGTGTCCGAGCGCGTCGACGAGTTCGTGCTTGCGGAGCGGCTCCGCGGCGAGCCGTTCGAGGAAGTCGAGGCGGCATTCGACGACGCCCACGAGTTCCGACGGCTCGGTCATACGTCCGCCTACACCGCACCCACCGACATAACTGTTTCTTCGATGACGACTCATCCCGCGTGGTGGCACAGTGTGTCACCGGGTGAGAATAAGTCGGACACCGTCGCAGTGGGCCTCATGAACGGGGACCCCACCGGCGAGAGCGACGAGCCGGGTTCCGCGGACGGGCTCGGCGGGGCGGCGACGAACGGGTGCGACGAACCCAACGCGGTCGGCTCCGAGGGGACGCCGCCGGCGGACGGGCGGCGCGGAGCGAGCGGCGCCGACCTCGCGGGTCGCGCGTCGCGCGCTGTCTCGGCGGCGCGGACGGCGACGGACGAACTGGCGACGTGGAGCCCCGACGACGCGGCTTCGCTCGTGCGGTCGGTCGGCGAGCGGCTGGCCGACAGGGAGACGGTCAGCCGCCTCGCGCGGTCGGCGGCCAACGAGACGGGACGCGGCCACCCGGGAACGAAGGCGGAAAAGGTCGCGACGGCGCTCGACGCCGCCCGCCGGTCGCTCCGCGACGCGCCAACCGCCGGCGTGGTCGACCGCGACGGCGCGGCCGGCACGGTGACCGTCGCCGGGCCGATCGGGGTCGTCGGCGCGGCGGTCCCCGCGACGCACCCGGTCGTGGTCCCCGCGGTCCTCTCGCTGTACGGGCTCGCGGCCCGGAACGCGGTCGTCTTCGCGCCGTCGCCGTCGGCGGTCGAGACGTGCGACGTGGTCGTCGAGACCGTCCGCCGCGCGCTCGCCGACGCCGGTGCGCCCGCGGACGCGGTGTCGATGCTGCCGGCCCCGGCCTCGAAGCCCGCGACGGACGCGCTGTTCGAGCGGGCCGACTTCGTGGTCGCCGCCGGCTCCGAGGCGACGGTCGCCGCGGGGCAGCGCTGCGGGACGCCGAACGTCGCCGCCGGCGCCGACGGCGTCGTCGCCGTCGCGGACGGGTCGGCCCCCGCCGAGGCCGTGGCGACGCGGGTCGCCGTCGGGGCGACCTACGACTTCGGTGCCCACCCCGCGGGCGACGCCGCGGTCGTCACGGTGTCGCCCGCGGTCGATCCGCTGTGCGCCGCGCTCGAAGCGGAGGGCGGATACGTCATGGACGCGGACGAGAGCGACCGCCTCCGCGCGCTTCTGGACGACAGCGACGACGAGACGGACCCGCGCGGGAACTCGCCGCGGTGGTTCGCGTCGGCGCTCGACCTCCCGAGCGCGGCCCGCGACGCCGCCTTCCTCGTCGCCGCTCCCGACTCCGCCGCCGACCCGCTCGCGACGCTGCCCGGGATCCCCGCGGTGGCGGTTCACGGCCGCGACGGGTTCGACGCCGCAACCGCGCTCGCGGCCGAACTCGGGTCGCCCCACGCCGCGGCGGTCCACACCACGCAGCAGCGCCGCGCACGCCGGGTCGCGGAGCGGCTCGCGCCGGGTCGTCTCGTCGTCAACCAGCCCGGCATCGCGGCGGTCGGCAGGCCGACGAACGGGTTCGAGGCGGCCCCCGTGCTGGGCGGCGGCACGGCGGAGGGGAGCCAACTGTGCGGGGGACTCACGCCGGACTACTTCGCCCGGACCGCGACCGTCGCGGCGACGAGCACCGCGGACCGGGCGCCGCACCGCAACGGCGCGGGCGACACGCTTCGCGGCCCCTGAGTCGGACCGGCGTCGGTGTGCCGCGAGCGTCGGTGGGCTGCGCGACGCTCGGAGAGACCGATCCTCAGAGCTCGATCCGGTCGACGATCGGGCCGTTCCCGTCCGTCCCGTCGCTGTGGGTGTTGATCGCGACGGTCCGGACCCGGTCTTCGAGGAGGGACCCGTCGATCTTCGCCTTCAGCAGCGAGTCCACTTGGTAGACGCCGGCGGCGTTGTTCATCCGGATCACGACCTGAACCGGCGTCTCGTCGCCCTGCCGCAGCGAGACGCGCTCGATCGCCTGCGAGGAGACGGTGTTGATCCCGCGGCCGCCCTCCTCGTAGGGGACCCGCGAGCGACCGCGCTCCATGTCGAGGCCGTCGGCGATCCGGACGACGCCCGCCTCCAGCGTCAGCGGCTGCTCCTCGGTGTGGTGACAGAGGATCGCGTGGAGCACCTCGGCCTTCACGCGGACGCGGTCCGCCACGCCGTAGAAGGAGGGGAGGAGGTCGTCTAAGAGGTCCGCCGCCAGCGGGATCGAGTAGTACGGGTGGTCGTGGCGGTGGACGACGTGGCCGATGTCGTGGAGCGTCGCCGCCAGCGCGACGATCACCGGCTCGTCGGCCTCGTCGAGCCCCTGCTGGCGCGCGCCGTTGAACTCGACGCCGCCGGACTTGAGTAGGTCGTACAGCCGGAGGGCGCGGTCGCGGACGATCTCGACGTGTTTGGCCCCGTGGTCGTTGTACCCCTTCCTGGCGACCGGGTTGACGTTCTGCGCCTCGAGATAGGCGACGATCTCCTCGTCCGACGTGAGCCGCGCGAGGACCTCGTTGAGCCGTTCGTCCGGGAACGCGTGCGCGGCGTCCGGATCGTACTCGTGGCGGTCCGCGTCGGTGTCGTCGACGACTTCGTCGCGCGCGGCGGGCGCGCCGCTCGCGGTCGGGTCGGGGGCGTCGTCGGCAGGGTCGCTCATGCGTCTCACAGAGTCGCCCGGTCGGCATAAATGTGCGAGGCGCGGGGTCCGGGCGTCCGGTGCGCGACGGCTCTCCGCCGGGAGCGGGACGCGTCGACCGCCCTCGCGGCAGTTTCGACCCGAGACACAACGTATAAGCGCGCGACCGTTCCATGTGTCGGTGTGACCCGACCCGCGTTCGCCTGCGGTCAGCCGTCCGCGCCAGCGACGCGGCTCTTCTCGAAAAAACGCGCGTGATCCGTCCGCCGGCGGGAGTGGCGACCCCGTCCCGGACGACCCCCGACTCGCGGCGCTCCGGCCGCGCGGGCGTCTCGCCTCGCGACCGGATCCCGCGACCGTCTCGTCTCACGACCGACGCCGCTCGCGATCGACACAGCACCCACCCACACTGAACCCATGACGGACACGACGACAACCACGCCGTACGCGACGACCGACCGAGAACCGACCGACGCGCCCTTCGAGGGCGTCTACCCGGCGATGACGACTCCATTCACCGACGACGACGCCGTCGACCACGACCAGCTCGCGGCGAACGCCCGCTACCTCGAGCGCGCGGGCGTCGACGGCGTCGTCCCCGTCGGTTCGACCGGCGAGTCGGCGACGATGAGCCACGACGAACACGTCGCGGTGATCGAGACGGTCCGCGACGCGCTCGACGACATCCCCGTGATCGCGGGGACCGGCTCGAACAACACCGCCGAGGCGCTCTCGCTGTCGCGGCGCGCGGCCGACGCGGGCGCCGACGGCCTCCTGCTCATCTCGCCGTACTACAACAAGCCCGAGCCGCAGGGGTTCCTCGACCACTACCGGACCGTCGCCGACGCGGTCGACCTCCCGCAGATCGTCTACAACGTCCCGAGCCGCACCGGCGAGTCGATCCCGGCGGACGTGACGGTCGAACTCGCCGAGCATCCGAACATCCGGGGGTACAAGGCTGCCTCCGGCGACCTCAACCTGATCAGCGAGGTCGTCGAACGGACTCGCGACGAGGCGTTCGCGGTGCTGTCGGGCGACGACGGGCTCACGCTCCCCGTCCTCTCTATCGGGGGGACGGGCACGATCAGCGTGGTCGCCAACGTCGAGCCCGAGCGCACCTGCGCGATGGTCGGCGCGGCGCTCTCCGGAGACTACGACCGGGCGCGGACGCTCCACCACGAACTGTCGCCGCTCGTCCGCGAGCTGTTCGCCGAGACGAACCCCATCCCGGTGAAGGAGGCGATGCACATTCGCGGACGCGGCGGCCCCCGCGTCCGCTCGCCGCTATCGCGGCTCTCCGCGGACCGCCGCGAGTCGCTCCGCGAGCTGCTGGCCGCGTACGACGGGCACGCGCCGGGCGCGCTCGACCCGACGGTCGCCGACCCCGCGGCGACGGGGGACGCGGAATGACCGACTCGGTCGATCCGACCGCCGCCGACCTCAGGATCGCCGTCACGGGTGCCGGCGGCCGCATGGGCCGCGAGGTGATCGAGGCCGCCGCCGACCGCGAGGGTGTCGCGGTCGCGGTCGCCGTCA
This sequence comes from Halorubrum coriense DSM 10284, assembly GCF_000337035.1. Taxonomy (GTDB): domain Archaea; phylum Halobacteriota; class Halobacteria; order Halobacteriales; family Haloferacaceae; genus Halorubrum; species Halorubrum coriense. The sequence continues at coordinate 33,783 of NZ_AOJL01000029.1, forward strand.
ACCGGACCGAGACCGATCCGGTGGCTGGCGTCGCGGTCGAGGACGCCGACCGCCTCGACGAACTGCTCGCGAGCGTGGCGCCGGACGTCCTCGTCGACTTCACCGGCCCCGACTCGGCGGTCGCGTACGCCGGGGCCTGCGCCGACGCCGGCGTCCCGCTCGTGACGGGTACGACCGGGTTCGCGGACGCCCAGATCGACGCCCTCCGCGCCGCGAGCGACGCGGTGCCGGTCCTCAAGGCGTCGAACTTCGCGCGCGGCGTGGCCGCGCTCCGCCGGGCGGTCCGCGAGGCCGCCGCGGCGCTGCCCGGCTACGACGTCGAACTGACCGAGACGCACCACAACGCGAAGCGCGACGCCCCCTCCGGCACCGCGAAGTCGATCCTCGACGACGTGGCGGGCGTCCGCCACGACCTCGACGAGCGCGTCCACGGCCGCGAGGGCGACGCGCCGCGCCGGTCCGGAGAGATTGGCGTCCACGCCCGCCGCGCGGGCGACGTGACCGGTGAACACGAGGTCCTGCTGGCCGGCAACCGCGAGACCCTCGAACTCACGCACCGCGCCGGCGACCGCGGGGTGTTCGCCGAGGGGGCGCTCGACGCGGCCGCGTGGCTCGCCGACCGCGACCCGGGCTGGTACGGGTTCGGCGACGTGTTGGACGCCGGAGGGACCGATGAATAACTCCCGAACATGCGAGTATCGACGAGTAAATACCGACACTCATCTATACACCATCCAATGAGTCTCGAAGCCGACGTCGCCGATCTGTGGAATCGCTATCAGGACGGACTGACCGCCGCGGACGCGACCGACGCGGACGCGGCCGTCGTCGACGAGTTCCTCGCCGCCCTGGAGGCGGGCGAGGTCCGCGCCGCCGAGAAGACCGGCGACGACGTGACCTCGTGGGAGGCCAACGAGTGGGTCAAGCGGGGCATCCTGCTCAACTTCGGGCTGCGCGAGACGGCGCCGCGCGAGTACGGCGGCGTCACCTACCACGACGTGCTCCCGCTGCGCGACACCGACGACCTCGCGGAGCGCGGCACCCGCAACACGCCGGACGGCACCGTCATCCGGCGCGGCGCGTACCTCGGGAGCGACTGTATCATGATGAGCCCCTCGTTCGTCAACATGGGCGCGTACGTCGGCGACGGCACGCTCGTCGACTCCTGTGACACCGTCGGCTCCTGCGCCCAGCTGGGCGAGAACGTTAAGCTCGGCGCGAACACGCTGATCGGCGGCGTCCTCGAACCCGTCGAGGACGCGCCGGTGGTGATCGAGGACGGCGTCTCGCTGGGCGCGGGCTGTCGGGTCACGAGCGGGTTCCGCGTCGGCGAGAACTCGATCGTCGGCGAGAACACCCTGCTCACGCCGCGGATCCCGGTCTACGACCTCGTCGAGGAGGAGGTCGTCTACGGTCACCTCCCGGCCGAGCGCCGCGCGTTCACCCGGATGGTCGAGTCGTCGGTGGGCGACCACGACCTCTTCGAGGGCGGCGCGTACAAGCCCGCGGTCGTGGCGACGCACGTCGAGGAGGAGACGCTGGAGGCGACCCGGCGGGAGGACGCGCTCCGCGAATGAGCGACCCCGACGCGGCGGCCGGAGCGACCGACGGCGGGACCGGCGGCGACCCCCCGGTCCGTCGCGTGAGCGACTGGGACGGCGAGCGCCTCCGCGGGCTGGCCGACGCTCACGAGACGCCCCTGTACGTCCAGGACCTCGACCGGGTCCGCGAGAACTGCGAGCGCCTGCTCGGGGCGTTCCCCGACGCAGACGTGCGGTACGCGGTCAAGGCACATACGGGCCAAGCGGTCTTGGAGGCCGTCCGCGACGCCGGCCTCGACGCGGAGTGCGCCTCGGCGGGCGAGGTCGACCGCGCGCTCGCGGCCGGCTTCGACGGCTCGCGGCTCCACTACACGGCGGTCAATCCGCCCGCCCGCGACCTCGACTACGTCGTCGGCGTCGCGGCGGCCGACCCGGACCTCACCGTCACCGTCGGCGCGGTCGACACCTTGGACCGGCTGGCCGAGCGCGGCTACGACGGTCGCGTGTGCGTCCGAGTGAACCCCGGCGTCGGCGCGGGCCACCACGAGAAGGTCACCACCGGCGGGGCCGCGAAGTTCGGGATCCCCTACGACCGCGCCGCGACGGCGGCACGGGACGCGGCCGAGCGCTTCGACGTGGTCGGGGTCCACGCCCACGCGGGCTCCGGGATCGACCCGGACCAGCTCGACAGCCATCGCGAACTGGTCGCGCGAATGGGCGAGTTGGCGCGCGATCTGACCGACCCGGACGGCGAGGGCGTCGCCCCGCTCGACCTCGAATACGTCGACGTCGGCGGCGGGTTCGGCGTCCCCTACCGGGAGGACGCCCCGGCGCTCGACCTGCCGGCCGTCGCCGACGCCACCCGGGAGGCGGTCGCGCCGCTCCCCGAGGGCGTCGACCTCGCGGTCGAACCCGGCCGCTACGTCGTCGCGGACGCGGGCGTCCTCCTGACGCAAGTGAACACGGTGAAGCCGACGCCGGACGAGACGGTCGTCGGCGTCGACGCGGGGATGACGGACCTCCTTCGTCCGTCGATGTACGACGCGTACCACCCGATCCGGAACCTCGGCGGGGCCGAGGGGGAGCCGTCGGCCGGCGAGCGGGAGGCAACCCCTGTCACGGTCGCCGGACCTATCTGTGAGACCGGCGATACCCTCGGCAGGGACCGCGCGCTCGCCGCGCCGGCCCGCGGGGACCTCCTCGCGGTCGGCGTCGCGGGCGCGTACGGATACGAGATGGCGAGCCAATACAACTCACGACCGCGACCCGCGGAGGTCGCGATCGACGACGGAACCGCGACGACGACCCGACGCCGAGAGACGCTCGGGGACCTGACGACGGTCGAACGCGAGGCGGCGCGGCAGGGGGCCGAGCGATGAACACCCACGCCGTCCCGGTGGAGAAGTACCACGGCACGGGCAACGACTTCCTCGTCGTCGACGCGGCCGCCGAGAGCGTCGGGGACCGCGCGGCGTTCTCGCGGGCGCACTGCGACCGCGAGACGGGCGTCGACGGCCGCGACTTCGACGCGGACGAGCGCGGCGCGCGCTCGGACCGGCGCGGCGCGGACGGCGTCCTCTTCCTCAGCGTCGCGGAGCGGTTCGACCCGACCCGCGTCGTGATGACGCTGGTCCAGCCGGACGGCTCCACCGCGACGATGTGCGGCAACGGCGCCCGGGTCGTCGCGCGGTGGGCCCACGACCGGACCGGCGACCGCGAGTTCATGATCGACACGCAGGCCGGCACCCGCCGCGCCACCGTGTCCGCGGACGCGGCCGCGGCCACCATCGAGATGGGCGTCCCGACGTTCGACCCCCGCCGCGTCCCGGTCGCTCGCGAGGACCCCGAGGCGGGCGAACCCCTGATCGACGAACCGGTCGAAGGGCTGACCGTCACCGCCGTCAACACCGGCGTCCCGCACGCGGTCGCGTTTATCGACGGCGGCCGCGACGACCCCGACGGGGTCGACGGCGCCGACCTCGACGCGGTCGCGCCCCCGGTCCGGCACGCCGACGCCTTCCCCGAGGGCGCGAACGTGAACCTCGCGGCGGTCGTCGACGACGGGCGCGGCGGCGGCCCCGCGGTCCTCGACCAGCGCACCTTCGAGCGCGGCGTCGAGGGGGAGACGCGCTCCTGCGGCACCGGCGCGGTCGCGGTCGTCGCGGCCGCCCGGCGACTCGGACTGATCGACGGCGAGGCCGCGGTGAGCCGTCCCCCGGGCGGCGAACTGGAGATCACCGTACCCGACGCGGGCCACGCCACCTTGACCGGCCCCGTCGCCCACGAGTTCTCGGGGACGCTCCCCGCCGACCCGCGATGAGCGCCGGCAGCGACGCCGACTCGGGTCGCGGCTCCGACTTCGACCCGGTCTCGTTCCTCGAAGACGCGGTTCGGATCCCCTCTCACGAGTCGGTCGACGGGGTCCGCGAGTTCGTCGTCGAGACGCTCGACCGACGCGGGGCCGACCCGGCGGTCGTCGCGGACGGCTGCGTCCTCGCGGAGAAGCGCTCCCCGGCCCCCGAGGCCGGCCCGCACCTCGTGTTGAACACGCACCTCGACACGGTGACGCCGCACGTCCCGTTCGAGCGCGGCGAGGCGACCGCGGACGAGCGCGGCGGACCCGAGTCGGACGCCGCCGGTGAGGCGGTGATCCGCGGTCGCGGTTCCTGCGACGCGAAGGGGCCGCTGGCGGCGCTCCTCGCGGGCTTCTTCGTCGCCGACCCCGACCGGGGACGGATCACGCTCGCGCTCACGCCCGACGAGGAGGCGCTGTCGCTCGGCGCGGCGGCGCTGACCGGACGGCTTCCGGGGACCAACGACCGCCTCGACGGCGACCTGTTCGTCGTCGGCGAGCCGACGGGCCTCGACGTCTGTACCGCCGCGAAGGGGCGGTTCCAAGCGACCGTCGAGCTGTCCGGGACCGCCGCGCACGCCGCGGAGTTCGCGGGCGCGAACGCGGTCGCCGCCGCGGAGGACGCGCTCGCCGCGATTCGGACGTTCGACGCGGCCGCGGCCGACCACCCGCAGCTGGGGGCTCCGAAGCTCACGCCGACCGTCATCGGAGGCGGCGCGGCGACGAACCAGGTGCCGGCGGACTGCGAGATCACGGTCGATCGGCGGAGCGTGCCGCCTGAGACCGCGGAAGCGTTCCGGGAGTCGCTCGCGGACGCGGTGCGGGAATCGCTCGCCCCCGACCGCGGCGTCGACGCCGCGGTCGCGCTCACCGACCGCGAGTCGCCGTTCCTAGAGGCGTTCGCGACGGAGCCGGACCACGAACTCGTCCGGGCGGTCGCCGACGCGGCGCGTGACGCGACCGACGCGGCGGCCCTCCCGACCGGCCGGGGCGGCGACGTCCGACCGTTCGGCGCGGCGACCGAGGCCTCGTACTTCGCGCCGGCCCCGACGGTCGTGTTCGGGCCGGGCGACCTCGCCGACGAGTCGGGCGCGGTCGCGCACGCCGAGCGGGAGTACGTCCGGGTGCGCGAGGTCGAGGCGGCCGCGGCGACCGTCGAGTGCGCGGTGGCGGCGCTACTCGAGTAGCCCTCCGAGCGCTGTGCCGCCGCTTCCGCTTACAGCAGGAACTTCTCTTCCTCCTCGGCGAGGTCGACGAAGTCGTCGGCCGCCTCGATCAGCTCGTCGGCGGCCGAGTTGCCGAACCCCATCGCCTCCACGCGGACGCCCTCGTGGCGGAGGTGCGAACAGAGCCGGGCGAAGTCCCCGTCGCCGGTACAGAGGACGACGGTGTCGACGTGGCTCGCCAGCGAGACCGCGTCGAGGCTCATCCCGAGGTCCCAGTCGGCCTTCTTCGAACCGTCGGCGAACGTCTTGATCTCCTTGATCTTCGTCTCGAAGCCGATGTCGCGGAGCGCCTCGAAGAAGCTCTCCTCCTCGGGCGAGTCGGCGCGGATCACGTACGCGATGGCGCGGACGAGCGACCGGTCCGCAACGGCCCCGTCGAGGAGCCCGGAGTAGTCGATGTTTCGGGAGTAGACGCTCTGTGCCGAGTGGTACAGGTTCTGCGAGTCCGCCAGCACCGCGACGCGCTGGTCCGGGTGAATGTCGGTCATACCCCCCTCTTCAGCGCCCGCCGTTAGGGGCTTTGGGATCCGCGCGACGGGTCGCACGGGATCGCGGTGACCACCATGGTTTATCCCGGACGCCGCTGACCGTGGCGCATGGACGAAAAGCGGTTCGTCGTCGCCCTCTTCGGCCTCGCGGTCGCGGTCGTCGCCGGCTACGTGGCCTATCGGTTCGTCGCCCCGCTCACGATCGCCGTCTTCCTCTACTACTCGACGCGGCGGTTCTACCAGCGGCTCGAACGCTTCCGGCTGCCGACTCGGGTCCGCGCGGTGGTGTCGCTGTCCGTCATCGGCCTCCCGCTCATCGGCCTCGTCAGCTACACCCTCGTGTTGCTCGTCTTGGAGGCGCGGCGGTTCATCGACACGTACCCGGTGGCCGACACCATCGGCGCGGAGAACTCGGTGATCGGCGACCTCGCGGAGCTGTCGAACCCGACGACGGACGAACTGCTCGCGGCGTACCAGTCCGGACAGTTCGATCCCCTCATCGACCTCGTCTCCGAACAGGCGTCCCTGCTCGCGAGCACCCTCTCGGGGCTCGCCCTGAACCTCCTCATCACCGTCGTCGTCACCTACTACCTGCTGATCGACGGCTCCCGGTTCCACGAGTGGCTCCTCACGTTCGACGACGACGCCGTCGTCCGCGAGTACCTCGAGACCGCCGACGACGAACTGGAGGCGGTGTTGTACGGGAACCTGCTCAACGTCATCGCCATCTCGATCATCGCGGTGGTCACCTACCTCGGGTACAACGCGGTCGCCCCCGCCGCGGTCGAGATCCCCTACCCGACGCTCGCCGGCGCGCTCACCGGCGTCGCGAGCCTGATCCCGGTGATCGGGATGAAGATCGTCTACATTCCGATCGCGGCCGCGATATCGATACCGCTCGCGCTCGACGGCGACGTCTCGCTGCTCGTGTACGTCGCCGGGTTCCTCGCCGTCGCGGCCGTGGTCGTCGACACCATCCCCGACATCGTCCTCCGGCCGTACTTCAGCGGCGACACGACGCACGTCGGCCTGCTCATGCTCGCGTACATCTTCGGGCCGGTCGTCTTCGGCTTCCACGGGCTGTTCCTCGCGCCGATCGTCCTCGTGCTGGCGCTGACGTTCGCGAACACGGCGCTGTTGCGCCTGCTCGGCGTGGAACCCGACCCGGGTCCGGAGATACCCGAGCGACAGCGCCGCATCGACGAGTTCTGAGTCGGCTCCTCGTTCGCCGCGCCGCCTCCTCTCCCCCCGTCCGCGACACCGCGCACCCGACGCTCGTTCGCGGCGAGCCGAAGTCATATATCCCCGCTCGCCGACCGGGCCACGTATGCGACTACACGTGATCGGTCTCGGCGGGGCCGGCGGGCGCGTCGCCGACCGGCTCGCCGCCGCACACGGCTCCGACCCGTTCCTCGCGGGCGTCAACGCCTTCGACACCGACATGGACGCGCTCGGGGCGCTGGACGCGCTCGGCGAGGAGCGGCGGTACCGGTTCGGCGACGCCGCGGGCGGGGACGGGCTCGACGGCGACCTCCACGCGGGACGCCGCCTCGGCGACGCCCACGCCAGCGAACTCGGCAGGGCGATGGACGACCAGCAACCCTCCCTCGCGGAGGCGTTCCTGATCGCTGTCGGCCTCGGCGGCGCGGCCGGCGCGGGCGCGGCCCCGGCGCTCGCCGAGGAGCTCTCGCGGCTCTACGACGCCCCCGTCTACGCCTTCGGGTTCCTCCCCGTCCCGAGCGAGACGGAAGCGCCGGGCGACGACGGGCCGGCCGGCGGGACCCGGGAGCGCGAGTCGCCCCGGACTCCACACCGCCCGCTCGCCGAGCGGAACGCCGCGCGGACCCTCGACGCGCTCTCGGACCGCTGCGCGGCGGTCTTCCCGTTCGACAACGCGGCGTGGCTCCGCCCGAGCGAGACGCTCGGCGGGGCTCGCGACCGGCTCAACGGGGCCGCGGTCGAGCGGGTCGCGGCGCTGTTCGGTGCCGGCGAGACGCCGGAGGGGACCGAGACGCCACAGCAGGTGCTCGACGCGAGCGACGTCGCACGCGCGGTGGGGAGCGACGGCGAGATCGCGGCGATCGGCCACGCGACGCAGGCGGTGGAGTCGCCCGACTCGGGGTCGCGCTTCGGGCTCGGGCTGTTCGGCTCCGGCGAGCCGGCCGAGGTGGACACGAGCGCCGCGGTGTCGGCCATCGAGACGGTCATCCGCAAGGCGACCCGCGGGAAGAACACCGTCGAGGTCCCCGACGGGCGCGCCGACCGGACGCTGCTCGTCGTCGGGGGGCCGCCCGCGTGGCTCAACCGGGAGGCGATCGCCGACGGGCGGCGCTGGCTGGCCGAGGAGACCGAGTCGGACGCCATCCTGAGCGGCGACGCGCCGGTCCACGACGGCGACGCCGTCTCCGCGGTCGTGATCCGGTCGGGGCTCGACGAGCCGGAGCGGGTCCGCGAGCTGCGCGAGACGATCGAGTGACCCCGGTCGGTCGGACCCGGCCCGCGGCTCGGGGGGTGACCCGAACCGATTAACCCCGTGGCGCGCCGAGTGATCCCGTGACGACGCAGGCCGAACTCGGGATCGACGTCGACGTGCGGGACGCCGCGGCCGTCGCGGAGCGCCGGGACGAGCTCGTGGCCGCCGTCCGCGACCACGCCGGACGGATCGCCTACCAGCTCGCGCGGCTTCAGGGGGGCGACTACGGCCGGGAGACCCTCTCGACGCCGGGCGGCGAGTGGACGGTGAAACACGAGGCGGGCGAGCTGGAGTTCCTGCTGTTCTCGCCGAAGTCGGGCTCGGACACGTACGTGATATCGACGAAGCAGCCGCCGGAGCCGGCCGCGCTGGCGACCGCGCTCGACGACTACGCGGCGTTCGTGGCGGCGTGGAACGACCACGTCGACTCCCTGTCCGGCGTCCTCGACGGCGTGAGCGCCGAGTTCCCCGACCCGGCGACGACCGACGGCGTGGTGGCCGAGCGCGACCGCGTCCTCGACGCGATCCGCGACGCCTGCGCGGTGATCGCCGGGGAGGTGTACCGCTACGAGAGCGACGACTACGGGACGTTCACGGCGCGCGTCGGCGGCGACCGGTGGGAGCTGAAGTACGACGAGGGGGCCGTCTCGTACCTCCGAGTCGGCGGCTCGGGCGGGCTCTACCTCCTCTCGCAGTACGAAGCCCCCTCCGCGGCCGATGTCCGGGAGTACGCCGACCGGTTCCGCGAGTTCGTCGCGGCGTACAACGAGTTCGTCGACGAGTTGGAGGCCGACCTCGAACGCGTCTCCCTCTGAGCCGGCGGTCGCGTCTCCCGTCCGCTCGCCCGACTCACCGGTCCGTCCCGTCCGCGGCGCGCAGGAGGTCTCCGAGGCGGACCGGATACCGGCGCGAGACCACCGCCGCGTACACCGCGGCCGAGACCGCGACGCTCACGCCCACGGAGGCCCCGAACTCGGCGAGCGAAAGCGACCCGAGGACGGGCGCGCCGAGCGTCCAGCCGACGCCGACGACGCCCGCCGCGGCCGCGAGCGCGCCGGCGACCGCCCGGGCGACGGCCCGCGAATCGACCTCGAGGTCGAGGAACCGTTGTCGCTCGGCCGCGACGACCGCCTCGACGGTCGACGCGTCGCGGTCGAACTCGATCGCCCCTGCCTCGGCCATCACCGGACAGTGGTGTTGATACAGCGACGCGTACACGCTCTTTCGCTCCTCGCTCCCGGCGGCCGCCGGGTCGACGCCCCGCTCGCGCGCCGCGACCCGACGGGACGCGTCCGCGAGGTCGACGGGGCCGTCGCTGCGGTGGAGCAGCGCCCACAGGAGCCGACGACGACGGTTCCCGAGGATCTCGAGTAGCGTCTCTCGGTCGGCGACCCGATCGCCTCTCGGCGAGTCGGGCCGCCCGCGCCGAGCGCCGCCGTCGGCGCGAAACCGGGACCGCTCGCCCTCGCCTCGACCGCGTCTCGCGTCTATTGGTAACATATTGCTCTCTACGGCGAGGCCCGTCGTATGTATTGGCCGATATGATCGCGAACATGAGGCATTGCCGCGGCCGCGTGTCGGCGCTCCGGCCGGAAGCGGGGACCGCGTTCGTCGCGCCGCCGGCGCTCGGCGGTCGGTTCCGAAACCGGCGGACCGAACCGGATCGCGCGCCGTCGAAACGACTTGTTACCGCTGACGCCGCGCCGGTAATCCGTCGTAGCAATCGGTTAATAACTACTTATACCGGGCGACTTGGTGCCGCCCGTCCCTCCCCCCGCGACGTTCGGACGCCTCCGACGGGTCGGTCCGTTCGAACCGGCGTGGGACGTTTCCCCATGTCACGAACACGCTCGACGCCGATAGCGGTCGTCATCGTCTCGGTACTGGTCGTCTCCGCGGTCGCCGGCGCGCCGGCGGCCGTCGCGCAGGACGGGCCCCCGCCGACGCCCGCCGCCTACTTCGGGGACGTCACCATCGACGGGGAGCCCGCCCCGGAGGGCGTCGAGGTCACCGCCTACGTCGACGGCGAACTACGCGGGAGCCTCACGACCACGCAGACGGGCTCGTACAGCGGACCCTCGGCGTTCGACCAGAAGCTCGTCGCCTAGGGGACGAGCGCCGACGCGGGCGCGACGGTGGAGTTCCGCGTCAACGGCGAGGTCGCCGCGACCGACGAGGCGATCGAGTGGGAGCCGGGAGAGGTCCGCCGGGTCGACCTCTCGGTCGGCGACGGGTCGGACGGTGGCGACGGCTCAGGCGGGTCGGGCGGCGGAGACGGATCGGACGGCGGCGACGGTTCCGACGGCAGCGGCGACGGTTCCGACGGCAGCGGCGGCTCGGACGGCGGCGACGGTTCCGGCGGCTCCGGTGGCTCTGACGGCAGCGACGGGGACGACGGCGGCTCCGGCGCCACCGGCGGGGGCGCGGTCGCCCCGTCGCCGACCGGCGACACCGTCGAGACGACCGCGGCGTCGGTCGAGATGGCGAACGGCACGGCGACCGTCTCCGCGGGCAGCGTCGGGGCCGGCGAGGTCGTCGAGGCCGACCTCCCAGACGAAGCGTCGACGTCGAACGCGACGCTCGCGGGGCTCTCCGTCTCTCCCTCGTCCGAGATCCTCTCCTTCGGCACCGACGTGACGGCGATGGAGCCCTCCGCGATGCCCGACGACGTGCGCGACCACGAGGACGCGGAGGTGGTGTCGGTCTTCGAGATCGACCCGACGACCTTCGACTCCGGCGACGTCGACGCCGCGGAGATCCGCTTCGAGACGGAGATGTCGGCGTTCTCGGACGCCGACTCGCCCGAGGACGTCTCGCTGTACCGCTACGTCGACGACCGGTGGCGCGAACTCCCCACGACGTACGAGGGCGACGGGGCCTACGTCGCCGAGACCCCCGGCTTCTCGTACTTCGCCGTCGGCGGCCCGCAGTCCGACGTGTCCGTCGCGGAGGCGTCGCTCGGCGCCGCGGAGGTGGCTCCCGACGCCGAGACCGAGGTGGCCGTCCGCCTGCGAAACGAGGGCGACGCCGAGGGGTCGACGAACGTCGGGCTGCGGATCGACGGCGAACTCGTCGCCGACAGGACGG
>NZ_AOJL01000030.1 GCF_000337035.1 Halorubrum coriense DSM 10284
GAGATGTGTATAAGAGACAGGCCTCACGCAGGTCGTCGGGCTGGTGAGCCTGCTGCTCGTCGCGGCCGGCGGGTTCCTCCTGTTGCGCCGGGAGTAGCCCCGCGACGAGGCCCCGTCCCCGACTGACCGATCCGTATTCGCGGATATCTGTCTCGACGTTTGGCAATACTTATTCATCTCTGTTGGGTATCGGCTCGCATATGACGATCACTCTTCCGGGACCAACGCTCGGCGTCGTCGGCGGCGGCCAACTGGGTCGAATGCTGGGCGAGGCGGCCGCGCCGCTCGGCGTCGACCTCGTCGTGTTGGACCCGACCCCCGACTGCCCGGCCGCGCCCGTCGCGGCCGACCAGATCGTCGGCGACTTCGACGACGCGAACGCGATCGACGAGCTGGCGGCCCGCGCCGACGCCCTGACGTTCGAGATCGAGCTCGCGGACCCGGACCGCATGGCGGCCGCGGCCGCGGAGCACGGCGTGGCGGTCCACCCCGACCCGGCCACGCTGGAGACGATCCAGGACAAGCTCGTCCAGAAGGAGGCGCTCGCGGACGCCGGGATCCCCGTCCCCGAGTTAGTCGCCGTCGCGACCGCCGAGGGGCTCGAACGCGTCGTCGAGGAGTTCGGCGGCGTCATGCTGAAGGCCCGCGAGGGCGGCTACGACGGTCGGGGGAACGTCCCGGTCGAGTCGCCCGACGAGGCCGCCGCCGCGCTCGACGCGATCGGCGGGGCGGCGATGGCCGAGGAGTTCTTAGACTTCGAGCGGGAGGTCGCCGTGATGGGGCTGAAGGGCGCGGACGGCGAGACCCGGACGTACCCCGTGACTGAGACGGTCCACCGCGAGGAGATCCTCCGCGAGAGCGTCAGTCCCGCCCGCGCCGACGACGCGGTCGTCACCGAGGCCGAGTCGGTCGCCCGGGACGTGCTGGAGGTCCTCGACGGGCGCGGCGTCTACGGGATCGAACTGTTCGAGACCCGCGAGGGCGACGTGTTGGTCAACGAGATCGCGCCCCGTCCCCACAACTCCGGCCACTGGACGATCGAGGGCGCGCACACCTCGCAGTTCGAGAACCACGTCCGCGCCGTCCTCGGCTGGCCGCTCGGCCCGACCGACCTCGTCGCGCCCGCGGTCACGGCGAACGTGCTCGGCGACGTGGACGAGACCGAACCCGCCACGCTCCGGAACGTCGAGTCCGTCCTCGACGCGCCCGACGCGGACCTCCACTGGTACGGGAAAGACGACGTGTACTCGCTCCGGAAGATGGGGCACCTGACGGTGACGGACCGAGACGCGGGCTCGCCGGGTGACGGCGAGACCGACCGCGACGCGCTCCTCTCGCGGGCGCGGGACCTCCGCGACGGAGTGACGTTCCGCGACGCGTAGTTCGCCCCGATGTCTGACAACGCTCTCGGCGGCGTCGCGCCAGACGCCCCCCGCGAGTCGCAGTCGATCCGGATCCCGGCGGAGCGGATCGAGGCCCTCCGGGAGTGGGCGGAGACGGGAACCGGCTTGACGGCCGCCGCCCGAGTCCGCGACCCTGACGGTCGGATTGCGCTCGTGAAGACCGCGTGGTCAGACGGGTGGGTCCTTCCGGGCGGCGCGGTCGAACCCGACGAGTCGCCCCCGACCGCGGCGGCGCGGGAGGTCCGCGAGGAGACGGGACTCGACTCGTCGGTCGGCGATCCGATCCTCGTCTTCGAGCAGTCGTACGTCGATGCCGAGCGCGGTGCGGTCGCGTTCGAGGCCGAGTACGTCGTCTACGCGGCCCGCGCCGCGGGGCGTATTCCCGACGCCGCCGATCTCGGCGTCTCTCCCGACGAGATCCGCGCCGCGCGGTGGTTCGAAGCGGTCCCGGCCGAACTCCACGACGGCGCCCTGCTCCGCCCGTACCTCTGAACGCGGTCCGAGAGACGGAGCACACCGGCGTCGCCGAATCCGGGAGTTCCTTGTAGCCCTCCGCCGAACTCCCGCCCATGACCACCGTGGACGACCTTATCGAGCGGCTCGAATCGGAGGCGGCGGCCGACGCCGACCCGGCGACCACCCCGGACGTGGGGATCATCATGGGGTCCGACTCGGACCTCCCGACGATGGAGGGGGCGTACGAGGCGCTCGACGACCTCGGCTTCGCGGAGCAGACCGACTTCGACGACCCGCCGGACGCGCGGTTCACCTACGAGAGCTACGTCGTCTCCGCGCACCGGACGCCGGAGCTGATGTACGCGTACGGGGAGACGGCGACCGAGCGCGGGTTGGACGTGATCGTCGCGGGCGCGGGCGGCAAGTCCGCGGACCTGCCGAACATGACCGCCTCGATCGCGTACCCGGTGCCCGTGATCGGCGTGCCGGTTCAAGAGAAGTCGGTCGACTCCGTGATCGGGATGCCGACCGGCGCGCCGATCGTCGCGGTCGACGCCGGCAAGTCGTACAACGCGGCGCTGTCGGCGGCGCAGGTCCTCGGGCGCGAACACGACGCGGTCGCCGAGCGGCTGGTGGACCTTCACGACGAGCAGAAGGCCGGCGTCGCCGACGTCTCGACGGCCCTCCACGACCTCGGTATCGACGGGTTCCGCGACCGGTAGCGAGACAGCGGTCCGAGGACCCCGCCGCGGGACCGCCCTGCCTCCGTTTGAGGCTCCCGACGAGTCGGACGGCGGGCTCTCGGTCGCTCCGCGGGCGCTTCGACCGCGAACGGCCGGTACCGGCCCGCACGCCCGCCGACGCACAAGACTCAACGCTTATGAGGGGGCGGTCCAAACCCCAGCACGTTACGGAGACCTATATGAGCGATTGGATAGCGATTGGCGCCTTGGCGGTCGTCGGCCTGGCCATCCCGATAGCGATGATGACAGTGTCGGCGCTACTCCGTCCGAGCGTGCCTGAGACCGGTAAAAGTACCACCTACGAGTCCGGCGAGACCCCGACGGGCGGGACGCGGATCCGGTTCAACATCCAGTACTACATGGTCGCGCTGTTGTTCGTCGTGTTCGACATCGAGACCGTGTTGCTGTTCCCGTGGGCGGTCATCTACCGTCCGGCCGTCCAGGCCGGCGTTCCGATGGCCGACCTGCTGTGGCCGATGTTGGCGTTCGTCGGAGTCCTCGCGGTCGGACTCGTCTGGGCGTGGCGGTCGGGGGCGATCAGCTGGGCCCGCAGTCCCCGCGCGACCAGCAGAAAGACGACGGAGGACCTCAACTAATGAGCAGCGATCAACCGTTTATCACCGACGAATCGCAGGTCGTAACCGAGACCAGAGACGCCCGGATGACCGGGCAGGGAGACCGGTTCAACTCCCGGCTCCGGGAGGCGTTCGGCTCCTCGCCGTTCATCCTCACCAAGTTCGACAAGTTCCTGAACTGGTGTCGGGGCTCCTCGATGTTCATGCTACAGTTCGGTATCGCCTGCTGTAGCATCGAGATGATGCACACCTACGCGGTGAAACACGACCTCGACCGCTTCGGGTCGGGCGTCCCCCGCGCCTCGCCGCGACAGGCCGACGTGATGATCGTCCCCGGGACGATCGTCTCGAAGTTCGCCCCGCGGATGAAGCGCGTCTACGACCAGATGCCCGAGCCGAAGTTCGTCGTCGGCATGGGCTCGTGTACCATCTCCGGCGGCCCGTTCCAGGAGGGGTACAACGTGATCAAGGGGGCCGAGGAGGTCATCCCGATCGACATCCACGTCCCCGGCTGCCCGCCTCGGCCCGAGGCGCTCGTGTACGGCGTCGTGAAGCTTCAGGAGCGCGTCGCAAACGGCGAGGCCGCGCCCGTCACCGTGAAGCCGTACGAACTGGAAGAGTTCTCCGACCTCGAACGCGACGAACTCGTCGACAAGCTGGCCGACCAGATCGACGACGACGAGCTCGTCATGCGGTACAACTTCGCTGATTCGCCATGAGCCTCGAACGACCAGACAGCGTCGACGACGCCGCCGTCGAGCGCACGCCCGACGAGATCGAGGCGCTGCTCGGCGACCTCGTCGTCGACCGCGACGACCACCTGAACGCGCCCGGCTTCGTCATCCGTCCGGACACCGTTCAAGAGACGCTCCGGACCCTGAAAGAGCAGGCGGGGTACGACCACCTCTCCGTCGTCTCCGCACAGGAGTACGAGAACCGCTACGAGTCGATCTACCACCTGAAGAAGTACGACGACCCGACTCAGGAGGTCAGCATCGTCGTCCCCGCCGACAAGGACCACCCGGTCTCCGAGTCGGCCGAACCCGTCTTCCGCACGGCCGACTGGCACGAGCGGGAGGCGTACGACCTGATCGGGATCGAGTACGACGACCATCCCGACCTGCGCCGGATCCTGCTGCCGGAGACGTGGCAGGGGCACCCCCTGTCGATGGACTACGACAAGGACCGGCCGCAGATCGCCACGCTGCCGGCGCACGCGAACCCGCTGGAGGAGCACCACAAGGACGCCGAGTCCGACACGATGTTCCTCAACATCGGGCCGCACCACCCGGCCACCCACGGCGTCCTCCACCTGAAGACGGTGCTCGACGGCGAGCAGGTCGCCGACGTCGAGCCCGACATCGGCTACCTCCACCGCAGCGAGGAGCAGATGGCGCAGTCCGGGACGTACCGCCACCAGATCATGCCGTACCCGGACCGCTGGGACTACATCTCGGCGGGCCTGCTCAACGAGTGGGCCTACGCCCGCGCGGCCGAGGACCTCGCGGACATCGAGGTGCCCGAGTACGCGCAGGTCATCCGGACGATGGGCGCGGAGATGTGCCGGATCGCCGCGCACATGCTCGCGCTCGCGACGTTCGCGCTCGACATCAACGGCGACTTCACGGCGACGTTCATGTACGCCATCAACGACCGCGAGCGCGTCCAGAACCTCTTGGAGGACCTGACGGGTCAGCGGCTGATGTTCAACTACTTCCGGCTCGGCGGGGTCGTCTGGGACCTTCCGGAGCCGCGCGAGGAGTTCTTCTCGAAGACCCGCGACTTCCTCGACCAGCTCCCGGAGTCCGTCGAGGAGTACCACAACCTGATCACCTCGAACGAGGTGTTCCAGATGCGGACGATCGACACCGGCATCCTGCCGCCGGAGGTCGCGAAGAACTACGGCGCGACCGGGCCGGTCGCCCGCGGCTCGGGCGTCGACTACGACCTGCGCCGCGACGACCCGTACGGCTACTACGACGAGCTCGACTGGGACGTCGTCACCGAGGACGGCGGCGACAACTTCAGCCGCCTGCTCGTCCGGATGCGCGAGGTCGAGGAGTCCGCCAAGATCATCGAGCAGTGCGTCGACCTGCTCGAAGACTGGCCCGAAGACGAGCGCAACATCCAGGCGAACGTGCCGCGCACGCTGCGCCCGGACGACGACACGGAGATCTACCGCGCCGTCGAGGGCGCGAAGGGCGAACTCGGCATCTACATCCGCGCCGACGGCACCGACAAGCCGGCCCGGTTCAAGATCCGGTCGCCGTGCTTCTCGAACCTACAGACGCTGCCGGAGATGGCGAACGGGGAGTACATTCCCGACGTCATCGCGGCCCTCGGTAGCCTCGACGTCGTTCTCGGGGAGGTGGACCGCTGATGGGTACGGCCCCCGCACAGCTGTTCCCCGAGTTCATCGTCGACACGCTCGGCCTCGACAGCGTCATCGGCGAGGTCGCGGCCTCCCTCGTCGCCGCCTTCGTCGTCGGCAACATCATCCTCGCGTTCACGGGCGTCGCGGGCCCGTGGGCGAAACGGAAGATCACGGCCGCGTTCACCGACCGGATCGCGGTCGACCGGATCGGGCCCTACGGCCTGCTCATCATCCCGGCGGCCGCGGTCCAGCTCCTC
Organism: Halorubrum coriense DSM 10284; assembly: GCF_000337035.1. GTDB lineage: Archaea > Halobacteriota > Halobacteria > Halobacteriales > Haloferacaceae > Halorubrum > Halorubrum coriense. The sequence continues at coordinate 5,809 of NZ_AOJL01000030.1, forward strand.
GCGAAGGAGCTCATCATCCCCGAGGGCGTCGACCGCCCCTCGTGGGACATCGCGCCGATCCTCCTGCCGTCGTCGGCGCTGCTCGGCTTCTCGGTCATCCCGATGGGACAGCTCGGGCCGATCAACCTCCACCTCGCGGACCCCGAGGTCGGGTTCGCGCTGGTGTTCGCGTTCGCGTCCATCGCGTCCGTCTCGCTGGTGATGGCCGGGTACGCGTCGAACAACAAGTACTCGCTCCTCGGCGGCCTCCGCGCGGTCGCGCAGAACCTCGCGTACGAGATTCCGCTCATCGTCACGGCGATGTCGGTCGTGGTCTTCTCCGGCACGCTCCAGATGAGCGGCATCGTCGGCGCGCAGACGGAGACGCTCGTGACGATCGCCGGCGTCTCGATCCCGTCGTGGTACGCCTTGGTGAACCCGTTCGCGTTCGTGCTGTTCCTCACGGCGAACATGGCGGAGATCGGGCGGAATCCGTTCGACATCCCCGAAGCGCCGACCGAGATCGTCGGCGGGTACCAGACGGAGTACTCCTCCGCGTACTTCGTCCTCTTCTACCTCGGAGAGTTCGTTCACATCTTCCTCGGCGGGGCGATCCTCGCCGTGACGTTCCTCGGCGGGGCCTCCGGACCCGGTCCGGAGAGTATCAGCTTCATCTGGTTCGTGGTGAAGATCTGGGGCTTCTTCCTGTTCACGCAGTGGGCCCGCGCGGCGCTTCCCCGCGTCCGCATCGACCAGCTGATCGAGATCGGCTGGAAGGGAATGCTGGTGCTGTCGTTCGCGAACCTGGTGCTCACGGCCGTAATCGTGGGGGTGATCGCGTAACATGATTGGACTCATGAAATCCATGGCGACGACGATGAAACACGCGCTGGACGGGACGACGTTCACGGTGGAATACCCGGAGGACGCGCCCGAAGTGAGCCCGCGGTTCCGCGGGGTTCACAAGTTCAGCCAGGAGCGGTGTATCTGGTGTCGACAGTGCGAAAACGTCTGTCCGAACGACACGATCCAGATCGTTCAGGACGACCAGCGCAACGGCGAGCAGTACAACCTCCACATCGGGCAGTGTATCTACTGCCGGCTCTGCGAGGAGGTCTGCCCGGTCGACGCCATCCTGCTGACGCAGAACTTCGAGTTCACCGCGGACACGAAGGACGACTTCGTGTTCAACAAAGAACAGCTCAAGAACGTCCCGTGGTACAAAGGGATCGACCCGCTGGAGTCCCGCAACCCCGATCGCGGCGCGTGGATCGGGGAGGGCGACGGCGAGGTCGACTACCAGTAGCGGGCTCGTCTCGAAATCTTCAAAGGGGTTCTCATAGGAGACACACACAATGGTTTATGCTACCATCGCGTTCGGGCTGTTCGCCGCGGTTACGCTGGCGTTCGCCCTCGGGGTCGTCCTGGCGCGCGACGTGTTCCACGCCGCGCTGCTTCTGGGCGGTGCCCTCACGAGCGTCGCGGTGCACTACGTGATGCTGCGGGCGGAGTTCATCGCCGCCATGCAGATCCTCGTCTACGTGGGCGGGGTCCTCATCTTGGTCACGTTCGCCGTGATGCTCACGCGATCTGAGACGGACACGGAGGTGAGTAGCGCGTGAGCAACGACGAGGGTCGCGGGTCGCGGATCGTGCCCGCGATAGCCGTGGGCGCACTGTTCGCCGTCTTCGTCGCGACGACCAACGCGGCGACGTTCGACGCCGCGCCCGCCGGGTTCCCGGCCGACGCTTCCATCGTCCACAACATCGGGTACGCCCTGTTCGACCTCGGCGCGTACGACGTGGCGACGGTCCCCGCCGAGGGGTTCCTCGCAGCGTTCCTGATCGCCGCGGTCGCGCTCGACGTCGCGGTCGACGGGGCCGTCTACCTCGCCAAACGCGAGGAGGACGGGTCCGTCGTCTCCGCGGTCGGGGGGGCGTTCACCGACGGCGGCCGCGACGGGGGTGACCGGCAGTGACCGCGGTCGCGTCCTCGATTCCGCCGACGTGGTACCTGCTACTGGCGTCGGCGGTGTTCTGTATCGGGCTGTTCGGCGTTCTCACGCGGCGGAACGTGCTGTACTTCCTCATGAGCGTCGAGCTCATGATGAACGCGGCCAACATCAATTTCGTCGCGTTCGCGCTGTACTACGGCGACCTCACGGGGCAGGTGTTCGCGCTGTTCGTCATCGCGCTCGCCGCCGCGGAGGTCGCGATCGGCATCGGCATCATACTCGTGTTATACCGCAACTTCGGCACGACTGACGTAACTGTTCCCGCGGAGATGAGGTGGTAAGATGGTGGACGCATTCGCATACGTTCCGGCGATCGTGCTCCTCCCGTTCTTCTCGTTCCTGGTCGCGCTCGGCGCTGGCAGGTACCTCCCGAAGGGGGGTGCCTTCGGCGGCATCGCGGCGACGGCGGGGTCGTTCCTGCTGTCGATCTGGGTCGCCGCCACCGTCGCGGGCGGACGGGCGTACAACGAGACGCTGTACTACTGGGCCGGCGAGGGCGGCGCGGGGATCGGGCCGACCGATATCGAGCTCACGTTCGGCGTCCTGATCGACCCCCTGTCGGCGCTGATGCTCGTCATCGTGACGCTCGTGGCGCTGCTCGTCCACGTCTTCTCGCTCGGCTACATGAACGACGAGGGCGAGACGGGCCTCCCGCGCTACTACGCCGGGCTCGGCCTGTTCACGGCCTCGATGCTCGGCTTCGTCGTCGCCGACAACCTGCTGATGGCGTTCATGTTCTTCGAGCTGGTCGGGCTCTGCTCGTACCTGCTCATCGGCTTCAACTTCCGGGAGCCGGGACCGCCGTCGGCGGCGAAGAAGGCGTTCCTCGTCACCCGCTTCGGTGACTACTTCTTCCTCGTCGGCGTCGTCGCGGTGTTCGCCACCTTCGGCACGGCGCAGTTCGCCGGCCCCGAGTCGTTCCCGGCGCTCGCCGACGCGGCGCTCAACGGCTCCGGTTCGGTCGCGTGGACTCCTGGCGGCCTCGAACTCGGGACGTGGCTGACCGTCGTCGGCCTGCTCGTCTTGGGCGGCGTCGTCGGCAAGTCCGCGCAGTTCCCGCTTCACACGTGGCTCCCCGACGCGATGGAGGGCCCGACGCCCGTCTCCGCGCTCATCCACGCCGCGACGATGGTCGCGGCCGGCGTCTACCTCGTCGCGCGGATGTACGGGTTCTACGTGCTGACCCCGACGACGATGGCGGTCATCGCCTTCATCGGCGGCTTCACGGCGCTGTTCGCGGCGACGATGGGGCTCGTCAAAGACGAGCTGAAGCAGGTGCTCGCGTACTCCACCATCTCGCAGTACGGCTACATGATGCTCGCGCTCGGCGCGGGCGGGTACGTGGCCGCGGTCTTCCACCTGACCACCCACGCGTTCTTCAAGGCGCTCCTGTTCCTCGGCGCCGGTGCGGTCATCATCGCGATGCACCACAACGAGGACATGTGGGACATGGGCGGGCTGAAATCGAAGATGCCCGTCACCTACTACACCTTCCTCGCCGGGTCGCTGGCGCTCGCGGGCATCTTCCCGTTCGCCGGCTTCTGGTCGAAAGACGAGATCCTCTACGAGGCGCTCGTCCACGGCCTCAACGACCCGCTGCTGCTCGGCGGGTACGTGATGGGACTGCTCGCGGTGCCGGTCACCGCGTTCTACACCTTCCGCATGGTGTTCCTGACCTTCCACGGCGAGCCGCGGAGCGACACCGCCCGAGACCCCGTCCCCGTTCGCTGGAACGTGAAGGGACCGCTGACGGTCCTTGGGTCGCTCGCCGTCGTCACCGGCTTCATCAACATGGTGCCGGTCCAGAAGGTGCTCGGCCTCGAAGGGATCGACCTGCTCCACCTGTGGCTCGACAACCACTGGGGCGGCATCGAGGGACTCTCCTCGCACCACTACGCCGATATCGGACCGTACAGCAGCGCGTACCTCGTCGGCGGTGAGACCGGGACCGTCCTCGTCGGTGCTGCCGTCTCGCTCGGTCTGGCGCTGCTCGGACTCGGACTCGCCTGGCGGCTCTACAACGTGGCGTCGCCGACGGAACACACCGCCAAGCTCGGCGGCATCAAAGACGTGCTGTACAACAACTACTACCTCGACGAACTACAGGTCTGGCTCGCGTATCGGACGGAAGACGTCGCGGGCGGCGCGAACACCTTCGATCAGGGGATCATCGACGGCGTCGTGAACGCCGTCTCCTCGGTGAGCCTCACCGGCGGCGGTCGGATCCGCCAGCTCCAGTCGGGGGTCGTCTCGCAGTACGCCGCGCTACTCACCTTCGGGCTCGTCGCGCTGCTGCTCGTGCTCGGCGCGACCGGGGGGTGGTTCCTGTGATACTCGAAGCGCTCATGGCGGCCGCCTTCGTCGGCGCGCTGACCGTGTTCCTCGCGCCCGACGAGTGGGCGGGTCGGCTGGCGTTCGCCATCAGCCTGATCCCGTTCGTCGGGAGCCTCTACCTGTGGTCCGGCTTCGAGGCCGGCGGCAACGCGCTGCTCGGCGGCGATGTCGCGTACGCGACCCAGATCGAGTGGCTCGAAGTCGGCGGTCGCAGCGTCTCGTGGTTCGTCGGGCTCGACGGGATCAGCCTCCCGCTGTTCGTGCTCACGACGTTCCTCGTCCCGCTGGCGATCCTCAGCGCGTGGACGCCCGTCGACACCCGACAGAGTCAGTTCTATGGCCTCATGCTGTTCATGGAGGCGAACCTGCTCGGCGTGTTCGCCGCGCTCGACTTCTTCCTCTGGTTCGTCTTCTGGGAGGCCGTGCTGGTCCCGATGTACTTCCTCATCGGGATCTGGGGCGGTCCGCGCCGCAAGTACGCCGCGATCAAGTTCTTCGTGTACACGAACGCGGCGTCGCTGCTGATGTTCATCGGCTTCATGAGTCTCGTGTTCGCGCTCGGCGACTCGGTGTCGTCGTTCGCGTTACCCGAGATCGCGCAGGCGATAGCCGCGGGCGGGTTGGGTGAGTGGTTCGGTATCGCCCCCGATCAGGTCGCCTTGTTCGCGTTCCTCGCGATGTTCCTCGGGTTCGCGGTGAAGGTCCCGATCGTGCCGTTCCACACGTGGTTGCCGGACGCGCACGTTCAGGCGCCGACCCCGGCGTCGGTGCTCCTGGCGGGCGTCCTCCTGAAGATGGGGACGTACGCGCTGCTCCGGTTCAACTTCACGATGCTGCCGAACCAGGCGTCGATGCTCGCGGTCCCGATCGCGGCGATCGCCGTCATCAGCGTCATCTACGGCGCGATGCTGGCGCTCGCACAGAAGGACCTCAAGCGGATCGTCGCCTACTCCTCCGTCTCGTCGATGGGGTACGTCATCCTCGGGCTCATCGTCTTCACCGAGTACGGGGTCGGCGGCGCGACGTTCCAGATGGTCGCACACGGGCTCATCTCGGGACTGATGTTCATGGCGGTCGGCGTCATCTACAACACCACCCACACCCGGATGGTCGGCGACATGGCCGGCATGGCCGACCGGATGCCGGTCACCGTCGGCATCCTCGTCGCCGGCGCGTTCGGTTACATGGGGCTCCCGCTGATGGCCGGCTTCGCCGGCGAGTTCTTCATCTTCGTGGGCTCGCTGTCCGCCCCGGCGCTCCCGTACGCGCCGGTGTTCACAGCGCTCGCGATGTTCGGAATCGTCATCGTCGCCGGCTACCTGCTGTCGGCGATGCAGAGCACGCTGTTCGGTCCGTTCGAACTGGAGACCGACTACGAGGTCGGCCCCGCGGCGTTCCACGACGTCGCCCCGCTCGCGGTGCTACTGGTGGCGATCATCGTGCTCGGCGTCGCGCCCGACATCTTCTTCGAGATGATCCGTGACGCTGCCCTGCCCGTCGTCGAGGGGGTGACGATCGATGGTTAACGGTCTGCCCGGCGTGACGGCGCTGCTGCCGGCGCTGCTGCTGGCCGCTACCGGACTCGCGCTGCTCCTCGTCGACACGGTGCGTCCCGACGCACGCTCGAACACGTCGATGGCGATCGTCGGCGCGATCGGGTCGCTCGCCGCGCTCGCGGCCACCGTCTGGCTCACCGCGAGCGGCGGGGTCAGCCCGGACGGCGGCGCGGTCTCGCTGTTCGCGGACGCGATAAAAGTCGACACGCTGGGGCTGTTCTTCACGGCCATCTTCGCCTCGGTGACCGCGCTGGTGCTGGTCGCCGGACACGACTACTTCGACGACCACACCAACCCGGCGGCGTTCTACTCGCTGGTGACGTTCGCCGCGACCGGCATGGCGCTGCTCGCGGTCGCGAACTCGCTCGCGGTCGTGTTCGTCGCCTTGGAGATGGTGTCGCTGCCGTCGTACGTGCTCGTCGCGTACCTCAAGCAGAACCGGGGGAGCGTGGAGGCGGGGATGAAGTACTTCCTCGTCGGGGCGCTCTCGTCGGCCATCTTCCTGTTCGGCATCTCGCTCGTGTACGCGGCCACTGGGTCGCTCATCCTCGCCGACATCGCGTCGGCGTCGATCGAGGGCCTCACGGGCGTCCTCGGCGTCGGTATCGTGATGATGATCGGCGGCGTCGCGTTCAAGACGGCCTCCGTCCCGTTCCACTTCTGGGCGCCGGAGGCGTACGAGGGCGCGCCCGCGCCGGTGAGCGCGTTCCTCTCGTCGGCCTCGAAGGCCGCCGGGTTCGTCGTCGCGTTCCGCGTGTTCACCGAGGCGTTCCCGCTGGAGATGGCCGTGTCGGCGAACGTCGACTGGATGCTCGCGTTCGCGATCCTCGCGGCCGTCACGATGACGCTCGGTAACTTCGCGGCGGCGGTCCAAGAGGAGGTCAAACGGATGTTGGCCTACTCCTCGATCGGCCACGCCGGGTACGCGCTCATCGGCGTCGCCGCGCTCACGGTCGACGGGCCCGCAAACGGCACCGTCATGGGGGCCGCGATGGCGCACCTGCTCGTCTACGGGTTCATGAACACCGGCGCGTTCCTCTTTGTCGCGATGGCGGAGCGGTGGGGCGTCGGCCGCACCTTCGCCGACTACGCGGGGCTCTGGCGGCGCGCGCCGGTCGCCTCCGTGGCGATGGCCGTGTTCATGTTCTCGCTGGCGGGGCTGCCGCCGTTCGCCGGCTTCTTCTCGAAGTACTTCCTGTTCCAGGCGGCCATCGACAACGGCTTCGTCTGGCTCGCCGGCCTCGGCGCGATAAACAGCGTCGTGTCGCTGTACTACTACAGCCGGGTGGTGAAGGCGCTGTTCTTAGACGACCCCGCGTCGCCGAGCGCGCTCGACGCCATCGACGTGCGCCCGACTGCGCTGTACGCCGCGGTCGTCTTCGCGGCGGTCGCGACGGTGCTGCTCTTACCCGGCTTCGGCCCCGTCATCGAGACGGCCGAGGCGGCGGCGTCCGCGCTGTTCTGACCGCCCGGGCCGATTTTTCGGCCGGCGTTTCGATCCCCGACCTCCCGACCGGTAGCCACAGATACTCGTTCTTTCGGTCCGTGCGTAGATTCGTGTCCCGCACGCGCAGCTATCGGTGTCTGAACTGCCTCGATCACGCGGTCACTCGGTCGTTCGACACCTCGCACCTCTCGATGACGTGCCCGAACTGCGGGTCGTTCGAGCGGTTCGCGAACGAGGCGGTGATCGAGCGGTTCGAGTCGCTCGAGGCGTCGCCGCCGGCGGAGTTCGATTGGGATCGGCTGGAGCGACGCGAAAAGCTGCTCGTCGCCGAGCGCCTCGCTCGCACGGACAAGACGCTCGCCGACTTCGACGTGGTCGTCGACGAGGAGGCGGCAGACGGAGTTGAAGGGCGGACGGACCCCGAGTCGGGCGACGCGTAGCTACCGCGCGTACAATTTGCCGCCGACGAGGGCGGCGAGTCCGACCCCATTGTTCGGCGTGACCGCCACGTAGGGGCGGTCGACCGGACCGAACACGTCGACGACGCGGCCGACCGTCGAGAGCGATTCGTCGACGACGCTCGCGCCGATCCGCGGCGGATCGGCGTCGGGGTCGCTGCGGGCGATCGCGAGCCCCCCCGCGGTGCGGACGACGGTGCCGACGCGCCGCACGGTTACTCCCGGAGCACGCCGAGGTACGCGGCGATCGCCTGTACGAGGTCGTTCTTCGCGGTGTCTTCGGTACCCTTGACCACCACGGAGCCGCGGGCCTCGAACTCCCGCGAGTAGGCCGCGTCGCGCTCGACGACGGCGTCGTAGCCGACCTGTTGAACGGCCTTCGCTATCTCGTCGACGGTCGGCGCTTCGACCGCCAGATCCGTCGGGACGCGGCGTCCCTCCGAGCGGGACAGCTCGGCGTCGAAGTAGGCGGGGTAGACGACGTTCTCGACCATATCGGATCCCCTCGCGCGCGGCGTAAGGTCGTTTCGGACCGGCGCTCGTTCGCCGTCCGGTCAGTCCGTGTGGAACTCGAAGCGGGCACCGCCGTTCTCGCCGGCGAGCGCGTGGGCGGTCCAGCCGTGCGCCTCGGCGATGCGCTCGCTGATGGCCAGCCCGAGGCCGGTCCCCGACTCGTCGGTCGTGAACCCGCTCTCGAACACGCGGTCGGCGTCGTCCGGGAGGCCGCTCCCGTCGTCCTCGACGTAGAACCCCGCGGTCTCACCGGCTCCGCCGGCCGTCATCGACCCCACCCGGACCGAGAGCGGATCGTCGGGGGAGTCGCGCCCGCGCTCGACGCCGTCGTCGGGGTTCGCCCGACTGCTCGTGGAACCGTGCTCGACGCTGTTCCGGAAGACGTTCTCGAGGAGTTCGCGCAGCCGCGTTCGGTTCGCCTCCAGCGTCTCGTCGCGCTCGACGGTCAGGGTCGCGCTGCCCGTGTCGACGCTGCTCCACGCCTCGCGGGCCGCGTCCGCCAGCGAGACGGCCTCCGTCTCGCCGACCGATCGACCCTCCCGCGCCAGCGAGAGGAGGTCGCCGACGAGTTCGTCCATTCGGTCGATCGCGTCCGCGGCCCTGTCGAGGTGGTCGGCGTCGCCGGTCTCGCGGGCGAGGTCGACGTACCCCTCCGCGACCGACAGCGGGTTTCGGAGGTCGTGCGAGACGATCGAGGCGAACTCGTCGAGCCGCTCGTTCTGTCGCCGAAGCGTCTCCTCGCGCTCTCGGCGGTCGGTCACGTCGGTGTAGATGGCGTACCCGGCCGCGTTCGCCGCGTCGAGGCGGATCGGGATGACGTGGAGGATGAAGTGGCGCGGCCCGTCCGCCGTGATTCGCGTCACCTCGCGGCGGACGTTCTCGCCGCGTCGGAGCTGCTCGTTGAGTTCCTCCGCCTCCGTTCCGGCGTCGGCGGGCACGATGTAGTCGTCGATGGACTCGCCGAGCACCGCCTCCGCCTCGTAACCGAACGTCGACTCGAAGGCGTCGTTCACCTGTCGGACGACGGGCTCGCCGTCGACGTAGTCGTAGGCGACGGCGGGGTCCGGGACGTTCGTGAACAGCGCGAGCAGGCGGTCGCGCTCGGCCCTGAGCGTCTCGGCGACGGAGAGCCGGTCGAGCGTCTCTTCGAGGTGCGAGGCGAGCAGCTCCGCGAGCCGGCGGTCCGCGTCGTCGAACTCCCCGTCGCCGTCGGTGGCCGCGAGCTGGAAGACGACGTCGTCGCCCACCGGCACGGTGAGGAGCGTGTCGAACCGGCTCTCGGCGTTCGGGTTCGGCGCGATCGAGACGTTTCCGGTCTGGACGGCCGTACCGGCCACGCCGGTGCCGACGCGGACCCGGTTACAGTCGTCGACGGGCGTCCCGCTGGAGGCGACCACCGGCTCGACCCACTCGCCGTCGCGGACGGCGACCACGCTCTGGTACTCGGGAAACACCTGTTCGGCGACCGCGATGGCGGCCCGGTACGCCTCGTCGACCGACCTGACGGCGGCGAGCTCCGTCATGCCGGCGTTGAGCTGCTCCACTCTCGACGGGGTCCGGGTCGGCTCCGACCGGACCGCGGACCGTTCGCCCCGGGCGATCAGCCAGGAGAGCGTCTCCGAGAGTGCCTCCGGCGTGCCCGCGACCGCGTCCACGAGCGGATCGGTCGCGACCCGACCGGTCGGGTCGTCGACGAACGCCACCACGGAACCGGTGCGATCGACCGACCGAACCCGGTCGAGGCCGGCGGCGTCGACGACGACCGTCACGTCGGCCTCGGCGAGTCGTCGCTCGTCGACGCCGCCGGGCGAGGCGACGTGCGTCTCGACTTCGACTTCCGGGGAGTCGCGGCTCTCGGAGCCGAGGGACCTCCCGACGCTGTCCGCGAGTCCGGGGTCGGCGTTGAGTAGGAGGACCGACCCGCGCTCGCCCAACGCAGCAGTCACGTTGGTACGTGATACCTTGTGGCGAGAATATATGTCTTCTTACCGGTTGCCGCGGGCGGCCGACCCGTCGGGTTCGTCCGCGTGCTCGTCGCGTTTCGTCCCCGTCGTTTCCCACTCGCGATCGCCTCGCCTTCGGTCGCGTCGGCGGCGACGAGCGACCCCGGAACCCTTTTGGAGCAACACGGGCCACGTTCGTGTAATGAGCGATCTCGAAGCGGAGTACCGTCTCGACTACTTCGAGGAGGAGGGGTTCGAGCGCAAGGAGTGTCCCTCCTGTGGCGCGCACTTCTGGACCCGCGACGCCGACCGCGAACTGTGCGGCGAGCCGCCCTGCGAAGACTACAGCTTCATCGACGACCCGGGCTTCCCGGAGGAGCACTCACTGTCGGAGATGCGCGAGGCGTTCCTCTCCTTCTTCGAGGCCAACGACCACGAGCGGATCGACCCGTACCCCGTCGCCGCGAACCGATGGCGGGACGACGTCCTCCTGACGCAGGCGTCGATCTACGACTTCCAGCCGCTCGTCACCTCGGGGCAGACCCCGCCGCCGGCGAACCCGCTGACGATCTCACAGCCCTGTATCCGGATGCAGGACATCGACAACGTCGGCAAGACCGGTCGGCACACGATGGCGTTCGAGATGATGGCCCACCACGCGTTCAACACGCGCGAGGAGGTCGACGAGGACGAGTACGCCTACCACGGCGAGGTGTACTGGAAAGACGAGACGGTCCGGTACTGCGACGAGCTGTTCGAGAGCCTCGGCGCGGATCTGGAGGAGATAACCTACATCGAGGACCCGTGGGTCGGCGGCGGCAACGCCGGCCCCGCCATCGAGGTCATCTACAAGGGCGCGGAGCTGGCGACGCTCGTCTTCATGTGTATGGAGCAGGACCCCGACGGCGACTACGAGATGAAAGACGGGAACACGTACTCGTTCATGGACACGTACATCGTCGACACCGGGTACGGGTTAGAGCGGTGGACCTGGATGAGCCAGGGGACGGCGACCGTGTACGAGGCGGTGTATCCCGACGCGATCGACTTCCTGAAGGAGAACGCCGGCGTCGGACACACCGAGGCCGAACGCGAGATCGTCCACCGCGCCGCGAAGCTCTCCGGGCGGCTCGACATCGACGACGTCGACGACGTCGAGGCCGCCCGCGGCGAGATCGCCGACCGGCTCGACGTCGACGTCGACCGGCTGCGCGAGCTGGTCGAGCCGCTCGAATCGATCTACGCGATCGCCGACCACTCGCGGACGCTCGCGTACATGTTCGGCGACGAGATCGTCCCGTCGAACGTCGGCACGGGCTACCTCGCTCGGATGGTGCTCCGCCGGATGAAACGCCTCGTCGACGAGGTGGGCGTCGACGCCCCCCTCGACGAACTGGTCGACATGCAGGCCGATCGGCTCGGCTACGAGAACCGGGACACGATCCGCGAGATCGTCCGCAGCGAGGAGCGGAAGTACGAGCAGACGCTGGAGCGCGGCGCTCGTAAGGTCGAACAGCTCGCCGACGAGTACGCCGGGACGGGCGAGCCGATCCCGACGGGAGAGCTGCTCGAACTGTACGACTCTCACGGGATCCAGCCCGACATGGTCGCCGACATCGCGGACGAGCGCGGCGCGACCGTCGACGTCCCCGACGACTTCTACGCGCTCGTCGCCGATCGCCACGAGGAGGACGACGCCGCGACCGGGACCGACGACCGGGACGAGCGGCTCGCCGACCTCCCCGAGACGGAGAAGCTGTTCTACGACGACCAGGGACGCACGGAGTTCGAGGCGGTCGTCCTCGACGTGCTGGAGGCCGAGGAGGGGTACGACGTCGTCTTAGACCAGACGATGTTCTACCCCGAGGGCGGCGGCCAGCCGGCCGACCGGGGACAGCTCACGGTCGGCGAGACCACCGTCGACGTCGAGGACGTTCAGGAGGCCGACGGGGTGGTGCTCCACCGCACGGACGCGGACCCGGGCAAAGGCGAATTCGTCCGCGGGCAGGTGGACGGCGACCGCCGCGACCGACTGCGCGCGCACCACACCGCGACGCACCTCGTCGGGCACGCCGCCCGCGAGGTGCTCGGCGACCACGTCCGTCAGGCGGGCGCCCAGAAGGGGATCGACTCCTCGCGGCTCGACGTGCGCCACTTCGAGCGGATCACGCGCGAGGACGTGAAGGCGATCGAGCGCGTCGCGAACGACTTGATCCGCGACGACGTGCCGGTCCGGCAGGAGTGGCCCGACCGCAACGAGGCGGAGGCCGAACACGGCTTCGACCTGTATCAGGGCGGCGTCCCGCCGGGAACGAACGTCCGGCTGATCCACGTGGGCGACGCCGACGTTCAGGCCTGCGCGGGGACCCACGTCGGCCGGACCGGCGAGATCGGCGCGGTGAAGGTACTGAAGACGGAGCCGGTTCAGGACGGCGTCGAGCGCATCGTCTTCGCGGCCGGAGGCGCGGCGGTCGAAGCGACCCAGCGCACCGAGGACGCGCTGTACGACGCGGCCGACGTCTTGGATGTCGACCCGCTCGACGTGCCCGACACCGCGGAGCGCTTCTTCGAGGAGTGGAAGGCTCGCGGCAAGGAGATCGAGTCGCTCAAAGAGGAGCTCGCGGCCGCGCGCGCCTCCGGCGGCGGCGACGCGGAGGAGGTCGAGGTCGCCGGGACGACCGCTGTGGTCCAGCGGCTCGACGGCGACGCCGACGAGCTGCGCGCGACCGCGAACGCACACGTCGACGACGGGAAGGTCGCGGTGATCGGCAGCGGCGCGGACGGCTCCGCGAGCTTCGTCGTCGGCGTCCCCGACGGCGTCGACGTGAACGCCGGGCAGGTCGTCTCGGAGCTCGCCGCGCGCGTCGGCGGCGGCGGCGGCGGGCCGCCGGACTTCGCGCAGGGCGGCGGGCCGGACGCAGACGCGTTAGACGACGCCCTCGACGCGGCGCCCGACGTTCTCCGCAGCCTTCAGGAGGCCTGACGAACCCCCCGCGAGTTCACCATGCCCCACGCGACCAACGCCGGGACCGATATCCGGTACGAGGTGGACGCCCCCGACGCCGGCGACGGCGACGAGGCGGTCGTGTTCTGCGGCGACGTCGGGCTCGGCGCCTGGCAGTTCGGCTGGCAGCACGCCGCGCTCGCCGGTCCGCACACCGTCATCACGCCGGAGACGCGCGGCGTCGGCCGTTCAGACGCCCCGCCCGGTCCGTACGGGATCGCGGACCTCGCCGCCGACGTCGACGCGGTGTGCGCGGCAGAGGGGATCCGGAACGCCCACCTCGTCGGCTACGGGCTCGGCGGGATGGTCGCGCTGACGGCCGCGGCGACCTCCTCGCGGCCGGCGAGCCTCGCCCTGATCGGGACGCCGCCGGCGGGGGACGCCTACAACCCCGCCGGCGTCTGGGCCGACCCGGCCGACCCGGCCGCGGTCGAGGGGTCGCTGAACGGGCTCCTCTCGGTCGACTTCCGGGAGGCGCACCCGGACGCGCTCTCGCGGATCGCGGAGTGGCGCCTCGCGGAGGACGCCGACCGCGAGACGTACGCGGCGCACCGCGCCGCGATCGAGGGGTTCGACCTCACCGGCGCCCTCTTCGAGATCACCACGCCGGCGCTCGTCGTCCACGGGACCGACGACGCGGCCTGCCCGGTCACGGCCGGCGAGACGCTCGCGGAAGGGCTCCCCCGCGGGGAGTTCCACGGCGTCGAGGGGGCCCGCCACCTCGTCGGGGTCGAGGCGTCGGCCGCGGTCAACGACCTGCTCGTCGGGTGGCTCGCGGAACACGCGAGCGCCGCGTTCGAGTAGCTGCGGCGTCGCTCACCGAGCGACGGGCGAACGTCGCGTCCGCGTCCACGGTCGCCGTGGCCGGCGTCGCAACCGTTTTGTGACTCTCGCCGAATCTACACTCGATGACTCGCCTCCGGTTCGCCCTGTTGAACGCCGCCCACGACGGCGCGAACACCCGTCGGAATTTCCGCCGAGAGATCGACGCCGACCTCGTCGAGTTCGACGCCGTCGCGGGGGACCTCCCGAACCACACCGAGTTCGACGGCGTCGTGGTGACGGGATCGCGCTCGTCGGTCTACTGGGACGAGGCGTGGATCCCCCCGCTCGTCGACTACGTCGCGGAGGCCGCCGATGCCGGTGTGCCGGTCCTCGGCGTCTGCTACGGCCATCAGGTGCTCGCGGAGTCCCTCGGCGGCCGCGTCGCCGGGATGGACGGCTTCGAGATCGGCTACAACGAGATCCGCCGACTGCGCGACGACCCGCTGTTCGACGGGATCGCCGAGTCGTTCACCGCCTTCACCACCCACGGCGACGCGGTCGTCAAACTCCCGCCCTCCGCGACGCTGCTCGCGGAGAACGACCGCGGCGTCCACGCCTTCCGCGACGGCCACTGCTGGGGCGTCCAGTTCCACCCCGAGTACGACATCGACACGGCCCGCGAGGTGACCGACGGCAAGCGGGACCAGATCGGCGACGCCCGCGTGGACGCGGTCCTCGACTCGATCACGCCCGCCGCGTACGACGCCGCCTGCGAGGCGAAGCAGCTGTTCGAGAACTTCACCGCCTACGCCGAACGGCTCGCCGACGAGGCGGGACAGACCGCCGCGGACGACTGAGCGGATCGCCCGGGGCGACGAGGGCGTGGCGGCCGCGCCGCTCGACCGTACGACTGACGCGACGAGCGACCGGCCCCGTTCCACGCCGCCCGCCCGCGGCCCCCGGTCGAACACCCTTATACGGTTCCCGTCCCGAACTCGGGTATGAACGTAGTACCGGACACGAGCGCGGTCGTCGACGGCCGCGTGTCCGAACGCGTCGCGGACGGGACCTACGAGTCGGTCACCGTGTTCGTCCCCGAGGCGGTCGTCGGCGAGCTGGAGTCGCAGGCGAACGACGGGCTCGAATCCGGCTGGGACGGGCTCAGCGAACTCAAGCGGCTCGCGGACTACGCCGACGACGGAGCGATCGAGCTGCGCTACGTCGGCGAGCGCGCCAGCGGCGACGCCCGCTCGAACGCCCACGAGGGCGACGTGGACGCGCTGATCCGCGACTTGGCCGCCGATCACGACGCGACGCTGTTGTCCAGCGACGTGGTCCAGGCCGAGGTGGCGCGCGCGAAGGGGCTCGACGTCGAGTACGTCGAACCCGTCGCCCGCGGCGTCGTCGACGAGCTCCCGATACAGGACTTCTTCACCGAGGAGACGATGTCGGTCCACCTCAAGACGGGCACCGTCCCGAAGGCGAAGCGCGGCGCGCTCGGCGAGATGCGCTACGTCGAGATCGCGGACGAGCCCACCGACGAGGCACAGATGCGCGAGTGGGCCAACTCGATCGTCGACCTGGCCCGCCAGTCGAACGAGGGATTCATTGAGCTCTCGAACGACGGGATGGACATCGTCCAGTTCCGCAACTATCGGATCGCGGTGGCGCGCCCCCCGTTCGCCGACGGCATCGAGATCACCGCCGTCCGCCCCATCGCGAAGACGGACCTCGACGACTACGAGTTCGCCGACGAACTGCGCGACCGGTTCGCGGAGCGGAAGCGCGGCGTGCTCATCTCCGGGTCGCCCGGGGCCGGGAAGTCGACGTTCGCGCAGGCGGTCGCGGAGTTCCTGAACGAAAACGACTACGCGGTGAAGACGATGGAGAAGCCACGCGACCTTCAGGTCGGTCCGGAGATCACGCAGTACGGGGCGCTCGGCGGCGAGATGGAGAACACCGCCGACTCGCTGCTCCTCGTTCGGCCCGATTACACCATCTACGACGAGGTCCGGAAGACCGACGACTTCGAGGTGTTCTCCGACATGCGGATGGCCGGCGTCGGGATGGTCGGGGTCGTCCACGCCTCGCGCGCCATCGACGCGCTCCAGCGGCTCGTCGGCCGAGTCGAGCTCGGAATGATCCCGCAGATCGTCGACACCGTGGTCTACATCGAGGCCGGCGAGGTCCACACGGTCTACGACGTGACCACCGAAGTGAAGGTCCCCGCCGGGCTCACCGCCGAGGACCTCGCCCGTCCGGTCATCCAGGTGTCGAACTTCGAGACCGGTCGGCCGGAGTACGAGATCTACACGTTCAACCGGCAGGTCGTCACGGTCCCGCTGGACGACGAGGGCGGCGAGGCGGACCGCGACTCCGGCGTCGGCCGCATCGCGAAGAAGGAGATCGAACGCGAGATCCGCTCGGTCGCTCACGGCCACGTCGACGTGGAGCTGAACGGCGACGACGAGGCGGTCGTCTACGTCACCGAGGGGGACATCGGCACCGTGATCGGGAAGGGTGGCGGTCGCATCGCCGACATCGAGAACCGTCTCGGGATCGACATCGACGTCCGCACGCACGACGAGAAACCCGGCGGCCCGGGAGGAAGCTCCTCCGGCGGCGCTGCCGGGAACGGCAGCGGCGACGGGCAGGTCGGGGCCGAGCGCGGCACGGTGGTCGCGCCGGAGATCACCTCGCGGCACGTCGTCATCGACGTCGACGACGGCGTCGGCGAGACGGTCGAGGGGCGCGCCGACGGCGAGTACCTCTTCACCGCCACCGTCGGTCGCGGCGGCGAGGTCCAGGTCTCCCGCGGCTCCGCCATCGCCGAGGAACTGGAGGACGCGATCGACCGGAACCGGACGGTGACGGTCGTCCCGGCCCGGTAACGCGACGCCGCGCGGCGTCGTCGCCTCCCCGGTCCAGACGTTTCCGAACCCTGTCACGTCGTCGTTCGACGCGGTGACGTACCACGATCGACGTACCGTATCCCTCCTGAAAGATAACGCTTTTTTGGTGGTGGTCGGAACGACGTGGTATGACAGATGAGTTAAAACGTGGGCTCGAGGGCGTCCTCGTCGCGGAGTCGGATCTGAGCTACGTCGACGGCGAGGTCGGCAAGCTCGTCTACCGCGGGTACGACATCGAGGACCTCGCGCGCGGCGCGAGCTACGAGGAGGTGCTGTACCTCCTGTGGCACGGCTCGCTCCCCACCGCCGCGGAGCTCGACGCGTTCGCCGCCGACCTCGCGGCGGAGCGCGAGGTGGACGACGACGTCATCGAGACCGTCCGCGCGCTCGCGGACGCCGGCGAGCGCCCGATGGCCGCGCTCCGGACCGCGACGTCGATGCTGTCGGCGTACGACGACGAGGCGGACGAGGCCGACGACGGCGAGGCCACCATCCGTCAGGGCCGACGGATCACGGCGAAGATCCCGACGGTCCTCGCCGCGTTCGAGCGCGTCCGACAGGGAGCGGAGCCGGTCGCGCCGGACCCCGACCTCTCGCACGCCGGGAACTTCCTCTACATGCTCACCGGGACCGAGCCGGACGCCGTCAGCGAGGAGACGTTCGACATGGCGCTCACGCTCCACGCCGACCACGGGCTCAACGCCTCCACGTTCACCGCCATGGTGATCGGCTCGACGATGGCCGACGTCTACTCGGGCGTCACCGGCGGCATCGGCGCGCTCTCCGGTCCCCTTCACGGCGGGGCCAACCAGGACGTGATGGAGGTGCTCCACGAGATCGACGCCTCCTCGAAGGATCCGGTCCAGTGGGTGAAAGACAAGCGGGACGGCGGCGGACGCATCCCCGGCTTCGGTCACCGCGTCTACAAGGTGAAAGACCCCCGCGCGAACATCCTCGAAGAGAAGCTCCGCGACCTCGCCGACTCGTCGGGCGACACCAAGTGGTTGGACTACACCACCGCCATCGAGGAGTACCTCACCGATCAGGGCCTCGTCGAGAAGGGGATCGCACCGAACGTCGACTTCTACTCCGGTTCGGTCTACGACTCGCTCGGCATTCCGGTCGACATGTACACGCCCATCTTCGCGATGAGCCGCGCCGGCGGCTGGATCGCCCACGTCGCCGAGTATCAGGAGGACAACCGGCTCATCCGCCCGCGCGCCCGGTACACGGGCCCCGAGGACGCCGAGTTCGTCCCGCTCGACGAGCGATAGGGAGCGACGCCCTCGATTCTCCTCGCGACCGCACCCTCCTCACTCGAACGCCGCGATACCGGTCAGGTCCTCGCCGAGCACCAGCGTGTGGATGTCGTGGGTGCCCTCGTAGGTGTAGACGGTCTCGAAGTTCGCCATGTGTCGCATCGGCGAGTAGTCGGTGGTGATCCCGTTGCCGCCGAGCATCTCGCGGGCGACCCGGGACTGGTCGCGCGCCATCCGGACGTTGTTGCGCTTCGCCATCGAGACGTGTTGGGGCGTGAGATCCCCGCGCTCTTTCAGTTCGGCGAGCCGGTGGGCGAGCAGTTGGCTGGTCGTGATCTCCGTCGCCATCTCCGCGAGCTTCTCCTGTTGGAGCTGGAACCGCGCGATCGGGCCGCCGAACTGGTCGCGGTCGAGCGCGTACTCGCGAGCCTGCTCGAAACAGTCGCGGGCCGCGCCGACCGCGCCCCACGCGATCCCGTATCGCGCCTGCGTGAGACACGACAGCGGCCCCTTCATGCCGCTCACACCGGGGAGGACGTTCTCCTCCGGAACGGAGACGTTCTGGAGGCTGATCTCGCCGGTTATCGACGCCCGCAGCGAGAGCTTGTCGTCGATCTCGTTGGTGGTGACGCCGTCGCGGTCGGTCTCGACGAGGAACCCGCGGACCGGCCGTCCCTCGGCGGAGGTGTCGCGCGCCCAGACGACCGCCACGTCCGCGATGGGCGCGTTCGTGATCCACGTCTTCGAGCCGTCGAGCACGTACCCGTCGCCGTCGCGCTCCGCCCGCGTCTCCATCGCCGACGGGTCCGAGCCGTGGTCGGGCTCCGTCAGCCCGAAGCAGCCGACCGCCTCTCCGGAGCCGAGGTCCGGCAGCCAGCGCTCCTTCTGTTCGTCGCTCCCGTACGCGTGGATAGGGTACATCACGAGCGCCCCCTGGACGCTGGCCATCGACCGGAGCCCGGAGTCGCACGCCTCCAGCTCCTGCATCAACAGCCCGTAGGCGGTCTCGGAGACGTCGGGTAACCCGTACCCGTCGAGGTTCGACCCGTAGAAGCCGAGCTCGCCCATCTCTTCTATCAGGTCGGTCGGGAACGTCCCCGCCTGAAAGTGGTCGCCGATGTCCGGGCGAACCTGTTCGTCGACGAACCGGCGGGCCGTGTCGCGGATCAGCCGCTCCTCCTCGCCGAGGTCGGCCTCTAATCCGACATAATCGAGCATGAACGACACTGCGTCTCGCGCCGGCAAAAACCGTTCGGCCGGCGCCGGCCACCCGCTCCCGCCCGCCTCAGGCGTCGAGCCGCTCGCGCGCGTACTTCGCGAGCAGCGGCACGTCATCGAGGTGAAGCAGCCGCGCCATCCCCGCCTTCTCGCCGCGGTTCGCCTTCGCGAGGATGTCGTCGTCGGTCTCTTGAAGGTCGCGCAGCAGCCGGTCGTACCGCTCGTTGGGCGCGAGGTACAGCAGTTCGGTGAGCGCAAGCCGCGACTTCGCGCGCGGCGCGACGTCGCGGTGCCAGAGCGTCTCGTACACCGCGAGGCTCTCCGCGTCGGTACGCCGCTCCGAGTCGGTGAGACAGCGGTCGACGGTCGCCGCGGCGGCGCGCGCGGACTTCATCCCCTTGTGGATCCCCTCGCCCCACAGCGGGTCGATGCTCGGCACGGTGTCGCCGATGGCGATGAAGCTGTCCGTGTGCATCTGCGCCGGGCGCTGGATGTGCGCGGAGCCGCGGTGGACCGTCTCGTCGATCTGTTCCGCCTCGGCGAACCGCGGGTCGCGGTCGATCCAGTCGTCGAGGTAGCCGTCGACCGTCTTGCCCGCCTCGGCGAACTCGCGGTGGCGGTCGTTCTGGATGTAACAGATGCCGACCTTCGCGGTGTCCTCGCCGGTCGCGAAGATCCACGAGTAGCCGCCCGGCGCGATGTTGTGGTCCAACCGGAGCATCATCGCCCGGCGGAGGTCGGCGTAGTCGGGGTGGTTCATCTCCACGCCCGCCATCTCGTACTCGATGCCGATCGCCTGGTTCTCGCGTTCGAGGTCGACGACGTCGAGCGCGCTCGCGAGCGGCGCGGCGGGTCCGGTGGCGTCGATCACCACGTCGGCGTACACCTCCTCGTCGCCGTCGTACCGGACGCCCTCGATGACCCCGTCGTCGTCGAGTATCGGTCGCGACACCCGGGCGTCGAAGCGGTACTCCGCGCCGTTCTCGCGCCCGTCGGCGACCAGGAACCGCTTGAACTCGGCGAACTCCAACACCGCCCCCGGCTGGTAGCTCTCGTAGTACTCGTTGGGCGACTCCAGCACGACGTCGTCGGTGTACGACATCACGACGTCGTCGGGAATCCCGAACGAGGACATCATCGACGGGAAGGTGCCGGCGGTCGACTTGTTGCTCTGTCGGGGGAACTCGTCTTCGGACTCCGTCTCGAGGACGACGACGTCGTAGTCGCGCGTCGCCAGATCGCGGGCGCACTGCGCGCCCGCCGGACCCGCGCCGGCGATGGCGACGTCGTAGCGATCAACCATACACGACGGTTACGGACCCACCTAATTAGGCTTGCTGAAACCCGTCGAAAACTCCGCGCGAACGCCCTCTCTCCCTCGGTTTTGGCCGTCGAGAGAGGTCGGAATTACCGGGGCGTCGGCCGGCGGCCGAGGCCGCCGTTCGCTCCCGGGGTCGGGGCGCTTCGGTTCCGCTCGACAGGCCGCGCGACGCGGCTCAGTAGAACTCGCGGACGAGGTCGGTCGCGCCCTCGGGGGCGCCGTCCGGAAGGACCGACATGTCCTCGTCGACGCCGTGCTGCTCGTGGTACGGCACCGACGACTCGTCCTTGTAGATGACGCCTTGGTGTTCCTTCTCGTTGTCGAGGATGACGTCCTTGGCCGCCTCGCGGTCGGTCGGGTCGTGGTCGCTCTCCTTCAGGTCGACCAGCGAGTCGCGGAAGTAGTCGTACGTGTCGACGTCGTTGAACGTGACGCACGGCGAGTAGACGTTGACGAACCCGAACCCGTCGTGCTCGATCGCCTCCTGAATGATCTCCTGATGGCGGAGCGCGTCGGAAGAGAACGACTGCGCGATGAACGTCGCGCCGGAGGCGAGCGCCAGCGCGTGCGGGTTCACCGGGGGCTGTTTGGGCCCGTCGGGGCTCGTCGACGTCTCGAAGTCCTCGCGGGAGGTCGGCGACGCCTGACCCTTCGTCAGCCCGTAGATACGGTTGTCCATCACGACGTACGTCATGTCGACGTTGCGCCGGACGGCGTGGACGAAGTGGCCCGCGCCGATGGAGTAGCCGTCGCCGTCGCCGCCGGCGACCATCACTTCGATGTCGGGCCGGGCCATCTTGACCCCGGTGCCGACCGGGAGCGCGCGCCCGTGGACGCCGTGGAGCGCGTAGCTGTGCATGTACGTGCCGATCTTGCCGGAACAGCCGATGCCGGCGACGACGAAGGTGTTGTCGGGGTCGTTGCCCGTCTCCGCGAGGGCCTTCATCATCCCGTTCATCGTGCCGAAGTCGCCGCACCCCGGGCACCACGTCGGCTGCTTGTCCGACTTGAAGTCGGTGAATCGAATGTCTGAGCTCATTGGTTACGCCTCCACCCCCTCCGCGAGGGTCGACTTGATCTCCGCTGCGAGTTCGTCGGCCTTGAACCGCACGCCGTTGTACTTGTTCACGCGATCGACCCGTTCGAGCACGTCGTGTTCGACGAGGTCCGCGAACTGCCCCTGCTCGTTACACTCGACGACGACCGTCGTCTCGGCCGCTTCGACGTCTTCCGAGAGGTCCGGCCGCGGGAAGATGTACGGGACCGAGAGGACCCGCACGTCCTGTCCATCGTCGTCGAGGATGTCGACCGCCTCGGCGAGCGCGCCCTCGTTCGACCCCCACGTGATCACGAGGGCGTCTGCGTCCGCGTCGCCGAACTCGCGCGGGCTCCAGTCCTCGCGCTCGCGGGCCGTCTCGACCTTCCGGTTGCGCTTGTCGACCTGCGCGACGCGCATCTCGGTGTCCTCCGTCCGGCGGCCCTGCTCGTCGTGTTCGAGGCCGGTGGACATGTGTGCGCCGTCGGCGGTACCGGGGAACGCCCGCGGCGAGATGCCGTCGTCGGTGAGCTCGTGGGGCTGGAAGCCGCCCGAATCGCTCATGTGGTCGTCGATCGTCGTCTCGTCGACGACGTTGCCGCGCTCGACCGCCACCTCGTCCATGTCGAAGGCGTCCGGGGAGAACGTCTGCTCGGTGACCGCCATCGAGAGGTCGGCGGTGAGGTAGACGGGGAGCTGGTACTTCTCGGCGAGGTTGAACGCCTCGACCGTCTTCCAGAAGCACTCGTCGATGGTGGTCGGCGCGAGGACGAACCGCGGCACCTCGCCGTGGCCGCCGTACAGCATCTGGTTCAAGTCGCCCTGCTCCTGTTTCGTCGGCATCCCCGTCGAGGGGCCCGAGCGCATCACGTTACAGATGACGAGCGGCGTCTCCGAGGTGGCGATGAGCCCGAACGTCTCGGTCATCAGGTCGATCCCCGGTCCGGACGTGGCCGTCATCGCGCGAGCCCCGCCTCGGGCCGCGCCCAGCGCCATGTTGATCGCGGAGAGCTCGTCTTCGGCCTGGACGACGTGGCCGCCGTACCGGTCGATCCGGCCCGTCAGGTACGTCATCACGTCTGTCGCGGGCGTGATCGGGTAGCCGGCGTAGAACCGGCAGCCGGCCGCGATAGCGCCCATGCCGATCGCCTCGTCGCCGTTGAGGAGGACGTAGTCCTCGTCGGTGGTCTCGAGCGAGTAGTCGAACTCGTGGTCGTACTCGTCGGCCACGTACGACTGCCCCGCCCGCGCCGCCTCCTTGTTGTTGTCGACCAGCTTCTGGCCCTTGTCCTTGAACCGCTTTTCGAGGGCCGAGTCGAGGTTCTCGATGGGGAACGCCGCCACCTCGCAGGCCGCGCCGAGCGCGACGACGTTCCGCATGATAGCGCCGCCGGCTTCCTCGGCCAGGCTCTTGAGCGGCACGTCGAGGCCGATCATCCCCTCGGGGATCTCGACGTCCTGCATCGTCGTCCGTTCGCCGTCGTAGATGATGACCGACCCCTCGTGGAGCTCGTCGAGGTTCTCCTCGATCGTCCGGGGGGTCAACGCGATGAGCACGTCGAGTCGGTCAACGACGCTCTGTACCTTGTCGACGGAGGTCCGCACCTTGTAGGCGGTGTAGCCGCCTCGGATCCGCGATGCGAAGTCCTTCGACGTGAACACGTGCCGACCCGCGCGGGAAAGCGCCTGTGCGAAGATCTTCCCCGTCGAGTCGATGCCGTCGCCGGCCTCTCCGCCGACAGCCCAGTTGAAATCCGCAGCCATGTGCTATGGGCAAGGTTCCGGCGGACTCATCAAAAGGCTTCTGGAAGGAGTCACCGAGGTGTTTTTGGACGAATGTTTTTAGACTCGCGAATATTGTCGTCTCTCAGGGGCGCATTCGCACTAAGCGCCAGTATAATTGGACGATCACACACCAAATTCCTCACGATCGACCCCTCGCGTCGGACCGGTTTTCGACAGGCGTCGAAAGTTTCGGCCGGCGGTCGGGCCTCTGCGCGCGTCTGCGAGGGCGATGCGTGTCGGGTCTGGCACCCCGAGCGAACCGGTTTCGACACGGGCAGGACCGACGCCGACGGGAACACGTTTGTGTCTCCCTCGCCGATCGGTGGTATGGACACGACAGCGACGGTCGAGTCGGCCGAGGAGGTCGGCTCGGACACGTACGCCCTCCGCTTCCGCGCCCCGGAGGGGTTCGCCGCGGAACCCGGCCAGTTCGTGAAGCTCGGCACCGAGATAGACGGCGAGTCGGTCGCGCGCTTCTACACCCTCTCGTCGCCCCGCGTCGGCGACACGTTCGAGGTCACGGTCGGCATCGACCCCGAGGCGAGCGGCGAGTTCTCCGAATTCCTCGCCGACGCAGAGGCCGGCACCGAGATGACGCTCTCCGGCCCCTTCGGCGACCAGCACTACGACGGCGAGGCCCGCGCGGTCGTGATCGCCGGCGGCCCCGGAGTCGGTCCCGCGGTCGCCATCGCCGAGCGCGCGCTCGACGAGGACGCCGAGGCCGCCGTCGTCTATCGCGACGACGACGTCGCCCACGCCGACCGGATCGACGCCCTCCGCGACCGAGGGGCCGCGGTCCGTCTCCTCGGGTCGGGCGACGCCCTGACCGACGCCGTCGCCGACGTCCTCACGGGCGCGGACGGCGAGACGGTGTTCGTCTACGGGTTCGCCGACCTCGTCGCCGACGCCGAGGCCGCCGTCGACGCGGCTGGCGGCGACGCGGACGCCGCGAAGGTCGAGAACTTCGGGTAGACGCGACCCGCCGGGCGGTCTCTCCGCGTCGTGGCCGCTTCGCGCCGCGTCCGCCTCGCACTGCGGTCCCGTCCGCCGGTGTCGTCACGCTTTACGCGTTCCCCCGAGAGGGGCGGGTATGGACTACCGACGACTCGGGAACACCGGACTCGGCGTCTCGGAGCTCTGCCTCGGGACGTGGCGGTTCGGACGCGAGACGAACGGCGTCGTGGAGACCGGCCGCGAGGAGGCGCACGAACTGCTCGACGCGGCGGCGGACCGCGGGATCAACTTCCTCGACACGGCCAACGTGTACGGGACGCCGAACGGGAAGAGCGAGACGTACATCGGCGAGTGGCTCGCGGACCGCGACCGCGAGGACTACGTGATCGCCTCGAAGGTGTACTTCCCGTTCGATGGGCGCGGCGAGCCCGGCCCCAACGACTCCGGACTGGGGCGGAAACACATCCGCGCGCAGATCGAGGGGACCCTCGACCGGCTCGGCACGGACTACCTCGACGTGTACTACATCCACCGCTGGGACGAGGACACACCCATCGAGGAGACGATGCGCGCGCTCGACGAGCTGGTCGCCGAGGGGAAGGTCCACCACCTCGGCGCGTCGACGATGGCCGCGTGGCGGCTGACGAAGGCGCAGTGGACCGCGGACGTCGACGGCTACGCGAGCTTCGACGTGGTCCAGCCGCTCCACCACGCGGGCTACTACGAGGACGTGAAGGAGTACCTCGAGGTCTGTATCGATCAGGACCTCGCGGTCTGCCCGTACTCCCCGCTCGCGGGCGGGTTCCTCACCGGGAAGTACGAGCGCGCCGACCCCGACGACCCCGAGCAGGTGGTCGCGCCGGACGGCTCCCGCGCGAGCTTCGACGACCGTTTCGAGCGCTTCTACCTCTCGGAGCGCGGCTGGAAGGTGCTCGACGCGGTCCGCGAGGTCGCGGCCGAGTGCGACGCGACGCCCGCGCAGGTCGCGCTCGCGTGGCTCACCGAGTGGGACGAGTTCACGTGCGTCCCCATCGTCGGCGCGCGGACGGTGGACCAGCTCGACGAGAACGTCGCCGCGACCGAGGTCGAACTCACCGACGAGCAGTGGGACCGGATCATGGACGCGCGCTACGACCCCGACGGAAATCTCTGGGGGCACTGAGCGGCGTTTCCCGGTCGTCGAGTGCGTCCCTTACTCGTCGAAGTCGGGCAGGTCGTCGGGGGCGTCGAAGTCGGCCTCCCAGTCGATGTACTCCCGCTTGAGCGTCTCGCAGACGATCTGCCCGAGCTCCGTGAGCCCCGCGTTGATCGCGGAGACGGTCCCCCACGAGTCGAGGTCGGGGTGGAGGTCGCGCTCCTTCCAGTCCTCGGGTAGCCCGGGGGCGTGGTAGCCGACGCGGTCGGCGAAGTCGTCCCAGAAGAAGTCGAACCGGGACACCAGACCGAGGTCGACGGCGATCGCCCAGTCGGCCTCGTCCATGTCGGTCCCGGCGGTCCACTCGGAGAACGCGTCCTCCCACGCCCCCTCGCGCAGGAGCGCCTCTAGGTCGTCGCGGCGGTACTCGCCGCCCGCAACCTCGGCGTCCTCGTACTCGTTCGGGTCGACGGCGGCGAGTTCGGGGGGCTCCGGCGGGTCGACGTCGAGTGACATAGTCGGACGTGGGCGCCGACGGGCCAAAACGCTACGGGAACGGGCTCCGCCGACGCGGCCGTCCCGGAATCCGGGACGCAGTCGTCGCGGGTGCCGCGGCGACCGCGTGCGCGCTCGCCCGTCGCGACCGATCCGGTCCTTTTACCGCGGTTCCGTCCCGAGGTCGGCCATGGACCTCCGCGCCGTCTCGCGCCGGGTCGGGATCGCCGCCGCCGTCGTCACCGTGGTCGCGCTCGTCGCGCCGTACGCGCTCATCTCGGGACCGGAGTACGCGGACCAACTCGCGTCCTACTACGCCTCCGGGGTCGTCGGCTGGGGCGGGATCGCGCTGTTCGCGCTGTTGAGCGGGGTCGTCATCGCCTCCGTCGAGCGCGGGAACGTCGAGCCGGGGACGCTCGCAGGCGTGGCCGTCGTCCTCGGGTTCGCGACGACCCTGAGCGCGGCGACGTGGGCGGTCGCGGTCGAGCCGAGTTCGGTCTTCCGCGATCACCTCTGGCTGGTCTGGCACGCGCCGGCCGTCGTCGCGCTCTCCGTCCCCCTGCCGCTCTCCGCGGCGGTGTACGCCCGAGAGCTGCTGTCGTAGGTACGCCCGGGGGCCGTCGGCGTCCCCCTCGTCGTCGGACGCGCGCTCGCCGCCCGGGCCGGCGTCGCCCGGCGAACGAAAGGCCCTTATGGCACACCCGAGTATCGCCAGACGGACTAGGTCGGGCGGTTAGGCCCCGCCCGTTACCCGTGAGGCAGTCTTCAGCGGGGACCGAACAGCGGGCACGTCCGGTCAGACCGGCACGGGCCCCGAGAGCCAACGTGGAAGCCTCGTCCGCCGGGGACAGCGGTCCGCGTCGCCCGCTCGCAGGAGCGGTCCGTCGCGGTTCGTCGGCGATATCGGGTCAGGCGCGGAAGCGAGCAGCCCATCGCCGGACGCCAGTCGCTCGTCGGGTCGCGGGGTGGAGGAGGCAATCGGGATACCCCGTGGCGGAACGCCGGGCTACCCCGCCTGTCCGTCATTCATACCGATTCTCGTCTCGTGAGCGGAAGCGCCGCCGCGTCGTGGCCGGTGGTGTGACTCCCAACATCGCAGACGCGACCGACGCTGCCACGCCGAACCACGCCGAAGCCCCGGCCGGCCGTCTCTTCGACTCCCCGCCCGACCGCGACCGCACCTCGTACCTCCCCAGCCTCGCCGCTCGCTCCCTCCGGTCGCTCGCGGCGTCCCTCGCGCGTGCGACTCGCGGCCTTCGGCCGCTCGTCGGCACGCGCCACCACGAGCGAGAGAAAGCGCTGCGGTCGGACTCAGCGACCGGTGTCGTACTTGTACGTCGCCGAGTCCGGGTCGATGCCGAAGTCCTCGGCCGACTCCTCCGGCTCGTCGTCGCCGGTCGGCTCGGCGTTCTTGAACGCCTGCCGGAACCGGTCCGGCATCTCGAACGCGTCGACGGTCAGTTTGAGGCCGACGACCTCTCCCCCGAGGAACTCCCGCTTCTCGGTCAGGCGCTCGGAGAGGGCGGGCGGGAGGTCGTCGGTGTCGACGCGCTCGAAGCCGAACTGCGTGAGGTACTCCGGCTGGTCCGTGAGCACGTACACCGTCTCGAACCGGTCCGCGGCCGCGGTGTCGACGAGGCGCTCGACGACGTGGGCCCCGACCCCGCGGTCGCGCCACTCGGGGAGGACGCCGATCCCGGTGACCTCGATCCGGTTTTCCTCGTCCTCGTCGCCGCGGTGGAGGCGGAGCCGACCGAAGCCGGCCCGGTCGCCCGACTCCTCGTCGACCGCGATCACGTAGTCCCGCGACCGGAAGGCGACGTCGTCGAGCCCGAGCCGCTCGATCGCGTCCAACAACCACGCCTCGTCACGGTTTTTGGCGTCGCGGACGTACATGGACGGCCGTACGAGACCGGAGGTGAAAAGCGGTTCCCCGGCCCGGTCGGCCGTCGCCCGCCGCGAGCCATCGGGTCGCTTTTGCCCGCCGGCCGCCGACCCGACGCGTATGGAGTTCGCCGCGCTGGCTGAACGGGCGGAACGGGTGGCCGCGCACGACGGCGACATCGAGACGACCCTCGCGGTCGCCGACCTGCTCGCGGACGCCGGCGGCGGCGCCGGGGAACACGGGCCGGACGACGACCTCCCCGTCGTCGTCCGGTCCCTCCTCGGGCGCGTCTTCCCGGCCCACGACACGCGCACGCTCGACGTCGGCCCCGCGCTCTGTCGAGAGGCCGTCGCCCGCGCCGCGGGCCCGAACGTCGACGCCGACGACGTCGAGGACCGCCTCGCCGAGCGGGGCGAGATCGGCGCGGTCGCGGCCGCGTACGACTTCGGCGGCCAGCGGGGGCTCGCCGCGTTCGGCTCCGGTCGCGACGCGCTCACCGTGGCGGCGGTCGACGGGGCGCTCCGCGACCTCGCGGCCGAGAGCGGCGACGGGAGCGAGTCGCGCAAGCGCGACGCCCTGTTCGGGCTGTTCACTCGGTGTTCGCCGAGCGAGGCCGCGTTCCTCGCGCGGCTGGTCCTCGGCGAGATGCGGCTCGGCGTCGGCGAAGGGACGGTCCGGGACGCGGTGGCGGAGGCGTTCCTCGCACCGGGCGACGACGCGGGCGAGGCGGCCGAGTCGGACGGCCCCGAACTCACCGCGCCCGACGACGCGGTCGCGGCCGTCGAGCGCGCGCTTCAGGTGACGAACGACTACGGGCGGGTCGCGGTCCGCGCCCGCGACGAGGGATCGGAGGGGCTCCGCGCGGAGTCGCTGCGCGTCGGCCGCCCGGTTCAGGCGATGCTCGCGCAGGCGGGCACCGCGACCGACGCGGTCGACGCGTTCGGCGAGGTCGCCGTCGAGACGAAGTTCGACGGGGCCCGCGTTCAGGTCCACCACGCGCCGGACGGCGGCGACGCGGAGGGGGACGCGCCCGGCGGAGACGCGTCGGACGGAGAAGAGGCCGCGCTCGGCCCCCGCCTCTACTCGCGGAACATGGACGACGTAACGGAGGCGCTCCCCGAGATCGTGGAGTACGTCGCCGACCGCGTCGACGCGCCCGTCATCCTCGACGGCGAGGTCGTCGCGGTCGACGACGACGGCGACCCGCTCCCGTTCCAAGAGGTGTTGCGGCGGTTCCGGCGGAAGCACGACGTCGACCGCATGCGCGAGACGGTCTCGCTGCGTCTCCACGCGTTCGACTGCCTCCACGCCGACGGCGACGACCTGCTCGACGAGCCCCTCCGCGAGCGCCACGAGCGGCTCCGCGAGGTCCTTCCGGACGCGGCCGCGACCCTCGCGCTCGCCGACGGCCCGGACGCGATCGCGGCCGAAGAGCGGGCCGCGCTCGACGCGGGCCACGAGGGAGTGATGCTGAAGAACCCGGAGTCGGCGTACACCCCCGGCGACCGCGGGCGCGACTGGCTGAAGCGCAAGCCAGACGTGGAGACGCTGGACGCCGTCGTCGTCGGGGCCGAGTGGGGCGAGGGACGCCGCGCGGAGCTGTTCGGCACGTTCCTGCTCGCGGTTCGCGACGAGGACGAGGCCACGCCGCCGACCGCGCGGAGCGACGCGGTCGACCGCAGCGACGCGGCCGACCGCAGCACCGCCGGCCGCGACGCAGACGACCCCGCACCCCCGGGATACGCCACGGTCGGGAAAGTGGCCACGGGGATCACCGACGAGGCGCTCGCGGACCTCACGGAACGGCTGGAGCCGATCGTGGTCGACGAGACGGGGACGGCGGTCGCGTTCGACCCCGAACTGGTGGTCGAGGTCGGCTACGAGGAGATCCAGACCTCGCCGACGTACTCGGCCGGGTACGCGCTCCGGTTCCCCCGGTTCGTCGGCGTCCGCGATGACAAGGGCGTCGCCGACGCCGACTCGCTCGCCCGCGTGCGCCGCCTCGCCGGCGACGACTGACCCGGCCCGCGGAGACGGCCGCGGACGCCGCGGACGTTCCGCCACGCGAAACTCCTTCACGCTCCGACTCGTAGCCGGTTACATGCCAGGCCCGCTCGGCGACGCGACGCGGCGCGACCTCACCGACGCGGCCGTCGATCGGCTCGCCGCCGAGGGGTTCGACGTGGTCCGCCCCGAGACGGGGACGGAGCCGCCGGCGGTCGCGACGCGCGGCGACGACCGAGTCGCCGTCGAGCCGCTCGCCGCGGACGACGCCACGCCCGTCGTGATCGTCTCGCGACTCGGGCACGCGCTCGACCGGGACCGCCGCGCGCTGTTCGTCGCCCGCGACGCCGACACCGCGGCCGCCGTGCGCGACCTCCTCGCCGACCCGCCGCTCCTCGCCGCGCGGACCGACGGCCGGCGGACGTTTCACCTCGGCCCGGACCGGGTCCCCGTCTCGGGCGGCGGTTACGCCTGCGTCCGGTCTGACGACCTCGGCGACCCGACGTTCTCGTGGCGGGAGACGGACACCCCCGCCGGCCCGGTCCCCGCCCACCCGGACGTCGACGCCGCCGCGGTGGACGACGGCGGGCGACCGGTCGTCCCGCGGCTCGTCTGCGAGGTCGACGACGACCCGGTCACCGTTCTCGGCGGCGTCGACAGCCTCCGGACGCCGCCGGACGAGGCGTTCCCGTTCGCCTACCGCCGCGACCCGGACGACAAGCGGTTCCGGGTCCGGCGCGGCGACGACGGTGCCGTCGTCGAGACGGTCGGCGGGTTCGCCGCGCTGCGCGAGGCCGGCTACGTCCCCGTTCCGATGCCGCTCGTCCCCGAGCACGCGCTGGGCCGTGAGATGGACGACGACGCGCTCGCGGCGGCGTGGGACCTGTCGGTGATCGGCGACGCCGAGCCGGCCGACGACGCCGCCGGCGACGCCGACCGCGGTCGATAGCCACCCTCAAGACGACCGCGGCCACAGACGATGGCATGACGGTCCGCTACGAGGAGTTCTCGGTCGAGTGGCTCGGCTACGCGACGGCGCGGCTGGAGACGGCCGGGGGACCGGTCGTCTACACCGACCCCGGTCGGTACGGCGTCCTCGACGACTACTGGGCGCGCGACGGCGACCTCGTCGTCGTCACCCACGACCACCACTACGACGGCGACGGGATCCGGTCGGTCGCGAGCGAGGACGCGACGCTCGTCATCTACGAGGCGGTCGACCCCGCCGGCATCGACCGCGACGTGGAGCCGATCGACGCGCTCGCGGAAGAGTACGATGTCGTCCGCGTCGGCGAGGAGGACCGCGTCGACGTCGAGACGCCCGCCGGCGAGGTCCGGGTCTGGTCCGTCCCCGTCCACAACGACCCGGAGGGACCGAACGCGGACGCCGACGGCTCGGTCGCGCACCCGCCCGGATTCGGCTGCGGCTACCTCCTGTC
>NZ_AOJL01000031.1 GCF_000337035.1 Halorubrum coriense DSM 10284
GGCGCGAGGCGGCCGACCTGGCCGAGGCGATGGCTCCCGACCTCGTCGTGCCGATCCACTACGACACGTTCGACCTGCTGGAAGCGGACGGCGAGGCGTTCGCCGGCGACGTGGCGAGCCGGTCGATCCCCGTCGCGTTCGACGCGCGCTCGGCGAACCAGTAGGCGAATCGGACGGACGGATAGTCGAATCAGGCGAAACCGCCGCGGGCGGCCGGAGACCTTTTTACCCCGCCGACACCTTCCCCGGTCGCATGACCACCGAGTCCGCGCTCGCCGACGGGGTCCGGGAGGCGCTTTCGGTCGACGCCGAGGCGTTCGCCGAGCGCGCGGCCGAGGAGGCCGAGATCGTCAAACAGGAGCTCCGCGACGGCTCCTTCGACAACCACCAGTCGATCGTCGGCTTCGAGTACGAGTTCTACGCGGTCGGCGACGGGCGGTGGAGCGAGGAGTCGCGGGCGGGCGAGTACGCGCTGATGCGCGTGCCGCGCCGCCTGCTGGAGCTGATGGGCTTCGAGAAGGAGCTGGGGCTCCACAACGCCGAGATGTGTACGAGCCCGCAGCCCCTCTCGGACCACGGGCTCCGCGCGCAGCTCGCCGAGGTCCGCGCGCGGCTGGAGGCCGCTGAGAACACCGCGGGCGTCGAGGGGATGCGGCTCGTCTCCGACGGGCTCTGGACGATCCCCCCGGCCGGCGAGACCGCCGAGGGGTACCTCACCGACAGCGTCGCGGTCGACGGCGTGGTCGTCGCGGTCAACATGAGCGACGCGGTCCGGTACCACGCGATGGCGAACTCGCGCCGGGACGACCTCCGCGCCGGGGCGGACGAGGCGACCGACGCGGCCGCCGAGCCGCCCGCGTCGGCGGGCGAGGGCCCGGCCGTCACCCTCGACGCGCCGGGCGTGTCGCTGGCGGCGGAGACGGTGACGCCGGAGAGCCTCATCACCTCGATCCAGCCGCACTACCAGGTGGCGCACGCCGAGACGCTGCCGCGGCACTTCCGGTACGCGCTCCGGATCGCCGGACCACTGCTGGCGCTCGGCGTCAACTCGCCCTTTTTCCCGCCGGAGCTGTACGACGACGACTGGGACGGCGAGCGCGTCCTCGCCGAGGGGGCGACGGAGAACCGCGTCCACGTGTTCGAGTCCGTCCTCAACGCCCGGACCGACGCGGACAAGGTCCGGTTCCCGCGGGACTTCCGCGACGTCGAGACCGCGGTCGACCGCATCGCGGCCGACGAGACGCTGATCCCGATGCCGGACCCGGGCGGCAGCGACCGGTTCGACGACGCGTTCGCGACGTTCCGGACGAAACACGGCAGCTACTGGCGCTGGGTCCGCCCGGTGTTCGAGGGGGCAAGCCGCTCGGCCGCGAACGCCCGGATCGAGTTCCGCCCGATCCCCGGCCAGCCCACGGTCCGCGACTCCATCGCGTTCCAGGCGGCGTTCGCCGGACTGATGCAGGCGCTCGCGCAGCGGGAACACCCCGTCATCGGACTCGACTGGGAGACCGCCCGCGACAACTTCTACGCCGCGGTCGCGGACGGCCTCGACGCCGACATGACGTGGATCGGGCTCGACGGGGAGCGAACCGCTGACACGGACGCGCTGTACGCGGACCTCCTCGACCACGCGGAAGCGGGACTCCGGACCGCCGGCTGCGCGGACGACGAGGCCGCGGAGTGGATCGCGCCGCTCCGCTGGCGCGTCGCGAACCGCACGACGCCGGCGAGCTGGAAGCGCGACCGGGTCCGCGCCCGGCTGGACGACGGCGACGAGTTCGCGACCGCGGTGGTCGACACCCAGCGCGAGTACATCCGCCAGCAGGCCGACACCCTCATCGACGGCGGCTTCTCGGCGTGGACGGGCGGGGAGTGAATCACCACGTCGCGGCGCTTTTTCGCAATACCTTCGCCCGAAACAGCCGGTCGCTGAAGAGTGCGAAGACGACTCTCCGTCGGGAAACGAGCAATCACGGTCGGACCCCTACGAAGAGGATCCGTTCGTCGAATTCGTCTCGATGTCGCAAGCCCTGAGCGTCGAAACAGTGTTCGCCGTGAGTTCTCCCGTCGCGTTAATCTCTGCTCGCGTCGAGGACTCGTTACAGTCGAAGTTTTCGGGCGTGATCTGTTCAGTTTCCGTGGCCCCCGTTTCGAGCACACTCATCGATAGGGAGTATGCGCCACTTTCGCTGAGGGTGAGCAGTACTGTCCCTTCAGGTTCGACCGTATAGACCCCATCGAACTGTACTACCGACTCCTTCTCCACGAGAATTCGAGTCGTCCACGTCTCGTCCGACGGGTTCCGGAGTCTGAGCGAGTGGCTGAATCTTCCTGTATCTGCGGGAACGGGATTGTCACCAAGCGTGTGCGACGCTAGCCCGTCAGCGGGAGCGGTTTCGGTGACGACGCCGGGACACGCCATACGCGTCGAAATACTCATCGAATCGAGTGTGTCGTCGTCCTGAATGCTGACCGTCGTCCTCGTCACATTACAAGAGAACTGGCTACGATCTATCGTAACCTCTTCAGTCGCGTTCAACCCGGGAACCGCTACGCGAGCGGTATACGTGTCGAGATCGGTGAGTGACGCAACGATGCTCGCGTCCGCTTCGAGCTCCACCGACTCCTCAAACACGGTCTCGCCAGCCTTCGAAATCGTAATCCTTCCTTGGTGTGGCTCCCCCGTTGGGTTCCCAAACGCGATGTGGTGAGGAGTTCTGAGGCCACGCTCTTCGAGCGATTCTGTCCCGATAGTCCGCTCAGCGGTGTCACTGGCTTCAACCAGTGTCTGCTCAGGCGTTCGTGTCGCCTCAGTCTGCCCACCCTCAGAAGAGGTCGCCGTCGTTTCTGCGTCCGTCTCGGGCGCTCCACTCGAAGTTGCCTGGGAGGTACAGCCCGCTGCTGCGGTTGCGAGACCAATTCCGGTACTTGCCAGAAACGTTCTCCGTTTCATATGCTATCATTAGCGGGGTCAACTATCGTCCTATCTCAGATTCAAACGTGTCTTTGAGTCCCGAAAACCACTTACACCGATCGGGTGCTGCGACTCCGCGCCGGACGATACGTCCGCCAGTACCATACCGCGAAGAGGGACAGGATTAGGAAGATGCCGATCCCCAAGACGAACCCACCGGGGCCAGTTCCGAACGTTACGAGTGTCTCCCACACGGTTGGGTCAGGTTGCTGTACAGGCGGCTCAGCAACTCGGAGCGAGGGCGAGGGTGTCAGCACTGACCAGCGCGCATGGACGATCGTACTGACAACTCCGACGACACCTACCGCGCCGAAGACGCGACGCAACGCGGCGGTGAGTGACGGGGTCGTTCGTTCCGCTCCCGCAAAGAGGACGAGCGCACTGTTGGTCGGAGCATAGACGTCCATTTCACGCCCCTGCTCGGAGTACCACGTTTCGATGACTTCCACGAGATCTGCGTCTTGGAGTCGGTTGAGATGATAGCTAACGTTCTGTACTGAGGAGTCGAGTTCGGTAGCGATATCCGACACGGTGGTCGGGTCCAGATATAGCTGATGAAGAATACGGCGTGCCGTCGTCGAGGTGACTGCTGACAGAATCTGTTCAGCGGATTCGTCTCTGAATCCAACGAGCCTCGGCTCTAATTCACGGTCCGAAGCCGTGTCGGGAGCAGGTTTCAACGGTAATAGTGAAGACATAGTTATCTTGTTCGTTTGCGTTGTTATGTGGCTAAGCAAGACTCAAAGAGGTGTTTGAATCCGACTCAGGCACTACGTAGTCTCCCGGCTGCGTATCTCCTCGGACGACTATCCCGCGAGATTTGTCTCGCCTGTACTGACCACACTCGGTCGGAACGTATCACCTCCAAAGGATTTCAACGGGGCCATTGTTTCTCATAAAAGCGGTCGTATGGAGTGCGACCATTGCGGTCGCGACGCGGATCAGCTACCGTGTACGTGAAAGGGTGCGGCCGGCAGTTCTGTGCGGATCACCGGTCGCCGGAAGAACACGACTGTATCCGATCAAGAGCCGAAGAGGCTGAACGAGAATTAAAACCGGAAGACGATGGCGTCGAACCGCGGTTCAAGAACGAGTTTCGCCTTTCAAACGTAGAATCATCGTCGAGCTCTTCGGGAGGCGGAAGGTGGAACAGAACCCGAGATGTGCCGACCGAAGAGTGCGTGAACTGCGGGAAACGACCTCGTGAACACGAGATCTCAGGGTGTCCACACTGCGGCGAACCGTTCTGTGGAGAACGCGCTGTTGACCACTGGCGTAGTTGTGAAGAGCGTGAGGGTGACGAGAAGGACTCGGCAACGGATATCGCGGCGGATTATCAAGAGCGAACGCGAAACAAACAGCAGGAACGCAAAACACGAACTGACAAATCAGAACGGGAACGGGTAGGGCGTTTTTCCAGTCCAGACGTGAATCCGGACGGCAGCCTTTCGCATCCAGATCGCGATGAAGACATCCGATCGATCAGCAGCAGTGATGATGACGTCGGTAATCCGGCAGATTCGGGCAGCATTTCAAAGATAACCGTCGCGATACTCACAGTCGCTCTGACGGCTCGTCTGTGGTATCTATTCGCATTCTAATCGAGTTCACATATCGCTAAAACGAAACACCAGATCTCGATCAGCGTCTCCGCGACACAGTACAGTTATCGGCCCGCCGCCTCACCCGTGGGTATGGACGAGCTGATCGCCGCGGCGCGCGACGCCCTCGACGCCGCCCACGTCCCGTACTCCGAGTACCGCGTCGGCGCCGCGCTGCGGACCGCCGACGGCACCGTCTACACCGGCTGTAACATCGAGAACGCGAACTACTCCAACAGCCTCCACGCCGAGGAGGTCGCGCTCGCGGAGGCGGTGAAGGACGGGCACCGCGAGTTCGACCGGATCGCGGTCTCCTCCGGCGTCCGCGACGGGGTCACCCCCTGCGGGATGTGCCGGCAGACGCTCGCGGAGTTCGCGGCCGACGACCTCGTCGTCGCCTGCGACGAGGGCGGCGACGCGGTCACGGAGTACACCCTCGGCGAACTGCTCCCGAACACGATCAGCGAGGGGACGCTCGACGACGCCAGAGGGGACTGACGCCGACGGCACGCCCCGGGCGACCGAGACGGAACTCCTTTTAAACGGCTCGCCGAAGGGCGAAGACATGACCGACGACAGCGAGGACCCCAACGACGGTGCCGGATACCACGTCGAGGCCGCGCCGGAGGACGTCGCCGACGCCGTGCTCCTCCCGGGCAACCCCGAGCGCGTCGACAAGGTCACCGCGCTGTGGGACGGCCACGAGGAGGTCGCGCACCACCGCGAGTACCGCACCGCGACCGGCACGTACGACGGCGCGCCGATATCGGTGACCTCGACCGGCATCGGCTCCCCCTCGGCGGCCATCGCCGTGGAGGAGCTGGCGCGCGTCGGCGTCGACACGTTCATCCGGGTCGGCTCCTGCGGCGCGATCCAGCCGGAGATGGACGTGGGCGACCTCGTGATCACGACCGGGGCCGTCCGGCAGGAGGGAACGAGCGACGAGTACGTCCGCGAGGACTACCCGGCGGCCGCCGACGGCGAGGTGGTCTCCGCCCTGGTCGCGGCCGCCGAGCGGCTCGGTCACGACTACCACACCGGCGTCACGATGAGCGCGGACTCCTTCTACGCCGGACAGGGCCGGCCCGGGTTCGAGGGGTTCGAGGCGGCCGGCTCCGACGAGCTCGTCGCGGAGCTCCGAGAGGCGAACGTGAAGAACATCGAGATGGAGGCGTCGGCGATCCTCACGATCGCGAACGTGTACGGGCTGCGCGCCGGCGCGGTCTGCTCCGTCTACGCCAACCGCGTGACCGGCGAGTTCCGGACGGAGGGCGAGTCGCGCGCGGCCGAGACCGCGAGCCTCGCGGTGAAGCTGCTCGCGCGTATGGACGAGGTGAAACGGGAGGCCGGCGCGGACCGCTGGCACGCCGGGCTCTCGCTGTAGCGGACCCGTCTTCCCGCCTCGGCGGCGATATTTGCCTGCGAGCGTTCCAAAGCGACTTTATCTGCGCACCGCGGACCTACACGCATGAGTACACAGGTCGTCGTCGTCGGCTCCGGGTACGCCGGCGCAGGGGCGGTGAAGGCGTTCGAAGACGAGGTCGGTGAGGGCGAAGCCGAACTCACGTGGATCTCGGAACACGACTACCACCTCGTTCTCCACGAGGTCCACCGCGCGATCCGCAACCCCGCGGTCGAAGACAAGATCACGATCCCCGTCGACGAGATCAAATCGCCCGAGTCCGACTTCGTCAAGGGCCGGGTCGTCGACGTCGACACCGAGGATCGGGTCGTCGAGACCGACGACGGGACGACCGTCGACTACGACTACCTCCTCTTGGGCGTCGGCTCGACGACGGCCTTCTTCGGCATCGAGGGGCTGAAAGAGCACGCCCACCAGCTGAAGGGGCTCGACGACGCCAAGGCGATCCACGAGGACGTTCGCGAGGCGGCCGCCGACGCGACCCGCTCGGACCCGGCGGAGGTCATCGTCGGCGGCGCCGGTCTCTCCGGCATCCAGACGGCCGGCGAGATCGCGGAGTACCGCGACAAGCACCGCGCGCCGCTCGAGATCAAACTGGTCGAGGGGCTCGACGAGGTCTTCCCCGGTAACGACCCCCAGATTCAGGGCGCGCTCCGCCAGCGGCTCGAGGACGCCGACGTCGAGATCCTCACCGGCGACTTCATCTCCGAGGCCGACGAGGACGCAGTCTACCTCGGCGGCGGCGAGGACGAGGAGCCGGAGGAGCTCGGCTACGACGTGCTGATCTGGACCGGCGGCATCACGGGCCAGCCCGAGATC
This sequence comes from Halorubrum coriense DSM 10284, assembly GCF_000337035.1. Taxonomy (GTDB): domain Archaea; phylum Halobacteriota; class Halobacteria; order Halobacteriales; family Haloferacaceae; genus Halorubrum; species Halorubrum coriense. Next base: position 6,818 of record NZ_AOJL01000031.1, read on the forward strand.
GAAAACGTCGAGCTCGACAAGGACGAGCGGTCGCACCGCGTCCACGCCGGCTCCGACTTCGCCACCAGCGACGACCGCGTGTTCGCCATCGGCGACACCGCGCTGGTCGAGCAGGGCGACGACGACGTCGCCCCCCCGACCGCGCAGGCCGCCTGGCAGGCCGCGGAGGTCGCCGGCGCGAACCTCGCTCGCGCCGCCCGCGGCGCGCCGCTCCGCTCGTGGACCCACGAGGACAAGGGGACGGTCATCTCCGTCGGCGAGGAGGCGGTCGCCCACGACGTGATGGGCATGCCCATCAAGACGTTCGGCGGCACGCCCGCGAAGCTGCTGAAGAAGGCCATCGCCACGCGCTGGATCGCCAAGGTCTCCTCCGCGGGCCGCGGCGTCAGCGCGTTCGGCGACATGTAAGCGCGGTCGACTCGCGCCGCCGACGCGTCTCTGCGAACGGTCGAACCGGTTCCGAGACGAACGGACCGCAGACTGTTCTGAGGAATGTCCGCGCAGTTACCAACGACTCCTTCGGCACTCAGTGCTCGGCCGGCTCGTCGGGGGCGCGCATGTCGTCGATCCGCAGGATGAGAATGTTCGCGGTGTCGTCTTTGCCGTCGACCGTGCCGTCGACGACGAGCTTCGAGAGCGGCGTCGGGCCGACGGTGACGCTGTCGCCCTCGTGGAAGTCGCGGACCGACCCCTGAACGTGGATCTCGGCGCGGCACAGCTCGGGGTGGTGGACGCTGGAGAGGTCGATCCCGTCGACGTTGACCCCCTCGACCTGATCGCCCTCGTGGAAGATCGGCACGTCGGCCGGCTCGTCCATGCGCTGGATGTCGAGCGCCTCGTACGCGTTCGAGGTGGGCTTGTAGCCGCCCTTCGGACCGGGGACGCCCTCGACGAGCTGGAGGGCCTTGAGACTCTGCATCTGGTTGCGGATCGTCCCCGGGTTGCGGTCGACTTCCTCGGCGATCGCCTCGCCTTTCACGGCATCCTCCTGCTCCCCGTATAGGTTGATCAAGGCCGTGAGGATGCTCTTCTGGCTCGACGTGAGCTCGATCGATGACATGGTGGCAAATACACGATGCCCCCGCTTAAATGCGATGGAATTCACTTATAAATGATCGTGTAGAATCCGGTCGAGCGGGGATCCGACGCGACGCGCACTCCCGGCTTATTCGCCGCGTAGCCGCTTCATCCGGACGTACGCGAGCGGGCTAGAGAGCGCGACGACGACGCCGACGCCGATCAGCGCGACGCCGAAGTCGACGGCGACGAACGACACCGCGGCCCCCGCGAGTCCGATCGCCGCGCCGGTGAACGCGACCGCGATGACCGCGCCGATCGGCTCGATGTCGCTGGGGTCGACCGACCGGGGGTCGGAGCTGCTCATACCCGCCCCGAGGGGACCCGGCCGCAAAACGGTGTCCGATCCGGCCGGTCGCTCACCGACGACGCCGACGGGCCGGCCGCGGTCCGCGGCGGCCGATCCCCACCTTTGAAGCGCCGGCGCGTCGGGTAGCCGACATGACCACGGTCAGGATCATCGGCGCGCCGACGGACTACGGGGCGAACCGACGCGGGGTCGACATGGGGCCCTCGGCGATCCGGTACGGCGGGCTCGCGGACCAGCTCGCCGGAGCCGGCGTCGAGGTCGTCGACGCGGGGGACCTCCACGTCCCGCGGGCCGAAGAGCGCGACCCGGACGCGGACGCGCCGAGCGAGGGGAAAGCGAAGTTCCTCCGCGAGACCGAAGAGGTCTGCCGACAGCTCGGCGACGAGGTCGCGGCGACGCTCGCCGACGGCGAGGTGCCGCTCGCGCTCGGCGGCGACCACTCCATCGCCATCGGGAGCCTCTCCGGGTCCGCCCGCGACGCCGACATCGGGGCCGTGTGGTTCGACGCGCACGCCGACCTCAACACGCCCGCGACGACGCCGTCTGGGAACGTCCACGGCATGCCGCTGGCGGCCGCGCTCGGCATCGACGAGTTCGCGGACACCGAGTGGGCGAACGCGCCGGGGCTCTCGCCGGAGAACGTCGCCTTGGTCGGGCTCCGATCGGTCGACGAGGCGGAGGTGGAGCTGATCCGCGACCGCGGCTTCGCGGCGTACACGATGTCCGACATCGACGAGCGGGGGATCACGGAGGTCACGGAGGAGGCGCTCACAGTCGCCTCGACCGGCGTCGACGGGATCCACGTCAGCCTCGATCTGGACTGGCTCGACCCCAACGCCGCCCCCGGCGTCGGGACGCCGGTCCGGGGCGGGGTCACCTACCGGGAGGCCCACAGCGCGATGGAGATCGTCGACGAGACCGACGCGCTCCGCTCGATGGAGATCGTCGAGGTGAATCCGACGCTGGACCAGCATAACGAGACGGCGGAACTGGCAACGGAGTTGGCGGCGAGCGCGCTCGGGAAGCGGGTCTTATAAATCGGGACGGCGGAGCGTCAAACGCCGCGGTCGAGTTCCTCGACGACCCGCTGGAGGTCCGCCTCGGACTCGATCTCGCCTTTGATCTCCTCGCGGCGGCGGACCGCCGCCGAGTCGGCGTCGTACGCGCGGACGAACTCGGCGCGCGTGTGCTCGTCGAACGCGTGGCGGATCGCGAAGTAGCCGTCGGGAACGATGGTGCCGCACACCTTACACTCGTGGCGCTGGTGATCGTTCGTCTGGTGGACGATCGCCGCCTCCACGTCGTCGAAGGCGGCGTCGCAGTCGCCGATGCCGCACGTCCAGCGAGGGGCCATACCCGGACTCTCGCCCGAGGGGGATTAACGGTTTCCCAACTCGACGCGGTCGCGCCGCGGCGGTCGTCCCGGGCGACCCCGGGGCGCTCGCCTGCGTCGACGCCGCGACGGCGGACCCGCGGTCGCGGCACCGTCGTCGTCGAACGATACGCCTTTGCGCGGGCGCGCCGACCGTCCGACCGTGACCCGATCGAGAACGCGCGTCGACGCCCACGTCAAGGTGCTCGACGACGAGGTCGTCGCCCGGGCGAAGGCCCGCGACATCGACGCGCTCGTGTACGCGCCGCACTTCACGCGCCTCCCGACGGTCCGCGAGCGTGCGGCCCGGTACACCGACGACGAGCTTCAGGTCATCCCCGCCCGCGAGGTGTTCACCGGCGACTGGGGGAACCGGCGACACCTCCTCGTCTTGGGCCTCTCCGATCCCGTCCCCGACTACATCACCTTCGAGGGCGCGATGGCCGAGTTCGAGCGGCAGGACGCGGCCGTCCTCGTCCCCCACCCCGGGTTCGCGACCATCTCGCTGACGCGCCCGGAGATCGACGCGCACGCCGACCGGATCGACGCGGTCGAGACCTACAACACGAAGCTGCTGCCGCACCAGAACTCGCGCGCC
>NZ_AOJL01000032.1 GCF_000337035.1 Halorubrum coriense DSM 10284
TGGCGAGGCGTGGACGGCCTTCGAGGGCGACCTCCCCGACGAGGAGGCGGTCGTCGACGCCTTCCGCGAGCGGCGACCCCGAACCGTCATCCACCGCGGCGGAGCCGGCCACCAGCTCCGCGGGCTCGTCGAGTTCGCGCACCTCGGCTACGAGAACACGTGGGCGAAGCTCGACCGGATGTTCCTCTCGGGCAACGAGCCGACGCTCCCGTCGAACGTCGCCTACGAGGGCCGGTTCGACGACGTGAGCGTCTACGAGTAGCGACGGTCGGACGCCCGGGCCGCAGCCATCGACGCCGCCGAGCGGCGTCGCTACCGCGCGCCGCTCACAGTCCGAAGCCGGCCGCGGCCTCGGAGGCGGCGGAGAGGTCCAGGTCCAAGTTGACGACGTAGGTGTGAATCGCCCAGAAGGCCGCGAGCTCGATCGCGGTGATGACCACGGTGACGAGGTCGGCGTACTTGCTACTCGTCGTCACGCCGCTCGGCAGGCCGTACTCCGTGTCCGAGAGCGGGTGGAACAGCGCGATCCCGCGCCGGCTCCCCACCACGTCGAGGACGTAGTGGGTCAACACGCCGATCCACACGTACTGGAGGTTGCCGAAGACGATCGGGTACGCGAGGAAGACCGCCAGCACGGGGAGGCTGTGGAGCGTCTTGCGGTGCCGCCCGAAGGCCGTGTCGACGTCGGGGAACAGAGCCCCCAACACGACCGGGACGGTGATCTCGGCGACCGTCGTCGCGGTCGCGGCGTCGAGTCCGGGTTCGACGATGAAGCCGAGCCCCAAGGCGAGCAGCAGACCGTTGAGGACGTGGCCGCGTTTGTTCATGTCTCGGAGAACGGCCATCGGTAAGTCAAACCACCGGATCGCGGCGGCGGCCGCCGCGTCGAGACGGTCCCCCGCTGCGACGCGCGCTCCGGGCGAAAGAGCCACGGCGGGCGCGCCCGACCCGCCCGTATGGAGTACGAGGAGCCGAAGTTCTTCCACGTGATGCAGTACGCCGCGGCCGCCGACGGCGACGTCATCGACATGGTGAGCGGCAACCCTGACTGGGAGCCGCCCGCCGCGCTCCGTGAGGCGCTCCGCGAGTACGCCGACTTCCCGCCCGCCGACTTCCAGTACCCGCCGAGCGAGGGGCTCCGCGAACTCCGCGAGGCGATCGCCGAGCGCCGGGGCGTCGACCCCGGGCGCGTGGTCGTCACTAACGGGACCGGCGAGGCGAACTACCTCGCGATGGCCCGCGCCTTGGACCGCGACGCGGGCGACGAGGCGCTGCTCATGGACCCGGTGTACCCGTACTACCCCGGGAAGACCCACCTGCTCGGCGGGACGCCGACGCTCGTGCCGACGACGCGCGACGGCGGGCTCGACGTCGACGCGATCCGCGAGGCGGCGAGCGAGGACACGGCGCTCATCGTTCTCAACACGCCGAACAACCCGACCGGAGCCGTCTACGACCTCGACGCGGTCCGCGAGGCGGTCGCCGTCGCGGAGGCGGTCGACGCGCTCGTCGTCGTCGACGAGGTGTACGGCCGGTTCGACCTCTCCGGCTCGTTCGAGTCGGCGCTGGCGCTCGGCTCCGACCGCGTGGTCGTCACCGGCGGCTTCTCGAAGTCGATGGCGATCACGGGCTTCCGCGTCGGCTACGGGATCTTCCCCGAGGCGCACGTCGGCGACGCCAAGACGCGGCACATGCTGGTGAACGTCGCCGGCGCGCGACCCTCCCAGCACGCGGTGTACCACGCGCTCGCCGAGACGCCGCCGGAGTACTACGCCAAGTCGCGGGACCTGCTCGCGGACCGCGTCGCGGCGTTCACCGACGCTCTCGACGCGGCCGGCGCGGAGTACAGCCGCCCCGAGGGGGCCTTCTACGTCCTCGCGCGCTTCGACGACTTCCCCGGCACGATGGCGAACGTCAAGCGGCTGGTCGACGAGGCCGGCGTCGCCGGGATGCCCGGCGAGGCGTTCGGCACCGCCCGCAGCGATTGGATCCGGTTCGCCCTCGTGACGCCGCGCGCGGCCGAGGCGGCGGAGCGACTCGCGGACTACTTCGGCGGCGGACCCGCGCCGCGGTGAACACCCGTCTCGACGCCGCCCGCCGCCGGGCCCGACGCCGCGCCGCAACCCTCATCGACCGCGGACTCGACTCGCGACGGCCACCGACAAGACCGCGAGAAGGGCCGCGACGACCCCGAATCCGGGGTTTTGGTCGTCGGTGGTCCCGTCGCCGCCGTCGGCCCCGTCTCCGTCGCTTCCCGCCGCCCCGTCGTCGGAAGCGTTCCCGGTGTCCTCCTCCGACGGGTCGACGCCCGTCACCGTCACCGGGTCGGACGCCGTGTCGCCGTCCCGGGCGACGACCGTCCGGTCTCCCGCGGTCCGTATCGGCACTTCGAGTTCGCCGCGGTCGTCGGTCTCGCCGACGGCCTCGCCGTTCACCTCGACGGTCACGCCCGCGGCCGGCTCGTCGTAGGCGTTCCGCACCGTCACGCGCGTCGTCTCTCCGACGATGACGCGCTCGTTCGACGGGGTGACGGAGAGGGCGGCGTTCCGCTGTGCGGTGACGTTCGCGGTCACCGGCGACTCCCCCACCCTGACGCGCTCCGGCGACGCCTCGTACCCGTCCTTGACCACCGCGACCGTGTACAGGACGTTCACGGGAACGGTGAGCGAAGCCGACCCCTCCGTCACGCTCACCTCTCCGTCGTACACCGGCGAGGACACCTGAATCGCTCCCGTCTCGATCGGAGCGGGCGGGTCGAAGTGGTCGTCGAGCGCGCGCACGTCGAGGGTCGTGGTGCCCCGCTCTATCGACACCGTCGCCGCCGCGTTCGCGCCCGCCACCACCTCGCGCTCCACCTCGACGTACCCCGGCTTCACCACGGCGACCTCGTAGGTACCGCGCTCGAGGCGCGCCGTCTCGTAGACGCCCTCGTCGTCCGTCTCGCCGCGGTCGACCGTCCGACCGTCCTCGTCGCGGACCCGGACACTCGCGTCGGCCTGCGTCCGGTTCTCGCCGTCGAAGACGGTCAGCGTCGCGGTCCCGCTCCGGGCGACGCCGAGGTCGACGGTCGACTCGGTCGCGTTGGCGATCCGGAGGGGTCGGTTCCGGACGTACGTGTCGTCGTCGACGCGCAGCGTGACGCTCGACCCCTCGGGAACGTCGAGCAGGACGTTCCCGTTGGTCGCCGTCGTGCCCGAGGCGGTCCCCGTCTCGCCCGCGTCCGTCTCCCACGCCGCCTCGACCGTCGCGCCGCCGACGGCGTCGCCGTCCTCGTCGGTCACCGAGACGGTGAGCGTCACCGGGTCGGCGGCCATCGCGCCACCGGTCGCGGCGACCGCGATACAGAGTACTGTCGCGCCGACGAGCGCCGAGCGTGCGACATCCATGGACGAGTCGGACGGCAGTCGGCGGTATTGGTATGTGCTAATTACCCTGATAAACGTGACCGTACCGGTCCGCCGCGGAGACCGAGCCCCCGGCACCGGGGCCGCGTCGCGCTCGAACACGGGCGTCGACGGAACCGTCTTCACGACCCCGCCGCGGCGTCGACAGAACCGTTCCCACGACTCCGCCGTATTCAAATACGCGCGCGCAGACCAACGCGTATGGAGCAGATCGACGACCAGTACGCGCCCGCGGACGTCGAGGCCGCGGTCGACGAGTACTGGGACGACCACGACGCCTACGAGGCGGCGAAGGAGGCGCACGCCGACGACCCGCCGTTCTTCTTCGTGGACGGCCCGCCGTACACGTCCGGACAGATGCACCTCGGGACCGCCTGGAACAAGACGCTGAAGGACGCCGTCATCCGGTATAAGCGGATGACCGGCCACCGCGTCACCGACCGCCCCGGCTACGACATGCACGGGCTCCCGATCGAGGTGAAAGTCGAGGAGGAGCTCGGCTTCGAGAACAAGCGGGACATCGAAGAGTACGGGATGGAGTCGTTCATCGAGAAGTGCAAGCAGTTCGCCCTCGACAACCGGGCGGCGATGGACGAGGACTTCGAGTCCATCGGCGTCTGGATGGACTTCGAGGACCCGTACGAGACCATCTCGCCGGAGTACATGGAGGCCGCCTGGTGGGCGTTCTCCGAGGTCGCCGACAACGGGCTCGTCGAGCAGGGGAAGCGGTCCATCTCGCAGTGCCCGCGCTGCGAGACCGGGCTCGCCAACAACGAGGTCGAGTACGAGGACGTCGAGGACCCCTCCATCTACGTGAAGTTCCCGCTCGCCGACCGCGAGGGGAGCCTCGTCATCTGGACGACCACGCCGTGGACCATCCCCGCGAACACCTTCGTCGCCGTCGACGAGGGGCTCACTTACAACGCGGTCCGCGCGGAGAAAGGGGGCGAAGCGGAGCTCCTCTACGTCGCCGCGGAGTGCGTCGAGGACGTGCTCGGCGAGGGGCGCTACGAGGACTACGAGGTCGAGGCGGAGCTCTCGGGCGACGAGCTCGTCGGCTGGGCGTACGACCATCCCCTCGCCGACCGCGTCGCCGAGTACCCCGACTTCGAGGGGGCCGGGCGGGTGTACGCCGCCGACTACGTCGAGGCCGACCGCACCGGGCTGGTCCACTCCGCGCCGGGGCACGGGGAGGAGGACTTCCACCGCGGCACCGAACTCGGGCTCGACGTCCACTGTCCGGTCGGGCCGAACGGCGAGTTCGAGGCGGCGGCCGGCGAGTACGCCGGCCAGTTCGTGCGCGACGCCAACGACGACATCATCGAGGACCTGGTCGCGGACGGCCACATGCTCGCGCACGGCACCGTCGACCACAGCTACGGCCACTGTTGGCGCTGTGACACCGGGATCATCCAGCTGGTCACCGACCAGTGGTTCATCTCGATCACGGACGTGAAAGACGACCTCCTCGACAACATGGAGGAATCGGAGTGGCACCCCGGGTGGGCCCGGGACAACCGGTTCCGCGACTTCATCGAGGACGCGCCCGACTGGAACGTCTCCCGTCAGCGCTACTGGGGCGTCCCGATCCCGATCTGGGTCCCGGAGGACGCCGAGGCGGGAAGCCTCGACGAGGACATGATCGTGATCGGCACCCGCGAGGAGCTCGCCGAGCGCGTCGAGGAGGCGGTCGACCCCGACTCGATCGACCTCCACCGCCCCGCCGTCGACGGCCTCACGATCGTCGAGGACGGGACGACCTACCGCCGCGTCGAGGACGTGTTCGACGTGTGGCTCGACTCCTCGGTCGCCACGTGGGGCACCCTCGGCTACCCGAGCGACGAGGCCGCGCACGACGAACTGTGGCCCGCCGACCTCATCATCGAGGCGCACGACCAGACCCGCGGCTGGTTCTGGTCGCAGCTCGGCATGGGGACCGCCGCGGTCGGCGAGATCCCCTACGAAGAGGTGTTGATGCACGGCTTCGCCAACGACGAGGACGGCCGGAAGATGTCGAAGTCGGTCGGCAACATCGTCACGCCGGAGGAGGCGATCGAGCGCGCCGGCCGCGACCCGCTCCGCACCTACCTGCTCAGCCACGACCAGCAGGGCGTCGACCTCGCGTTCGAGTGGGACGGGCTCGGCGAGATCCAAGGCAAGCTCAACATCCTCTGGAACGTGTTTCGGTTCCCGCTGGAGTACATGGACCTCGACGGCTACGACCCGGCGGACGCCGACCTCGCCGACGGCGAGCTCGAGCTCGTCGACAAGTGGGTGCTCTCGCGGCTCCAGTCCGTGGAGGCCGAGGTCGCCGCCGCCTGGGACGACTATCAGGTGAGCGACGCCGTCAACGCCGTGATCGAGTTCGTCACGCAGGACGTCTCGCGCTTCTACGTCAAGGCGGTCCGCGACCGCATGTGGGAGGAGACCGACTCGGCCTCGAAGCGCGGCGCGTACGCCACGCTCGCGACGGTCCTCGACGAGGTGATCCGGCTGCTCGCGCCGATCGCGCCGTACCTGACCGAGCGGATGTACCAGCGGCTCGACGGCGGGGCGACGACGGTCCACGCGCTGTCGTACCCCGAGCCGGACGCCGACCTGCGCGACCCGGACCTCGAACGCGACGTGGCAGCCTTCCGCGACATCGAGGAGGCGGCCGCGAACGCGCGCCAGCAGGCCGGCCGCAAGCTCCGCTGGCCCGTCCCGCGCGTCGTCGTCGAGACGGGCGACGAGGCGGTCGCGGCCGCGGTCGACCGGCTCGAATCGCTGATCGCCGACCGCGTCAACGCCCGCGAGGTGGTCGTCACCGACGCCTTCGACGAGCTGGTCGAGACCGCGGAGCCGCAGATGGCCGCCATCGGGCCGGCGTTCGGCGGCGACGCCCAGAAGGTCATGGAGGCGGTTCAGGGCGCGACCCGGGCCGAGGTCGAGGGCGGCGCGGTCGCCGTCGACGGCGAGCCCGTCGACCTCGACGACGAGATGGTCGAGTACGTCGCGGAGCCGCCGGAGCACGTCTCCGGGGCCGACTTCGAGGGCGGCGCCGTCTACGTCGACACCTCGCTGACGCCCGACATCGAGTCGGAGGGGTACGCCCGCGACGTGATCCGCCGGATCCAAGAGATGCGCAAGGAGCTCGACCTCGACGTGGAGGCGCGGATCCGCGTCGGCGTCGCGGTCGACGACGACCGCGTCGCCGGCTTCGTCGACGACCACGCCGACCTGATCGCCGGCGAGGTGCGCGCCGACGCGTGGCTCGACGACGCGAGCGACGCCGCCGACGCGGAGGGCGGCCTCGTCGAGGAGTGGGCGGTCGAAGGCGTCGCGGTCACGATCGGCGTCGAGCCCGTCGCGTAGCGACCCCGCCCGCGTGATTCTGGCCCGACGGGTCGCGGTTCTCGCCCGGGCGATACTGTGGCAACAATTCGCATCCCGAAACCTATAGGTGCGTTCTTTACTCACGGTCGAACATGGATGTCCGGGCGGCTCGGCCCGACGACGCGGAGGACCTACGAACGGCGGTCTCGCGAGCCCGCGAGGAGTCGGTGTTCGACGACATCGGCGCGCCCTTACTGGACGTGTCCGCCGCCGGGGTCCGCGAGGCCGCCGCCGAGGCCGAGTGGTCGTTCCTGATGGAGCACGCTCAGGAGGGGCCCGTCGGTCTGGCGATCGCACACCCCGACCCCGACGGGACGGAGGCGGAGCTACTGGCGCTGTGGGTCCACCCGAACCGCGCCGGCGAGGGAGTGGCGGACGAGCTGCTCGCTCGCGTGGGGACCGCGCTCGCCGGGCAGGGCGTCGAGGTGCTCCGCGCGACGGTCCCCGCCGATCGACCGAGCGCGGAGGAGTTCTTCAGCGCGCACGGGTTCGCGCCCCGCGGGACTCGACGCAGCCCGGCGGGCGACGAGTCAATCGTCGTCGCCGACCCGCGCGCGCTCGCTTAGTCGCGGGCGCGACGGTCGAAAAAACGGTCGGCTCCGCGCCGACTACTTCAGTCGCTCCTGAAGGAACGAGGGATGGGCGGCGGTGACGCCGTCGACGCCGAGCAGCTTCTCGGAGATGACGTCGCCGAGCTCGTCGCCGTTGCCGGCGCGGATCTCCGCCATCAGCATGTGGTCGCCGGAGGAGGTGTACAGCGCCTGTACCTCGTCGAGCGACTTCAGCTCCCGCGTGGCCTCCACGTACTGGCCGGAGTCGACGTCCATCCCGACCATGGCGATCGACTGCGACGAGAGCTTCTTCGGGTCGACCTCCGCCGAGTAGCCGACGATCACGCCTCGCTCTTCGAGGCGGTCGATGTACTTCCGCACCGTCGGCTTCGAGACGTCGGCTCGTTCGGCGATCTCCCCGCAAGACGCCTGTGCGTCCTCTTCTAACACAGAGAGGATCCGTTCCTCCGTCGATACCGTGCTCATACGAGTACGTTTGTCACCAATGAAAAAATACCTTGCGAATCAAAAAACGAACCCGCCGCGCCGTGAACGGCCACCGACTCCGTTCAGGCGTGTTTGTCGAGGAACATGTCGTGGGAGCGCTCCCACTCGTAGTCGTCGTCCCAGTAGCGCTCGGCGAGCGGCTCCTCGGGCATCTCGCCGATCGTCTGCTTCTCCTGGCCGTAGGAGGGGCGATCCTCGTCGACGTAGAAGCGGCCGGTGAGGACCTCGCCCTCGTACAGCGACTCCTCGGTCTCGCGCATCATCTCCGCGGCCTCGACGCGGTCCGTCTTGTCGAACTCGTAGTCGTCGGAGTCGTTGACGTCGATGTACGGGACGTACTGGCGCGCGTCCTTGTTCCAGGTCGGGCACTGGGTGAGGAAGTCGACGTGCGCGAACCCGTCGTGTTCGATCGCCTCGGTGATGATCTCCTTCGCCTGGTTCGGGTTCACCGCGGCCGTGCGGGCGACGTACGAGGCCCCGGCGTTGAGCGACATCGAGAGCGGCTTGATCGGCTCCTTGGCGCTGCCGGAGGGCTGCGTCTTCGACTTGTGGCCCTTCGGGCTGGTCGGGGAGGTCTGCCCCTTCGTGAGCCCGAAGATCTCGTTGTTGAAGACGATGTACGTCATGTCGTGGTTCTCCCGGGCCGTGTGGATGAAGTGGTTCCCGCCGATCCCGTAGCCGTCGCCGTCGCCGCCAGCGGCGATCACTTCGAGGTCGGGGTTCGCCAGCTTCGCGGCGCGGGCCACGGGCAGCGAGCGCCCGTGGATCGTGTGGAACCCGTACGTGTCGAGGTAGCTGTTCAGCTTGCCCGAACAGCCGATCCCGGTACACAGCAGCGTCTCCTCGGGCGTCCGCCCGACTTCCGGGAGCGCCTGCTTGAGCGCCTTGAGGACGCTGAAGTCACCGCAGCCCGGACACCAGGTCGGCTGCGGCTCCACGCCGGGCGTGTACTCGTCGCGGTCGATCTCTCGCTCCTCTCCGATCGCTGAAAACGTGCTCATTGGTTAGTCACCTGCGGCTGGGACGAAGGTGGTCTGGTGGCCGGGGGCGTCGCCGTCGCCCTCGACGATCGCGGCCTCGAACCCGTCGACGACCTCCGCCGGCTCGAACGGGTTCCCGTTGTACTTCAACAGGCTCGACAGCCGCTCGCCGTAGCGGCCGAGGTTCTTCTGGACGAGCCCGCGGAACTGTCCGGACGCCGTCATCTCGACGACGAGGACCTCGTCGACGCTCTCGACGAACGCCTCGACCTGCTCGGTCGGGAACGGCAGCATGTCGGAGACGCCGTACGACTTCACCGAGACGCCGGCGTCGTTGAGGCGACCGACCGCCTCCTCAACGGTCCCCTGCTGGCTGCCGAACGTGAGGATGCCGTACTCGGCGTCCTCGGGGCCGGCGTACGATCCCGTGTCCTCGGTGTCGAGGTCGTCGCGGATCGCCGCCAGCTTCTCGGCCCGCCGGTCGATCTGCGCGACCCGGTTCTCCGGGGACTCGCTGATGTGACCGGTCGGGTCGTGCTCGTTGCCCGTCGCGAGGAAGCGGCCGCCCTTCTGGCCGGGGATCGACCGCGGCGAGACGCCGTCGTCGACGTCGTGCTGGAAGCGGTGGAACTTCCCGTCCTCGCTGTGGGGCTGCTCGGACAGCGCGTCCTCCGAGAGCGTCTTCCCGAGCGTCGGGTTCGGCTCGCGGTCGAAGTGACTCTTCGGAACGTTCTTCAGCTCGCCGCCGAGCTTCTGGTCGTACAGGAGGATCGTCGGGATCTGGTACTCGTAGGCGAGCCGGAAGGCGAGCCGCGACTGCTCGTACGCCTCCTCGACGGTGCCGGGAGCCAGCACGACGCGCTGGGAGTCGCCCTGCGAGGTGTAGAGGACGTGTTCGAGGTCGGACTGCTCCGGTTTCGTCGGCATCCCGGTCGAGGGACCGGCGCGCATGGCCTCGACGAGGACGACGGGCGTCTCCGTCATCTCGGCGAGCCCGAGCGGCTCGGACATCAGCGCGAACCCGCCGCCCGAGGAGCCGGACATCGCCTTGACGCCGGCGTGCGAGGCCCCGACCGCGAGCGCGGCCGCGGCGATCTCGTCTTCCACCTGCTCGGAGATCCCGTCGAGCTTCGGCAGGTTCTGGGACATGATGGTGAACACCTCGGTCCACGGGGTCATCGGGTAGCCGGAGATGAACCGGCAGCCCTCGTCGATGGCCCCGTAGGCGATGGCGTCCGACCCGGACATGAGCAGCTGCGTCTCGTCGTGTTCGCCCGTGGGGACGGAGACGTCGGGCGCGTCGACGTCGTACTCCTCTTGGACCTGCTCGTAGGCGGTCTCGAGGATCTCGAGGTTCGGATCGAGGATCTTCTCCGGCATCGCGTCGCGCATCAGGTCCTCGACGTGGTCGAGTTCCATGCCGGTCAGCGCGCAGGTCGCGCCGACGCCGGCCGTGTTGCGCATGACCTCGCGACCCATGTCGCGGGCGAGCCCGCGGAGGTCGAGAGGGTATACGTGCCAGTCGTTCTCCTCGACCCGTTCCTCGAAGTTCGGAATCTCCGAGGCGTCGAGCAGCCCCTCGTCGTAGATGATGACGCCCCCCTCGCGGAGTTCGTCCAAGTTCTCCGAGAGCGGTTTGATCTCCTCGTTCCCGTAGACGGCTTCCTCCTGCGGGTTGCGGGCGAACGAGTCGCCGAGCGCGAGCAGGAAGTTGTACCCGTCACCGCGGGATTCGACGGGGCCCGCCGACGCGCGGACCTCGGTGTACGTGTGACCGCCGCGGATCCGCGACGGGTAGTGGCGATGCGTGAAGACGTTGAGCCCCGATCGCATCAAGGCCTTCGCGAAGTTCTGGCTGGTCGAAGCGATCCCGTCACCGGATCCCCCCGAAATCCGCCAGATGAGTTCGTCGTCAGTCATAGTGGTATGTGAGCCCGAGTGGGCCTCGTGGTCCGAAGTTATGCTGGTTCCCTCTTAGGGCTTGCTATGGAATCCCAAGGGACAATGATGAAGGTCTATTAGGGTGTCAAACTTTCGCACACCACCGGGCGAGGGTTCCGCGCCCTTTTACTTCGCCGCGCGCCGAGCGCTCGCATGCTCACGTTCATCGGACTCGGCCTCTACGACGAGCGCTCCGTCACCGTCGAGGGGCGCGAGGCGATACGCGAGGCCGACCGCGTCTTCGCGGAGTTCTACACCAGTCGGCTGGTCGGTGCCGACGTCGCGGACCTGGAGGCGCACCACGGCGTCGACGTCGAGGTGCGCGACCGCCCCGGGGTCGAGCAGGACCCCGAGGCGATACTCGCGGCGGCCGAGTCCGGCGACGCCGCGTTCCTCACCGCCGGCGACACGATGATCTCGACCACCCACACCGACCTCCGCCTCCGCGCCGAGGAGCGCGGGATCGACACGCGCGTGATCCACGGCGTCACCGCCCAGTCGGCGGCGTCGAGCCTCACCGGCCTCCAGAACTACCGGTTCGGCAAGGCGACGACGCTCCCGTTCCCGTACGCGCACGGCGGCGACGACGTCCCGGGGAGCGTGGTCGAGACGATCGAGGCGAACCGGGAGCGCGGGCTCCACACCGTCGTCTACCTCGACATCAAGGTGGGGACGGGCCCGACCGGCCCGGACCCCGACCACGAGGAGTACATGACCGCGGACGTCGCCGCGGGCCTGCTCGCCGACGGCTGGCGCGACGAGCTCGCGGTCGTCGTCGCGCGCGCCGGCTCCCCGGACGCGGTCGTCGCGGCCGACCGGCTGAGCGCGCTGGCCGACCGCGAGTTCGGCGACCCGCTCCACCTGCTCGTGATCCCCGGCGACCTCCACCACGTCGAGGCGGACGCCCTCATCGGCCTCGCCGGAGCCCCCGAGTCCCTCGCCGACGAGTGAATCTCTCGCCGACGAGCGAGCCACTCGCGGTCGCGGCGCGGACCGTCCCGAACCGACCGCACGCTTGATTACCGCGGCCCACGTTACCACGCGGCATGAATGATGTGCCCGTGGACCGACTCATGTCGACCGAGCTGACGACTATCGAGCGGGGGGCCGACGCGGCCGACGCGGCGGAGCAGATGCGCGAGACCGGCGTCGGCTCGATCCTCGTCGTCGAGCCCGACGGGGCGCTGGCCGGGCTGATCACCGCCACGGACTTCGTCGCCCTCGTCCGCGACAACGACCCGAAAGACCGGACGCCGGTCGAGGCGTTCATGACGACCGACGTGGTCACCGTCGGCCGCGGGGACACCGTCGCGGAGCTGGCGGAGCCGACCGCGCACGGCTACACCCACCTCCCCGTGACCGACGACCGCGGGAAACCCGTCGGGATGGTGTCGACGACGGACCTCACGGCGTACCTCTCGCGGGTCGGGTGACGCGTCCCGACTCCGGCCCGCCACCTGCCCGCCCGATCGGTCGGCCGGTCGACGCCGCCGGTTGTGCGTTCCGGAAGAGTAATGACACGAGATAACACACGTCGAGGCATGGATCTCGACGACAGGACCCGCGTCGAAGACGTGATGTCGACGCCGCTGGAGACGATCGGCGCGGACGCCCCGCTCCGGGACGCCGCGAGGCGGATGCGAGACGAGAACATCAGCGCGCTCGTCGTGACGACCGGCGGGGGGTGTATCCTCACGCAGAGCGACGTCGTCGGGGCGGTCGCCGACGGGCGCGACCCCGAGGCGACGACGGTCCGAGACGTGATGACCGAGGACGTCGAAACGGTGACGCCCGACCTCATGCTGGAGGAGGTCGCCGCGATGATGACGATGTACGGCGTGAAACACCTCCCGGTCGTCGACGGCGACTACGTCGGGATGATGTCCTCGACGGACATCGCCGAACACCTCTCCTGACGCGGGCCCGTCCGGACCGGTAACGCGCCGCGGCCGACGCCGCTCACAACAGCAACAGCGGGAGCCCGGCCGCCACGCCGACGGCGATCAACAGGAGGTTCCAGAGGAACACCGGCCTGACCAGTTCCCGCGCGATGCTCGCCGCGAACGCGGTCTTCACGAGGATGCTCGCGGCCGTCCCGGCGACCACGCCCGCGACCGCGGCGTCGACGCCGATCTGGCCGGTCCCCAGCAGCGAGATGGCCGTGGTCGTCGCGGTCCCCGACGACACCAGCCCCGCGAGGAAGGCGGTGGCGACGAATCCGCCCGCGCCGAATGCCCGCTCGGCGACCGCGGAGACGAGCAGTACGATCAGGAAGAGCGCGCCGAAGGTGAGCGCGTTCCGGAGGCTGAACGGCGAGGTGAGATCCGCCTCCATCGACGTGCGCCAGTCGCTGCGCCACACCGCCACGCCGACCCCGGTGAGGGTGATCGCGCCGAGCGGCGCGCCGACGACGAGCGCCGCCTCGGGGACGAAGACGGCCACCACCGCGGCGTTCCGGAAGGCCATCGCGGCGTTCGCGAGCAGGATCGACCCCACCGCGATCTCCCCGAGGTCCGCCCGTCCCTTCGCGCGCTCGGCCATCATCGGCGACGACCGCCGTCGAGTTGACGAGCCCGCCGAAGAAGCCCGTCACCGCGTAACCGCGGCCTTGGTACCGCTTCACCAATACGTAGTTGACGAAGCCGATCGCACTGACCGCGACCACGAGCGACCAGACGAGCCGCGGCTGGACCGCGTTCCACGGGTCGACCGTCTCCGCGGGCAACAGCGGGAAGACGACGAACGCGAGGATGGTGAACTCCACCGCGCTGCGGACCTCCTCGCGCGAGAGCCCCCACGCGAACTGGTGGAGCTCCCGCTTCAACACGAGCAGCAGCGACGAGAGGACGGCCACCGTCACCGACTCGATGAACAGCCCCTCGGCGACGAGCACGCCGACCCCGTACGCGACGAGCAGCGACGCCGAGGTGGTCAGAGAGAGCCCGCCGACGTCGGGCTCCACGAAGCTCCGGACCGCGAGCAGCACCGCGCTGGCGACCACCAGCGCGCCGCCGACGACGAGCAACCCCGGCTCGTCGAGCAGCGAGAACACCGCGGCCGCGAGGCTGACGAGCGCGAACGTCCGGATCCCCGCGGACTTCTGTGACCACTCCCGCTCCAGCCCGAGGAACATGCCGAGCGCGGTCGCCAACACCAGCTTGGCGACGTTCGTCTCCAGGTAGACGAACGGGTCGACTCCGTCTAGCACCGCCGTTCACCCCCGCGCCGCACGCCGCGGCCGGAGCCCGGCGGTCCGTCCCGCGTCCTCGGAGCCATGATCGCCCGTACCCGACCGGTATGGCTATAGTTTGCTATATAGCGGTATATAGACTCACGAGCGACCGGGGTCCCGGCGCCGGCGCTACCGGTTCGTCGGTTCGCGCGGGAGGTCGAGCGCCTCCGTCAGGTCGTGTTCCTCGCCGGTGAGGAGGTAGAGGACGTCCTCCAAGATGACGGCCAGCTCGGGGAGCTCCCGGACCGCGAGGAAGGTGATCGCGATGAGCGCCACCACCGCCAGCAGCTGGCTCATGATCCGGTCGGAGACCAGGAAGGAGACCCGGTACGGGTCGGTCGCGCCGAACATCGTCAACACGAGGTCCGGGTACCAGTGCATGTACTGATTGCCCGCCACCACCGAGATGAACGTCGTCCGCAGGATGTTCAGGACGTAGATGAGCGGGATCGACACCGCGAGCGCGCGGAGCTTCCGGGCGATCGGAGCCTCGACCGCGGCCACGAGCCCGCCGAAGATGGCCATGCTCCCCAACCCCGTACACGCCAACACGATGTGGATGACGACGGTGTGGCCGTCGTCGAGGGTCCACGAGTACGCCGCCTGGTATCCCTCGCTGCTCGTCACCGCCTCCGGCGCGTACCCGAGGAGGTCGATGAGCGCCCCGGTCTGCGTCGCGACGACCTCGATGAGGATCCGACGGGGTTCCGGGACCGCGACGCCGGCGAGCGTGAAGGCCGGGATCGTCTCGAACGGGAGGTAGATGAAGAGCATGATCGCGATGGCCCGGGTGAGCGTGAACAGCGACGCCCGTCCGTCGTAGAGGAGGTATCCCGCGTACACGCTCGCCGGGAACCCGACGAGCGCGAGGATCGACTCGACGTAGCTCTGGTGTTCGAGCGCGAAGTACGGCACCGTCGACAGCCAGAAGAGCCCGAACAGCGCCCACGTCGCGGCCGCGAGCGTGCGCCCCGCGGCCAGCCCGCGGCTGTCGAGCAGCCACGCCGTCGCGAAGAGGATCGCCACGATCCACGCGAACGTGAACGTGTCAGAGATCACGCTCAACACCGCCGGCACGCCGTGGCCGAACATATCCGTGAGGTCCGTCGTCGTCGAATAAAGCCCTTGTCGTTGCGTGCGACGCCGGCGTCAGATCGCCGGGCCGGGAGGCGTTCCGTCACCGCCGGCCGAGCCGCTCGGCCGGCCAGCGACCTTACCGCTCCTCGCTGTCGAGGACGCGGATCTGGTCGCCGCGGACCGTCACCGGGATCGGGACGGTCGCCTCGTACAGCTCGACGGTCACCTGGTCTTTCCCCTCGTCGATGCGCTGGACGCGCGCCTTCTCGCCCTTGAACGGGCCGGCGATCAGCTCGACGATGTCGCCCTCGCCGATCCCCTCCACGTCCGGGGTCGGCGAGAGGAAGTGCTCGACCTCGGAGAACGGGCTCTCGGCGGGCCCGTCGCCGCTCTGGATGACGCCGCGGGCGTGCGGGATCTCGTCGAGGATGCGGCCGAACGCGGTCCCGTCGGTCGCCTCGACCATCACGTAGCTCGTGAGCTGGTCGGGGGCGATGACGGCCTGGATCTCCGGTGCCTCCTTCTCGGCGAGCATGTCGGCGACGGTGCGCTCCTGACTCGCCGTCGTCTTGACCGAGTAGATCGGCATTACGCGCCGACCCCCGGGAGCAGGCTCATGATCGCGAAGATCAGGAACCCGATGAACCCGATGAGCAGGATACCCGCGCCGGCGATCTTCGACACCTGGAAGAACTCGTCGGTGCTCGGCGTGCTCGCCAGCTTCAGCACCCGAATGTAGCTGTTGAGATCGTACGGAACGTCCATGTTACCAGCGGATTCGAGACGAGACGGTTTTTACCTTTTGATGCGGCCCCGGACCGGCACAGCGCGCGTCGCCGGCGGCGTACGAGCGCCGACGCGCCCCGACCGACGCCTATTCCACGTAGTCGATGTCCTCGACGTCGTTCGGCGAGGCACCGCCCTCCGGAGGCTCGCCGTTGCTCCCGTAGATCTGCGGCGACTCGACGCCGGTCACGACGATCATCGTGCGCATCTCCCCTTCGAGCTCGTCGTCGACCGAGGTCCCCCAGATGATCCGGGCGTCGGGGTCGATCCGGTCGTAGATCTCCTCGACGACGCCCTCGGCCTCCTCGATGGACATGTCGGTGCCGCCGGTGACGTTCACCAGCGCCGAGTTCGCGCCGGAGATGTCGACGTCGAGCAGCGGCGAGCGGAGCGCGGACTTCACCGAGTCCTGCGCCTTCGAGTCGGAGTCGGACTCGCCGAGCCCGATCATCGCGACGCCGCCCTTCTCCATCACGGTGCGGACGTCGGCGAAGTCGAGGTTGACGAGGCCGGGCATCGTGATCAGCTCCGTGATCCCCTTCACCGAGCGCATCAGCACCTCGTCGGACACCTTGAACGCCTGCCGGACGGGGAGCTTCCCGACCGCGTCGAGCAGGCGGTCGTTGGGGACGACGATGACCGTGTCGCTCACGTCGCGGAGCCGTTCGAGGCCGGCCTCGGCGTTCGTCCGTCGGACCTCGCCCTCGGCCGTGAACGGCGTCGTGACGATGGCGATGGTGAGCGCCCCCGACTCGCGGGCCGCCTTCGCGACGACCGGGGCCGAGCCGGTCCCGGTGCCGCCGCCGAGCCCGGCGGTGACGAACACCATGTCGGAGCCGTCGATGGCGTCTTGGATCTCCTCTTGGGACTCGATGGCGGCCTCCTCGCCCACCTGGGGGAGCGAGCCCGCGCCGCGGCCCTGCGTCTTCTGCTGGCCCATCAGGATCTTCGTGTCGGCCTCGATGTTGACGAGGTGCTGGACGTCGGTGTTGGCGGCGACCAGCTTCGCGCCGTGGATCCCCTCCTCGGTCATGCGGTTGACCGTGTTGCCGCCGGCTCCGCCGCAGCCGACGACCGTGATGTTCGTCTGGAGGTCTTGGAGGACGTCCTGTAGCTCGTCGTCCGTCATCGTCCCGGTCTGCGGCGGCGCGCCGGCGCTCCCTCCGGCGGCGCTCTCGCCGGCTCCCCCGGCGTCCTCTGCGGGGGCCTCTTCGGCTTCGTCGATGGCGTCCTCAACGATAGAGTCCATTATGTCGTGTCGTTGCGACCCGGACGTATTTATTTTTGCCCGATCGTCTGACGCAGGTCGGACGCCGAAATCGCCGGCGTTCGCGGCCGACCACCGAGTGTACGGCTATCACACCCGCATTCCCCGGGGGCGACGCCGCTTATAAATCAGTCGAGCGCGCGCCCGTCGACGGGGAACCGGTCCGTCCGCGTCCGCGACACCTCTCCCGGCTCGACGGTCTCGCCGTCGACCTCGACGGGCTCTCCGTCGGCGAGCCGCCCGAACGCCGGCCCCTCCGGAACGCTCCGCTCGGCCGCCAGCGCCGGATCGAACGCGTCCGTTCGAGCGACCACCGCGTTCCGGTCGGCCGCCACCTCGACCGCGTCGTAGTCGGCCTCCAGCACCTCCGCCAGCCCCGTCACGAGGTCGCCGTACCCGGGCGTCCCCGGACCGATCGCGAACGCGACGCGGCCGGCGGCGCGGGTCCCGCCCTGCTCCGTGTCGAACGCGACGGCGACCCGCTCGACCGCCTCCCGCGCGGCCCCGGCGTCGAGCCCCTGCGCCCGGGCGAGCAGCTCCGCCGGGAGGTCGCGGACGCGGACCGCCGCCCCGGAGCCGGCGTCGTCGTCCGCGCCGTCATCGGCGTCCGCGACCGCCCCGGTCTCCTCGCCGGGGCTGACCGCCCCGAACGCCCCGGCCGCCTCGTCGACGACCGCGCCGAACCGCAGCCCCTCGTCGACCGGACCGATCGCCGCCTCCAACCGCTCGACGAGCGGGAGCGGAGCGTCGCCGACCTCGCGCACCCACGTCTCGCTCACCACCCGGTAACCGAGGTCCTCGACGACCTCGGTCAGTTCCGGGCGGTCGCCGTCGATCACCGCGCGGTCGGCGCGGCTCCGCTCGAACGCGGCGTCGATCACGTCGCGGTTCGCCGCGGGCGCGCCGAGGTCGGCGAGCGCCCAGTCCGCGCCGACGTGACCCACCGCCCACTCGGTCTCGCGGACGATCCGGGTGAACCGCGGCGCGTAGTGGCCGCCGCCGAAGCCGACGACGTGGCGGGGGCGCGCCTCGGTTCCGGCGTCGCCGAGGTCATCGCCGGCGAGGTCCGCGCCCGTCCCGCGGAGGTCGAGGACCGCCCGCGCCACCGCCGCGGCGGCCTCGGCGTCCGCCCACTGCGGCTCGTCGGAGCCGAGTTCGACGAACAGCGACGGGACGGAGACGGCCGTCGGCCCGTGGTGCGTACACTCGATACCGACCTCGTACCCCTCCGGCGCGTGTCGCGCGAGCGCCTCGACGACGCGCTTCTCCGCGCCGGGGGCGGCCCGCGCCAGCGACTCGGGGTCGCCGCCGTACTCGGCCCCGCCGAAGTTCCCGGTGACGTGCGCGGTCAGGAGTTCGCCCGTCTCCCCCGAGTGCCTTGAGACGAACGCGAGGAACGCGGGGTCGCAGTCGAACGCGGCGGTCGGGTCCGACAGGCGGATGTGGAGTTCGTCGAACTCGCGGAGCTCGAACCCGTCGGTCCGGTAGTACGTTCCGCCCCCGTCGGCGTCGGGGCGCGACTCGTCCTCGCGCGCCTCCCAGTCGCCGACCTCCAGCAGCCGCTCGCCGATGTGCGCCGAGGCGCTGTCGGCCCGGCTGACGACGATCGCTATCACGACACGGACTCCGCCGCCCGCGGCCGAATAGCCGTCGATTCCGGTTACCGACCCGGCTCCGTCGGGCCGCGTCGACCCGGTTCCGCCCTCCCCCGCTACGGGAGCAGCAGGTAGACGAAGACCCCGTAGCCGACGGTGAGGCCGACGCCGTCGACCCGGGTGATCCGTTCGCTGTACGCCATGATGCCGACGACGACGGCCGTGAACGCGAGCAGCGCGGGAAACTCGAAGCCGCGGACGTCCGGGGCGACGCTGATAGGGGTCACCACGGCGACGATGCCGATGACGGCGAGGACGTTGTAGATGTTCGAGCCGACGACGTTGCCGACGCTGAACTCCGCCTCGCCGCGGACCGCGGCCACGACGCTGGCCGCCAGTTCCGGCAGCGACGTGCCGAGCGCCAGCACGGTGAGTCCGATGAAGATGTCCGAGAAGCCGGCGGCCGCCAGCAGCGACTCGCTGCCGTCGATCAGCCAGCGCGAGCCGAGGACGAGCGCCGCGATCCCGGCGACGACGATCGCGGCGTCGCGGCCCTTCGCGTCCGGCATCTCGTCCCGCTCGCTGTCAGTGATCTCCGACTGGTTCTCCCGAACGCGTCGCAGCACCGCGACGGTGAACGCGACGAGCGTCCCGAGCAGCACGACGCCGTCGACGAGTCCGATCCGCCCGTCCCAGCCGAGACCGACCAACAGTAGCGCGGCCAGCACCATGAACGGGACGTCCCGGCGAAACACCGTGTCGGAGACGTCGAGCGGGCGTATCAGCGCCGACACCCCCAACACGAGGCCGATGTTCGCGATGTTCGAGCCCACGATCGCGCCGAGGCCGATGTCGGTCGACACCGTGACCGCGCCGAGCAGGGAGACGAAGAGCTCCGGGGCCGTCGTCGCGAACGCCACGACGGTGACGCCGACCGTCGACGCCTTCAGTCCCACGGCGAGCGCGAGGTCCCTCGCGCCCGCCACGAGCAGTTCCGCGCCGGCGTAGAGGAGGGCGACGCCGCCGGCGATCAACAGCAGTTCGACGAGTGGCGACCCGGGCAGCACGGCTCCGCGTTCGCGGGCGGGTTTCAAAAGGGTCGTGATCCGAGTCGTGATGCCGAACCGCGTGCGGTCGCCTCGTTACGGATCCGCGATCAGGCGTGCGCCGAGCGGAACTCGCCGTGTTTCACGCCGATCGCGAACGCGAGTGCGCCGAAGACGAGCATCGACGGGACGACCATCATCAGCGTCGTCTGGAGGGGCATCATCCCCGCCCCGATGAGGCCGCCGGCGCCGATCGCGACGATCAGTACGAGGACCGCTGCCGCGCGTGGAAGGTCGAACTCCATATCGCTCGTACGTCGCGAGCGATCCTAAACGTTCGGTCTGCGGCGCGGGCTCACGCCTCGAGTATCTCGTCGTCCTCGTCGTCGGGAATCCGGATCTCGCCGTCGAGCGCGACCGACGCGCGGCCGCCGACGCGGACGCCGTCCCCTCCGACGCGCACGCGAACGTGTCCCGGTCGGTCGAGGAAGTGGCCCTGTTCGAACCGGAACTCGTCCGGCTCGTCCCCGTCGAAGGCGTCGACGTGCCGGAGGTACCCGCCGACCGCCCCGCTCGCGGTGCCCGTGACCGGGTCCTCCGCGATCCCGAGCGACGGGACGAACGCCCGGCCGTGGAGCGTCGAGTCGGCGTCGAGCGCGTCGAACGTGAACGCGTACACGCCCGCGACGTCGAACTCCTCCGAGAGGCGCTCGACCGCCGCGTCGTCCGGGTCGGCCTCGCCCAGCCGCTCTAAGAAGTTCACCGGGACGACGAGGAACGGCAGCCCGGTCGACGCGACCGCGACGGGGAGGTCCGCCCCGACGTCGCGCAGCGCCGCGGGATCGACTCCGAGCGCCTCGCCGAGGCGGCCGGCGTCGACGTCGACGACCTCGACGCTCGGGGCCTGCTGCCGCATCCAGACGGTGCCGTCGTCGTCGACCGCGACCGCGAGGTCGCCGACGTTCGTGCGGAGCGTGCGCTCGCCGCCGTCGATCGCTCCCTCGGCGAACAGGGATCCGTAGGTCGCTATCGTGGCGTGCCCGCAGAGGTCGACCTCCGTGGTCGGCGAGAAGTAGCGGAGCCGGTCGTCGGCCGCGTCGTCCCCGTCGGTCAGGAACGCGGTCTCCGAGGCACCGAGTTCGGCGGCGACCGCGGCCAACTGACCGTCGCTCAACCCCTCCGCGTCGGGGACGACGCCGGCGGGGTTGCCGGCCAGCGGCTCCGCGGTGAACGCGTCGACGAGCAGCGCGCGTCGGGTCTCCATGTCGAACCCCTCCGCGGGTCACGGACAAAAATCCTCCCGAGCGCCGCGGCGAAGCGGTCGTCGTCTGCGGGGGCCACTCGAACGGGCCCCTCACTCATCGTTCGCG
Source organism: Halorubrum coriense DSM 10284 (assembly GCF_000337035.1). Taxonomy (GTDB): domain Archaea; phylum Halobacteriota; class Halobacteria; order Halobacteriales; family Haloferacaceae; genus Halorubrum; species Halorubrum coriense. The sequence continues at coordinate 21,132 of NZ_AOJL01000032.1, forward strand.
CCCCCTACCGCGACCGCTTGGATACGTGGGTGTCCGGTCTCGCCGCCGATTCCCCCACCGCCGATGTCAATCCTTTTGCCTACGACCGCGGATGGGTGTGTATGGGCCTCTTCGACCGGCTGCGAGGGAACGACACGCCGCGCGTGGCGTTCATCGGGATCGACGGCCTCTCGTACCGGGCCGTCGCCGACAATCCGGAGACGTTCCCGACGCTGTCGGCGATCGCCGACGACGGCGAGGGCGGACGGATCGACAGCATCGTCCCGGCGGAGTCGAGCGCGTGCTGGCCGACGCTCACGACGGGCAAGAACCCCGGCGAGACGGGGGTCTACGGGTTTCAGGACCGCGAGGTCGGCTCTTACGACACGTACGTGCCGATGGGACGCGACGTCCAGATCCCCCGCGTCTGGGACCGGGCGACCGACGCGGGGCTCGACGCGACCGTCATGAACGTCCCCGTCACGTTCCCGCCGCAGCGAACCGTTCAGCGGATGGTCTCGGGCTACCTCTCGCCCGACCTCGACGCGGCCGCGCACCCCGAGGAGCTCCGCGAGTACCTCACCGACAGCGACTACCGGCTGTCGGTCAACGCGAAGCTCGGACACAAGCAAGACAAGACGGCCTTCTTGGAGCACGCCCGCGCGACGCTCGACGCCCGCGCCGCGGCCTTCGAGCGGTACGTCGAGCGCGACGACTGGGACCTCTTCGTCGGGGTCTTCACCGCCCCCGACCGCGTCAACCACTTCCTGTGGGGCGACTACGAGGACCGCGGACCGTACCGCGATGAGCTGCTCTCGTTCCACGCCGCGCTCGACGAACACATCGGGTCGATCCGCGAGGCGCTCCCGAGCGACGTCACGCTCGTCGTGGGCTCCACGCACGGGTTCAGGCGGCTTCGCCACGATGTCTACTGTAACGAGTGGCTCGAACGCGAGGGGTGGCTCTCCTACGCCGACGAGGACCACGACGCGCTCGCCGACATCGACGACGAAACCCGGGCGTACTCGCTCGTGCCGGGCCGGTTCTACCTCAACGTGAAGGGGCGCGAGCCGGACGGCGTCGTCCCCGAGTCGGAGTACGACGAGACGCGCGCCGAGCTGCGCGAGGCGCTGGAGTCGTGGACGGGCCCCGACGGGAACCCGGTCGCCGACCGCGTCGTCGACCGCGAGACGGTGTTCCGCGGCGACCACGACGCCATCGCTCCCGACCTCGTCGTCCTCCCCAACGACGGGTTCGACCTCAAGTCCGGGTTCCGTCCCCACGACGGCGTGTTCGATTCCGACGGCCCCCGCACCGGGATGCACGCCTTCGACGACGCCGCGCTGTTCGTCGACCACCCGGACGTGACCGTCGAGGACGCCGACCTCCTCGACGTCGCGCCGACGCTCCTCCGGCTCCTCGACGTCGACTACGGCCGCACGGACTTCGACGGCGCGAGCCTCGTCTGAGTCGCTCGCGCCGGCCCCGCTCGACCGCTTCGACCGCGCTCTCCCCGCTCGCCCGTCCCGACCGCGCCCTTCCGGCCTGCCCGTCCCGACCGCACCGGGCGACCGAATTGAAGTGAGTCCGCCCCCACCGCCCGGTATGGAGCGCACCCCGGACGGGACCCCCGTCGGCGTCGACGACCCGTACGCGGTCGCGGGCGTCTGCGACCACCTCACCGACGACGGTCGGTGCCGCTTCGCGCTGACCCGGGCGGGAGACGACCCCGCGTTCGCGGCCGAGAGACGCGCCGACGGCTACGACTGTCACGTCGGTCCCGACGGCGAGTGGCGCGCGTGCCCGCACTATCGGTCCACGACCGACGCGAAGTCCTGCGTCCGATGCGGGCTCGCGGACGTGCGACTGGCGCACGACGAGTCGCGGCCGCTCGTTGAGGAGCATCACCTCTCGTACGGCGGCGACGACTCGCACGAGGTCACGGTCGGACTCTGTCGCTGGTGTCACGCGAAGGTACACGACTCGATCGCCCGGATCGACGACGACGCGAGCCCGGACCCCGAGGCGATCGCGGAACGCGAGCGACGCCGCGAGACGGAACGGTCGGCGTCGGCGTTCGAGGCGGCCAGCGAAAACTACGACCCGGAGGACTGAACGCTCCGTCGACCGACGCGGCCGTCCGGTGCCGCGCGTTTCAGGCGTCGTCGGCCGGCCGGATCAGGTTCGCCAGCGCGACGAGCAGGCCGAGGAACCACCCGAGCGGCACCGAGATCCCGATCCACATCAGTACGTACCCCAAGCCGGGGAGCCCCCACTGCTGGCCGAACGTCTCGAGGTCGAACGCGCCACGGAGCACCTCGTTTATCCCGCCGACCGAGAGGAACGTGTCGAGGATCCACCGCGCGAGTTCGTAGCTCGGGGGGAGGATCAGCTCCTCCAACGTGGGCGTGACGAGGGCGGCGACGACGGGCGGCAGGAACAGCGCGGTCATCGCGAACGGATACGCGAGCAGGACGCTGACGAACCGCCCCCCGACCTTCGAGAAGCCGGCGGCCAGAGCGGCCGAGACGACCGCCACGACGCTGGCCGCGCCGACCGCGATCACGGCGTCGAACGGCAGTTGGAGGTGCGTGACGACCGTCAGTCCGCCCCAGACGACGGCGGCGACGAGGACCGCGCCGGCGACGCCGATGCGGGTGACCGCCGAGTCGAGCTTCGCCGCGTAGTAGCGCGTCGCGAAGCCGACCAACAACAGCGGGTACGTGACCGTGACCAAAGGCGCGCCCAGCACCGCCCAGAGGTAGTAGCCGACCGACTGGACGGTCGTCTCGGGCTTCCACTTGCCCAAGACCGCGCTCGGGTCGAGCTGTCGCGGGAAGACGACCTCCATCCACGTCTCGTGGAGGCGAATCACGTCCAGGAAGAGCGCTTCCACCAGCCCGGTTTGCCCTCGGCGTTCCATTTGCCTCACGTCGCACACGCCACGACGTGAACTTTGTGCCTTCGGCCGCGGCGTTCTCGCGACCGATATCCGCGCCGATAGGCTTAAAGAAGCGTACACGCCTACTTCAAGATATGAAACGACGCGGACTGCTCGCGGCACTCGCGGCGTCGACGTCGGTCGCGCTCGCTGGGTGTGCCGGCGAAGACGGGAGTTACGAGTTCGACGCGGAGCCGGCAGAAGTACCGGAGAGCGCGTACGTGGACGGCTACACCGGATCGGAGCCGGAGTCGTACACCATCGACCGGGAGTTCAACGTCACTGGCGTGAACGCGCGGGTGACGGCGACCACGTGGGTCGCCCGGTACTCCAACCCGACGACTCAGTCGGCGCTGTTCGTGGCGAGTACCCCGAACGCCTCCGTCGCCGGACAGTCGGTCAACCCGCTCGTCAGGGTCGAGGGCGCGGACCTCATCCAGCGGCTCCTCGACCAGATCAATCAGCAGGACGTCGGCGGCGGGAACGCCGACATCGAAACGGACGACATCGAGTCGCGCGGCGAGGAGACTCGGACGATACTCGGCGAAGAGACCACCGTCTCCGTCTTCGCGACGACGATCAGCGCGGAGGTCGAGGGCGCGGGCAACTCGACCGGCTCCGTCGAGGACATCCCCGTCCTCCTGTACATCGCTACCGTCCAACACACCGCGGCCGACGCGGACAGCGAAGACGTGATCGCGGTGGCCGGCATCCACCCGGAACAGGTCGACCAGTCCGATCAGTTGCTCTCGATGATGGAAGCGGTCGAACACTGACTCGCCCCGTCGTTTCCCGCCTCCAGCCCCATCCTGCCCGTCTCCGGTAACACCTCCGCGTTTCCTCGACTGTCACTCGACTGCGTCGCGCCGTTGTCGTGCGATTATTTCTCCAGACGGAAGCTTTCACGTCCGTAAGCCGCTTATAAGCGATCGGCCCGAGTGAGAGATCCCGCGGTGTGACAGGAGCCGCTTCGTGGGGCCGGGTTGAGCACCGACGCCGCGCCGCCCCGAGAGCGATCGCTCTGACATCCGTGGCTCGTTCGCTATGATGGGGACGCGATCGCTTGGATGGTTGACGGCCGGTATCGTCGCTTGCTTCGTGATCGCTGGCGTTGTGCTATTAATTGCTTCAGGAACACCCACAGCTTCCGGGCAACTATGGGACGTGGATAGTGCGAGCGATCTTGAAGTTGGAACTCAGCAGCAACAATCAATCACCAATATTGAGGTTCTTGACGCCAACGAGCCGGTTAAGATTCATGTCGGAGAGCTTGTTGAAGCTGGAGCGAGGCTAGACCACAACACAACATCCTATTGGATAGATGCTGAGAAAAACTCAGTGTATTCTGATGTATACATAGAAAACCCAAATAGCCAAAATGCGACCGTCGTTGTATCTGATTCGGCAATTTCTAGCCCCGGTCGATTTGATCTTCACATTGATAATATTGATACAACAAATGTTACGAGATATAATCAGAGTGGCTCGAAGGCCAATCGCAACATCTCTTATATCGCTGAACAGGGAAGAATAAGATCAGTTGTTGAGTTCGGCGTGTCTTTTCGGGACTCTATCGACATCAATCCAAAAAGGTATAATGAGTCCACTCAATCTATCTCTTACAATTATTCTCATAATAAATTGGATTCAAACTATTCCATTACAATTTGGGAAAATGGGACCACTGGAGGTATTGGAAGAAAAATCAAAACAATAGAGGAACCCAGTGGAAATCTATCTCTCAGAAGTACAGATATTGAGGGCAAAACAGAACTAATCATTGGCCTACATTCTCCATCAAACAAACACGGTTTAGATGCCATTTATGAACTAGACAGAGTAGATCTTAACATTACTGTGCCCGCCGATCTTGTTGAAGGCCCTTTTTACTATAAAAAATCTGAAAGTGAAGACAGAACTTACAGTACTCTTCTATTCGAATTTAATACGAATCTCTCTAATTCGCAGGGGAAAATCAGAACGAACTTTTCTACAAGAGAGACAACAACAGTACGTCTGGGTACTCACTCTAAGAGTTATCATATAGACGACAACCTGCTGTATGTTTATCCAAGTGTAGAGCAAGGTGACCAAAACAACAACATCCAGCCAGAAATTAATGGCATATCAATTGAAAACATTCGATCCACTACAAGCAACACTCTGTATGAAGATAGAAATATTACAGTAAGACGCGTCGACCAAATCATCTCGGAAAATAAAGAATATTTAATAAATCATGGTTCAGATATTGGATTCAATCTAAAAAAGCGAGGTAGATACATTTTCTCAAAACCTAGTGGAGAGTCTATCAAACATATAAACGCCTCTAACTCGACTCACATTCATAAGCTGAATACTGGCAGTTTATCAACCGGTAACTACTCTCTGAATTCTAGTTCTAGAATTAGTAACGCCACAGTCAAGATTCTAAATTCAACGTTCTCAGTTGAGTCAACCGATACAGTGAGCGGGTCTCAGATACCGATTAGTATCTCTGCGAGCGGAACCAAACGGACTGCCGTCCTCAGTCTCTCTAACTCCAATAAAACCGAAGTGTATCTGGAGGAATTTCTCTTAGACAACGCCTCAAACATCAGTAGGTCCATTCCTGTTTCTCAGTCTGGCATCTATACTGTCGGAGTACGCGATCTAAATACCGGTCTCAGTACTACCCAAGATGTTAATGTTGCCAAAGGTAGAACCGCTGCTGTCCGTACGGGCTCTCAGGGTAATCCCCATAGTGGAGGCCATCTCAACCTATCTCTTAATTCAACATATAACCGCTCATCAGTTCATGTAACTGGACCTAATAACACCACTACCACACTCAAGCTGAAAACCACGAATAGAGGCCCTACACCAGTCGAGCTCAACACCTACGCGACACCCCGGTCTCCCTCCGAATTCGTCTCTACCGGATCCGGGGTCAGCGTCGAGTCGGTCGCGGGCGATACCGATCCGCTCTCGCCCGGAACGTACGACCTCACGCTGCGTTCGGAACACGGTACCGCGGTCACCAACGACACCGCGACGGTCACCGTCGAACCTCGCTCGACGAACGACCTGTCCGTGTACACCACGCGGCGCGTCGCCCCCGGCGGCTTCGGGAACGCGACGGGGGTTCGAGACGCGATCGCCGACGGAACGCTCGCCCCCGCGACGTCCGCGACCGCGAACGACACGGTCGTCTACGCGGTGAACGCGACCGGCCTGACCGGGCTCCCGGCGAGCGCGAACGTCTCGCTCGACCGCGGCGCGGACCTCGCCCGACTCGACGGGCTCTCGTTCGGCGTCGCGCCGACGAACGCGAGCACTGCCGACGTTGACGCCGCCGCCGACGGGCTCGGACGAGTACCGAACGAGTCCGCGGTCCACCTCGACCGTCGCGGTCTGTACCTCGTCGCCGACGGCGACCGCGCCTTCGGCACCGAGGATCCTCCCGCGACCGGCCGGTCGTTCGAGGCGACGTTCCGGGTCGACGACGACCGACTGCGCCGGACCGCGACGGGCGACGACCACCGGGTGACGGCCCCGCTGCGTTACGCGTCGGCCGCTCCGGGAGACGACGCCGACGGAAACGAGACGGGAGACGATCCGACGGGGGCTCCACCGGTGAGCGGCGGGCCGAACGACCCGGAGGCTCCGGGCTCGTCCGGGCCGTCGGACGGCTCCGGAGGGTCGGGCGCATCCGGCGGCTCCGGAGCCTCGGGAGGCTCGGCCGGCGGCGGGTCGACCGCCGGCGGTGGTCCGGTCGGGGGCTCGGGCGGGTCGGGAGACCCCGCCGGCTCTCCCGGCCCGGTCGCCGACGGCAACGGTACCGGCTCGGGCGTCCCGTTCGGAACCGGTGGATCGCCGGAGCTGGACGCGAACGGTTCCGCGACCGGCCCGGGGAGCGAGATATCGATCGCTCCCGGCGTGTCCGACCTCCCGCCCACGGTTGGTCCGCCGGAACTCTTCGGCACCGGCCGGTTCGATCGCGGCGCGGACGGCCTCTCGGCGGTCGGGCCGCGGCCGACAGACGGGGGGTCGACCGACGCCGGCGAGCGGGAGAGCAACGACGCGACCGGAGCCGGCTCGGCCGACTCGGCGGAGTCGACCGACGCTCCGGGGGACAACGATCCGTCTCCCGACGAGGCCGCCGCGCGCGACCTCGGATACGACGAGGCGCCGATCCGTTCGACCGCGTACGATCTCCCCGGTTTCGGCCCCGTCGCGTCGCTCGCGGCCCTGGCCGCCGCGTCCTTGGTCGCCCGGCGTCGCGGACGCGGGTCGTAACGCCACGCCCAGCGGCTGCTCCGTCTGCGCGTCGCCGGAACGGGTCACCGCGGTCCGACGACCGCCGGTACGCTTTTGCGCGGCGACGCCGTTCGACCCGGTATGAACGCGACGATCACACCGCCGAAGGAGCGCGCGTGCGAACTGTGCGGGCGCGAAGAGCGGTGGGACGACGAGGCCGACGGGTGGCGCATCGCGGACGACCCCGGCAACGTCTACTGTATCCACGAGTGGGACATCAACGGGACGTTCGTCCCCCTCGAAGAGTGATCGGCGGCTGAACGTTCTGCCACTTCTCTCGGAAAACGTGAAACGTTCGAGACGCGTCGCCGGTAGACGGGTTGGATTGGTACTCGGTACCGCGTAACTTCTGATCGATCCCAAAGTGTGTGATCTATTCACCACCCGTTATGAATAATTACCTTATATTCCCTAATGTGTGTACGATGGATCCTACCCCTATCAGGGTCATACCTTTACCTGTTCACTCGTGAGCAGACGTATGACCAAGTCACGTAGTACCACCCGGGGCGTACGCGACTCGGAGTCCTCGGGTCAGGAGGGGGGACTCGCGGATCCGACGGACGACCGTTCGAACTGCGGTATCGGCGGGGTCGTCGACCTCGACGGCGCGCCGACGCACGAGACCGTCACGGACGCGGTCACGCTGCTCGAGAACCTCGAACACCGCGGGACGACGGGCGCGGAAGAGAACACCGGCGACGGTGCGGGGATCATGGTCGCGCGGCCCGACGAGTTCTTCCGCGAGGTCGTCGACGCGGACCTGCCGGACGAGTACGCCGTCGGCTCCGTGTTCATGCCGCCCGAACCCGGCGTTCAGGCCGAGATCCACGACGTCATCGCCGAGGTGTGCGCGGTCTACGGGCTGGAAGTGCTCGCGTGGCGGTCGGTCCCGACCGACAACTCGGACCTCGGCGCGACGGCGCTCGACTCGGAGCCGGAGGTGTCGCAGGTGTTCGTCGCGCCCGTCGAGGGCGCGGGGCTCGCCCAGCGGTTCACCGAGGTGGGGAACCGCCCCGACGACGCCGACCCCGACCTGCTCGGTTTCGACCGCGCGCTGTACGCCGCCCGCCGCGAGATCGAGAACGCGGTGTCCGGGGTCGACGGCGCCGGCCGCTTCTACGTCTGCTCGCTCGACCGCCAGCGCGTCGTCTACAAGGGCCTGCTGATGGGGTCGCAGATCGCCGACTACTACCCGGACCTGACCGACGAGCGGTTCGCGAGCCACGTCGCCTTGGTCCACGCGCGGTTCTCGACGAACACGCTCGGCGCGTGGCACCTCGCGCACCCGTACCGCAACATCGTCCACAACGGCGAGTTCAACACGATCCGCGGGAACGTCAACTGGATGCGGGCCCGCGAGAACGACCTCGACCACCCGGCGTTCGGGGCCGAGCTCGACACGATCAAGCCGGTGATCGACGACCCGAACCAGTCCGACACCGCGAGCGTCGACAACGCGCTCGAACTCCTCCTCCAGACCGACCGCGACCTCCCGCACGCCCTCCGAATGCTGATCCCGGAGGCGTTCCGCGGCGACGACCTGATGGACGAGGACCGCGCCGACTTCTACGACTACCACGCGTCGCTCGTCGAGCCGTGGGACGGCCCGGCCCTCGTCATCGGCTTCGACGGCGAGCGGGTCGCCGGCGTCCTGGACCGCAACGGCCTCCGCCCGTGCCGCTACGAGGTGACGACCGACGACCGACTCGTCGTCGGCAGCGAGGTGGGCGCGCTCCCGACCGAGCCCGCCGACGTGCGCCGCCGCGGGCGGCTCCAGCCCGGCGAGATCTTCGTCGCAGACCCCGAGGCGGGCCGGATCGTCCCCGACGACGAGGTGTTCGAGGAGCTCACCGACGAGAAGTACGGGGAGTGGGTCGACGACGGTCAGGTCGCCCTCGACGAGATCGCCGAGGAGGACGACACTGCGGCGGGGGTCGGTGCGGACGACGACGCGGTCGGAACCGACGCGGACGCCCCTGACGGCGGCGACGCGGACGGTCCCGAACCCACCGTCCGCGCCCATCAGGCCGCGTTCGGCTACACGACCGACTCGCTGAACCACCTCGTCGAGCCGATGGCGAAAGAGGGGAAAGACCCCGTGGGGTCGATGGGCGACGACACGCCGCTGTCCGTGCTCACCGACGTCGACCGCCCCCTCTTCACCTACTTCAAGCAGCTGTTCGCGCAGGTGTCGAACCCGCCGATCGACTACATCCGCGAGGAGCTCGTCACCTCGCTCGAGACCCGGATCGGGAACCAGCGCAACCTGCTCGCGGAGACGCCGGAACACGCCGAGCAGATCGTCTCCGACTCCCCGGTCCTGACGGACGCCGAGACGACCGCGCTCCGCGACCTGCCCGGCCCGGGCGAGCGACGTCCGAGCGGGCCCGACGGCGACTCCGACGGCCCCGCGTTCACCTCCGTGACCGTCGACGTCACCTACGACCGCGACGACTCGCTCGTGGACGCCGTGAACCGCCTCCGCGAGGACGCCGCGGCGGCCATCGAGGACGGGGCCGACGTCGTCGTCCTCTCCGACCGCGCCGTCGGTCCCGACCGGCTCGCGGTGCCGAGCCTGCTCGCGACCGGCGCGGTCCACCACCACCTCGTCCGGAACGGGCTGCGCAACCGCGCGGGGCTCGTCGTCGAGTCGGGCGAGCCGCACGAGGTCCACCACCTCGCGACGCTCGTCGGCTACGGCGCGGACGCGCTCGACCCGTACCTCGCGTACGCCTCCATCGCCGACGTGGTCGCCGGTCCCGACGGAGCCGCGGAGGACGAGGCGCTCGCGGCGTACCGCCACGCGCTGGAGGACGGCCTCCTGAAGACGATGGCGAAGATGGGCATCTCGACGATGGAGTCGTACCAGGGCGCGCAGATCTTCGAGGCGGTCGGCCTCGACTCCGACTTCGTCGCCGAGTACTTCGAGGGGACGGAGATCCGCACCGAGGGGATCGGCGTCGAACAGATCGAAGACGACCTCCGGACCCGCCACGCGATGGCGTTCGGCGCCGACCCCCAACTGGAGACGATCGGCGAGTACGAGCACCGCTCGTCCGGCGTGAAACACGGCTGGAACCCCCAGACGGTCGGGACCCTCCAGCAGGCGGTCCGCGGCGGCGACTACGAGCAGTATCAGGAGTTCGCCGACCTGGTGAACGACCAGACCGAGGAGCTCCAGTCGCTGCGCGGCCTCCTCGAGTTCGACTCCGACCGCGACCCGGTTCCGGTCGAGCAGGTCGAGCCGGTCGAGTCGATCGTCGAGCGCTTCTCGACGGCCGCGATGAGCCTCGGGAGCCTCTCGCCGGAGGCCCACGAGAACAACGCCATCGCGATGAACCGGCTGGGCGCGAAGTCGAACACGGGCGAGGGCGGCGAGCCCCCGGAGCGGTTCGACACCGAGAAGGAGTGTACGGTCAAGCAGGTCGCCTCCGGTCGCTTCGGGGTCACCTCGGAGTACCTCGCGAACGCGGAGGAGCTCCAGATCAAGATGGCGCAGGGGTCGAAGCCGGGCGAGGGCGGCCACCTCCCCGGCGAGAAGGTGAACGAGATGATCGCGCACGTCCGGTGTTCGACCCCCGGCGTCGGGCTCATCTCGCCGCCGCCCCAACACGACATTTACTCCATCGAGGACCTCAAGCAGCTCATCTTCGACCTGAAGGCCGCCAGCCCGGAGGCCGACGTCAACGTGAAGCTGGTCTCGGAGGCGGGGATCGGCACCATCGCGGCCGGGGTCGCGAAGGCGAACGCGGACGTCGTCCACGTCTCCGGTCACGACGGCGGGACGGGCGCGTCGCCGAAGACCTCGATCAAGAACGCCGGGCTCCCGTGGGAGCTCGGGCTCGCGGAGGCGAACCAGATGCTCCGCGCCACCGGGCTGCGCGACCGCATCCGCGTCTCCGCGGACGGCGGGCTGCGCACCGGGCGCGACGTCGCGGTCGCGGCCGCGCTCGGCGCGGAGGAGTACATCTTCGGCACCGCGTCGCTCGTCACCTCGGGCTGCGTGATGGCCCGGCAGTGCCACGAGAACACGTGTCCGGTCGGCGTCGCCACCCAGCGCGAGGACCTCCGCCAGCGGTTCCCCGGCCAGCCGGACCACGTCATCAACTACATGACGTTCATCGCGCAGGAGCTGCGCGAGATCATGGCCGAGCAGGGGTACACCGAGCTGGAGGAGTTCATCGGCCGGCCCGGGCTGCTCGCCCAGCGCGAGACGGACCACGAGAAGGCGAAGCACCTCGACCTCTCGGCGGTCATCGCCGAGCCCGCCGGCGAGTCCCGCACGAAGGTCCGCGAGCAGGCGCACGGCGGCATCGACGACCTGCTCGACTGGGACCTCATCGACGAGGCCGCGCCCGCCATCGAGGACGGCGCGCCGGTCGCGCTCACCCGCGACGTGCGAAACGTCGACCGCGCGGTCGGCGCGACGCTCTCGAACCGGGTCGTCTCCGAACACGGCGGCGACGGGCTCCCGGACGACACGGTCTCCTGCCGGTTTAACGGCGAGGCCGGACAGAGCTTCGGCGCGTTCCTCGCGCCGGGGATCACGATGGAGCTGTCGGGCGCCGCCAACGACTACGTCGGCAAGGGGCTCTCCGGCGGTCGCATCGTGATCGACACGCCCGCGGAGGCGGCGTACGACCCGACCGAGAACGTCGTCGCCGGGAACGTCTGCCTGTACGGTGCGACCTCGGGCGAGATGTACGTCAACGGCGTCGCCGGCGAGCGGTTCGGCGTCCGCAACTCCGGCGTGAAGGCGGTCGTCGAGGGCGTCGGCGACCACGGCTGCGAGTACATGACCGGCGGCGTCGTCGCCGTCCTCGGCGACACCGGTCGCAACTTCGCGGCCGGGATGTCTGGCGGTATCGCGTACGTGTACGACCCGGACGACCGGTTCGCCGACCGCGTGAACCGCGGCATGGTGTCGGTCTCCGAGACGCTCGACGAGTCCGACGAGCGGATGCTCCGCCGCCTCGTCGAGAACCACCGCGCGTACACCGACAGCGGGCGCGCGGCCGACCTGCTCGACGACTGGAACGCCGCGCTCGACGACTTCGTCCGCGTCTTCCCCGACGCGTACGCCGACGTCATCGCCGAGGGGGTCGGCGAGGACGTTCGCGAGGACCCGCCCGCGCCCGCCGCCGCGGTGCCGGGGGCCGAGGCCGACGCGGCCGGGCAGGTCTCGGGCGACGACTGAGACGCAGCAAGGAGAGACCGCCGGTCAGTCCGGCGTCTCCGAGTCGACCTCGGTCTCGGTCGCCCGCTCGACCGCCCGGTCGACGTGGCGCTCGCGGGCGCGCTCGACGAACTCCTCCGGGAGCTCGTCTATCTCGCCGGCCTGAACGCCCCAGAGCTTCGCGTAGAGGCCGTCCGCGGCGAGCAGTTCGTCGTGGCTCCCCCGCTCGACGACCTCGCCGTCCTCCAGCACGAGCGCGGCGTCGGCGTCGGTGACCGTCGAGAGGCGGTGCGCGATGACGAACGTGGTGCGGTCGGCCGCGAGGCGGTCGAGCGACCGCTGGATCAGCATCTCGGTCTCGGTGTCGACCGCCGAGGTCGCCTCGTCTAAGATCAGGATCGCCGGGTCTTGGAGGACGACTCGGGCGATGGCGAGCCGCTGGCGCTGGCCGCCGGAGAGCTTCACGCCCCGCTCGCCGATCCGCGTCTCGTAGCCGTTCGGCAGCGAGGCGATGAACTCGTGGGCCTCCGCGGCCTTCGCGGCCTCAACGACGCGGTCGCGGACCTCGCCCTCGTCGACGTCCGCCTCGTCGATCCGCGTGAACCGCCCGTAGCGGATGTTCTCGGCGATCGTGCCGTCGAACAGCGTGGTGTCCTGCGCCACGTACCCCACCGACGAGCGGAGGCTCTCGACGGTCACGTCGCGGACGTCGTGGCCGTCGACGCGGATCGCGCCGTCGGTGACGTCGTACAGCCGGAGGAGGAGCTTGAGCAGCGTCGACTTCCCCGCGCCGGTCGGGCCGACGAGCGCGACGGTGTCGCCCGGGTCGGCCGAGAAGGAGACGCCGCTGAGGACCTCTTCGTCGGCGTCTTCCGGGTCGACGAGCGCGTTCTCCGGGTACGCGAAGGAGACGTCGTCGTACTCGACGGCCCCCGCGACGCCGCCGTGGTCGGGGTCGCCGGCCGGCGTCACGCCGCCGTCGTTCCGGGTCCCGCCGTCGCTCTGCGCGCTCCCGCCGAGTTCGACCGCGTCCCCGTCGTCCTCGATGCGGACCGGGATGTCGCGCAGGCCGAACACGCGCTCGCAGGAGGCCTTCGCGTTCTCGTACTGGTCGATGATGTTCGACACCTCCGCGAGCGGGGCGACGAACTGCTGGGTGAGGAGGACGAACGTGACGAACGTCCCGACGGTCAGTTCGGTCGTGAAGGGGCCCGGCGGCCCGTTCGCGAGCCAGAAGCCGCCGACCGCGAAGGTGGCGGCGAACGCCAGCCCGGCGAGCAGCTCCATCCCCGGTCGGTAGACGTAGTTGAGCCGGAGGATCGACATCGTGCGTCGGAAGTACGAGAAGGAGGCGTCCTCGACGCGCTCGCTCTCGTGGGCCTCCGTGTTGGAGGTCTTCACCAGCTCGACGCCGGAGAGCGCGTTCTCGAGGGCGGTGTTGAGGTCGCCGACGACCGAGCGCTGCGCGACGTACCGCGGTTCGACGGCGCGCATGAACCACAGCGTGAAGAGGAACATCAGCGGGATGGCGGCGAGGGTGACGACCGCGAGCTCGTAGTTGTAGTAGACGAGGACGGTCGCGATCCCGACGACCATCACGCCCAGCCGCGCGGAGTTCTGGAGGGCGTTGTCGAGGAACACCTCCAGGTTCGAGGCGTCGTTGTTGAGGACGGACATGACCTCGCCGGTCTGTTTGTCGTCGAAGAAGGTCATGTCGAGCCGCTGCATCTGGTCGAAGGAGTCGGTGCGGACCGCGTGCATCACGCGGTGCGCGAAGTTGTTCGCCGCGATGCCGTAGACGTACGTGAACACGCCCGTCACGATGAACGACCCGAAGATGAGCAGCACCGAGAGGCGGAACTGCGCGGGCTCGGCGGTCGGCAGCCACGCGTCGGGGACGATCGGGAGCGTGTAGGGGCCGGAGCCGGTGAAGACGGCGTCGATGGCGACGCCGAGGACGACCGGCGGGATCAGCCCCGCGACCCGGGCGACGACGTTGGCGACCATCCCGATCACCAGCCAGTGCGCCTCGGAGGCCCCGTACTCGCGGAACAGCCGGCCGAGCGGTCGGTCCACCCTGTCGCGGTACACTTCGAAGGCGTTGCGGTCGTCGGCAGCCATAGCCGTACGAGCGCCGGAAGCCCCATGTATCCGGCGGCTTCGGCGGCCCGTTCCGGGTCCCGCCGAGCGCGATTCTCGATCTGCGATCGTTTATAAACACCAACTGAGTGTGGCGGCGCGTGCCGACGAGCAGCCGTCGGCTGCGAGTCGCACGCGCGAGGGAGTCGCGGTCGCCGGAGCGACGCGGAGGCGACCGCGACGAGGCTGGGGAGGCGTGAGGTGCTGTGCGATGCGGTCGGGCGGGACTCGAAGGGGCAGCCGCGAGGACGAAGCACGGCGACGCACGCACTGGAAGGAGCGAGCGGAGCGAGCGACTGAAGCGCACAGCGAGTCGCGCGAGTCCTCGCGGCTGGGGCTTCGATGGCGTTCACCGTCACTCCGCAATCGACGGCGAGTGCGACGGGAACAACCCCGGAACCCTCGGTCGCCGGACGGTTTAATAAGCGTCGCGCGAACTCACGTACGTGGACGAACTCGTCGTGAGCACGGAGGTGTACGCCGACCCCGAGGACGTGTACGCGTTCCTGCTCGACTTCCCGCAGTACGCGAACTACTCCGAGTACCTCCGGGAGGTGAAGACGGTCACCGGCGACGGCGGCCCCGGGACCCGGTACGCGCTCACGTTCGCGTGGTGGAAGATATCCTACACCGCCCACTCCAGGGTGACCGGCGTGGAGCAGCCCGAGCGGATCGACTGGGAGATCACGAAGGACATCGACGCCGGGGGCCGCTGGCGGGTGACGCCGGCGGCGACCGACGGCGGCGACGCGGACGGAGACGCCCCCTGCGAGGTCGCGCTCGAAGTCGAGTTCGACCCCGGCTCCGCCAGCCCGGACGCGCTCGACATACCGCGGCTCGTCTCGTTCGACTGGGTGTTGAAGAAGGCGATCCCGCTGATCAGAGGCGAGGCGGAGCGCGTCGTCGAGCGCGCCGTCCGCGACCTCGAGGGGTCGACGCGGGACGTCGACCTCGACGTGTACGTCGATTCCGACCGGATCTGATCGACGGCCCGGCCGCGTCGCCGAGTCGAAGGCCTTAATATATCCAGCGGGGAACGAACGAATGCGTTCGAGGGCTCGTAGATCAGTGGTAGATCATCCCCCTGGCACGGGGAAGGCCCGGGGTTCAAATCCCCGCGAGTCCACTCGACTCACTTCGTTCGTCTCGTTCCCTCGCGTGGTCCCACTCGCTCGCTGCGCTCGCTCGCGGGACCCCCGCGAGTCCATGATTTTGCGCCGCGAGCAACGTCGCGAGCGGCGCACATCTGTAGTGAGCGGGGAGTTGAACCCTGCCAGTCGCGCGCAGCGAGCGGAGCGAGCGAGCACGTCTGGTTCTGGTTCAAATCCCCGCGAGTCCATTCCTTCGCTCACTTCGTTCGCTCAGTCATTCCCTCGCGTGGTCCCACTCGCTCCCTACGGTCGCTCGCGGGACCCCCGCGAGTCCACTCGACTCACTTTGCTTGGTAGTCTTCTCTCTCGTAATCGTCGACGGCGACGGCGCGACCTCCTACGTGTGGGTTGTCGACGACACGCAGACGGAACCGGACTACGGCGAGGTTCTCGAAGCGGCCGCCGCGGCCGCCGCCTGACCCCCCGCGGCGAACCCCTCCCGGCTCACCCCGACTACACCTCCCGGCTCACGCCGGCCACGCCTCCCGCTCCCGACGGTCCGTCTCGTCCGAGAGCGCCGGCGGCACCTCCTCCAACAGCACCGGCGCGAGCGACGCGCCGACGTGCCACGCGACGACCTCGCTGTCTAACTCCTCCAAGCGCACGTCCTGTTGCCCGTAGAACTCGCCGTCGACCGTACAGGACCCGCCGCCGTCGGCGAAGCAGACGTCGCCGCGGTCGTCGTAGGTGACCTGGACGTGCACCTCCCGGGCGCTGTCGACGAACTCCCACGCGAACCCGTCGCTCCCCCTGATCTCGTCGCTGGCCGCGAAGTAGTCGAGCGCCTCGGCGACCTCGTCCTCGACGCGCGTCGGAACGTCTCCGCTCTCGGCGCGGAGGTGGACCTTCACCGGGCGGTGGGTCGCGAGCGTGCTGGTCGCGCTCATCAGCCCGGCGGGCTCCTCCCCGTGTTCGAGCCCCTGAACGTGGCCGAGCTCGTGGATGATCGTCGCGTTCATCTCCGCGTCGGAAATGTTCGGCTCGACGGTCGCGGTCATCGGCGTCCGCGGCTCGTCGACGAGCAGGTCGGCGCAGCCGAAGTACCGCGCGTCGCCGTCCTCCACGCCGCAGCGGTCCACGCGGTCGAACCGGAGGACGACGTCGGCGCGGTCCGCGTCGGCCACCCGCTCGTAGGCGACCGGATAGCCGAGGTAGCGCTCGTCGTTCCGCTCCCAGTAGCCCGTCGCGGCCGCGACGACCGCGGTGACGTTCCGGTCGACCGCCTCGTCGTCGACGTAGAGCCCGAGCGTCGTCTTCCCGTACGGGCTCGGGTGGACCACCGACACGGTCCGCTCCCGCGTCCGGTTCGCCGTCGTCACGACGAGCGGGTGGTCGCCGCCGTCCAGTCGCACGGCCGCGAGGGAGACGGACACCCGCGCCTCCGCGCCGCCGTCGAGCGCGACCGTCCGGTTCGCGCTCGCGCCGGTCCCGTATCGAATCCGGACCGTCTGTGTGCCCGCCAGGTCGCCCGCGTTGGTCACGGTCGCCGTCACCGAGAGGGGCTCGCCGTAGTCGACGCCGTCCGGGACGTCGACGTCGGAGACGACGAACGTCGCCGCCCGCGGCTCCGCGACGACCAGCCGCCGCGTCGCGTTCGCCTCCCCGACGGACACCCGCAGCTCGTGCTCGCCCGGGTCGAGCGTCGCGGCGTCGACCACCGCGGTCACCGTCATCGTGCCGTTCGCCGGGACGGAGCGGTTCTCGGCGAGCAGCGTCGTCTCGTCGACCCGGACCGCCGTTCGAACTCGACCGAGCGTCTCGTTCGATCCCTCCGCGCTCGCCGAGTCGCCGCCGTCCGCCACCCCTTCCCACCGCACGGTCGCCTCGACCGTCGCGCGCTCGTCGTGGCCGAGCGACTCGGGCGCGGAGACGGACTCGATTGACGGCGACGGGTCGCCGAGCGGCCCCTCACCGGTAATGTCCCCGGCCAGCCCGCCGCAACCGGCGAGCGCGACGAGCAGCGCGACGGCAGCGACGGCGACAGTGGTGCGCATCGTTCGTCCCGTTCTCCGAGACGGAGACACATAACGTTCGTTTCACCCGCCGATCACTTTTCGAGGCGACGACCGCTCGCCGCGGTCGGCCTCGACTCGCCTCGCCGTCGGCCTCGTCGGCCTCACCCCATCGCTGTCGGCCCGTCAGAACATCGCGGGGAACAGCAGGTAGACGAACCCCGCGGTCAGCAGTCCGCCGAAGCCGATGTAGTAGGCGACGGGGATCAGGTTCAGCCGGACGACCCGGCCCGTCTCCCCGACGAGCCCGACCGTGGCGAGCGCGGCGATCACGTTGTGGATCGCGATCGTGTTGCCGATCGCGGCACCGATCGTCTGCGCGCCGACGAGCAGCTGCGTCGAGAGGCCGAGCTCCCGCGCGATCTCGAACTGGAACGCCGCGAACGTCACGTTGCTCACGGTGATCGAGCCCGCGATGAACGCCCCGAGCGTGCCGACGGCGGGCGCGAGCAGCGGGTACGCGGCCCCGAACGTCGAGGCGGTCGCGTCCGCGAGGACGACGATCATGCTGCCGTCCGCGGTCGCGCCCGGGTGCGCCGCGGTCTGGAGCATCACCTCGACCATCGCGATGACGAACACCAGCGAGACGGCGGGCGAGACGATCTTCTCGCCGGCCTCGCGCCACGCGCTCGTCACGTCGCCCGCCGACATCCCGAACACCGGGACCGCGATCAGCGCGCTGACGAGGAGCCACGTCCCGGGCACGTACGCCCAGCCGATCGCCCCGTCGATGGTCGTGCCGAAGACGCCCGACGCCGCGATCGTCATCCCCGGCCCCTCTTGGAGGAACGTCGCGACCGGACCGATCACGCGCGTCCCGATGAGGAGGACGACGAGCGCGACGTACGGCGACCACGCCCGGACGAGCGACATCTCCGTGTCCCCGCCGAGGCTTCCCGCCCCCGTCGCTGTGTCCTCGACGTCGACGCTCGCCTCCGTCGACCCGTTCTCGCCGCCCGGTTCGATGCCGCCCACCCAGTGGTCGGGCCACTCCTCGCGGGGCGGGAACTCCCACTCCTCGTCGGGCAGCAGGTAGCCCGCCTGGAGCGTCGCCACCACGACGCCGCCGCCGAGCATCGCCGCGATCAGCGACGGGAGCTCCGGTCCGACGAACCACGCCGCCGCCGCGTACGGGACCGCGAACGCGACCCCGGCGAACAGACACAGCGGCGCGACGGCGAGCGCGGGCCCGAGCGACCGCTCGTCCGGGTCCGTCTCCCCGAAGAAGTACACGACCATCGCCACGGCGAGGAACGGCATGAGGGTCCCGAGCAGCCCGTTGAACACGGCCGCCCACCCGCCGGCGGCGGTCGAGTACGTCGCCACCGACTCGAAGCCGCCGCCGGTGATCGCGTCGGCGACCGCGCCGAGCGGCTGCTCGAACCCGACGATGATCGGCGTCCCGACCGCGCCGAACACGGTCGCGACCGCGTGGCCGATCAGCGCGGCGACGACCGCGGCGAACGCCGGGAACCCGAGCGCCAGGAGCAGCGGCGCGACCACGGCCGCGGGGGTCCCGAAGCCGGCGACCCCCTCGATGAACGTCGCGAGGAAGAACCCGAGCAGGACCACCTGAACGCGCCGGTCGTCGCTTATCGACGCGAAGCCGGCGTTGATCCGGTCGACCGCGCCGGAGTTCATCAGGGTGTACAAGAGCACCAGCGCGCCCAAGACGATCCACAGGATCTCGACGGCCGCCATCGCGCCGCTCACCGAGGCCGCGAGGATCCACTCCACCGGCATCCCCCACGCGAGGAACGCCACCGCCGCGGCCGCCGCCCACGCGACCGGCATCGCCCGAGAGGCGGGCCACAGGAGTCCGACGAGGAGCGCGGCGACGACGACGAGCGGCACCAGCGCCAGCGGCGCGCTCGCCCCCAGCGTCATCGCCGCCCACCCCTCGCGCCGCGGTCGAAACGTTCTCTCCTCCCCTCGATCCGACGCACCCGAGCGCCGTCCGCCGACTTTCTTCGTCGACTCATGTCGGTCTATGTGAATTATCTGTGTAATAAACGCCACGGCCGATTCTCGCCGATCGGGTCCCGGCGCGGCGTCCGCCGCCCGCGGTCGGGGCCGCCCCCCCCCCGCGGCGGCGTCGCTCCTCGCCCGCGACCGATAGCGGCTTGTCGCCTCGCGACCAAGCGTGCGCGTGACGCTCCGACGCGACGTCCTCGCGGCGATCGACGCCGACCGCGGAGCCTTCCGGACCCGGGTCTCGGCGCTGATCGACGAGCACGATATCGACGCCGTCTCGGTTCCGACGGAGTCCGATTCGCCCGCCGTCTCCGCCCCCGCGGCGTCCGACCACCCCGCCGACCGGACGGAGCGCGAAGCGGTCCTCGTCGACCGGGTCCGCGCGCTCGACGACTTCCCCCTCGGGCTCACGCTCACCGGCCCGGCGTACCGCGACACGCCCGTCGTCTACGTCAACCGTTGGTTCCGGGAGTGGACCGGGTACGCGCTCGACGAGCTCCGCGGTCGAAACCCCCGGCTGTTTCAGGCACCGGACGCCGACGCGGACGCCCGCGCCGACTTCCGCGAGGCGCTCTCGACGTGGTCGACGGTCACCGTCGAACTCCGCAACCGACGCCGAGACGGCACCCCGTTCGCGAGCCGCGTCTCGCTGCGGCCGCTGTTCGGTGACGCCGGCACGGTCACGCACTGGATCGCCGCCCAAGAGCCGGAGCCGCTCTGAGCGGCCGACGCGCCCCTCACCGCAGCGTCGACGTCGGGACGACCGACGGGAGCACGCCGCTTCCCGTCGCGTCCTCGACGACCGCCTCGGAGACGTGCTCGCCGCTGAGTAGGCACATCGGCATCCCGATGCCGGGGTTGGTGTACGCGCCGACGTAGTAGAGGCCGTCGACGCCGGGCGCGCGGTGCGCGGGGCGGAGCGGCCCGGTCTGTTCGAGCGTGTGCGACAGCGCCAGCGCGGTGCCGCGGGGCGCGTTGAACCGCTGCCGGAAGTCGGAGACGCAGGCGGTCTCCTCGAAGACGATCCGGTCGCGGAAGTCGACGCCGGCGTGTTCGGCGAGGTCGTCGAACACCAGCTCGCGGAACCGCTCGCGCGTCTCCGGGTCGTCGTCCAGCCCGGCGGCCAGCGGGACGAGCAGGAAGACGGCCTCGTGGCCGTCGGGGGCCGCCTCCGGGTCCGTCTTCGAGGGGACGTGGACGTAGTAGGCCGGGTCGTCCGGCCACGCCGGCTCGTCGAAGATGTCGTCGAAGTGCGGCCGCCAGTCGGTCGGGAACACGAGGGTGTGATGGTCCAAGTCGACGTCGCCCTCGACGCCGATGTACGAGAGGTACGCCGAGGGGGCGTACGTCCGCGACTCCCAGTACGACTCGCGGTCGACGGTCCCGGCCGGGAGGAGGTCGCGCTCGACGTGCGGCGGCGGCGCGTTCGCCACGACGCGGTCGAAGCGGTCGGTCGGCTCCTCGCTCGCGGTCTCGACGGTGAACGTCGGCGTCGCCGCCGGGACCGACGGCTCGATCGCGGTCACCGGCTCGCTCGTCCGGATCGCGACGCCCAGCTCGCGGGCGAGGTCGGCCATCGCGTCGACGACGCTCGCGATCCCCCCGACCGGGTGGTAGACGCCGAGGTTCATGTCGACGTGGCTCATCAGCGTGTAGATGGCCGGCGTGTTGTACGGCGAGCCGCCGAGGAAGACCAGCTTGTACTCCGCGATCTGCCGGAGCTTCTCGCTGTCGAAGTAGTCGCCGACGTAGTCGTCCATCCCGCGGAGCTTCGGGAGCGCCCGCCCGGACCGGAGTACGTCGGCGTCGACCATGTCGCGCAGCCGCGACCGGCTCGGGTAGACGAACCGGTCCATCCCGAGCTCGTACGCCTCCGCGGCGTCCGCGAGGTACTCGTCGAGCACGCCGCCCGCGCCCGACTCGTACGACTCGAACAGCGCCTTCTGCCCCTCGCGGTCCGCCGGCATCGACGCGCGGTCGCCGTCCTTCCAGATCACCTCGTACAGCGGGTCGAGTTCGACGAGGTCGTAGTAGTCGTCCGTCGACCGGCCGAAGTGTTCGAAGAACCGGTCGAACACCTCCGGCATGAGGTACCACGACGGGCCGGTGTCGATCCGGAATCCGTCGCGCTCGATCCGCCCGGCGTACCCGCCGGGGTGTTCGTTCCGCTCGAACAGCGTCACGTCCGCCCCCGCGCCGGCGAGGTACGAGGCCGCCGAGAGCCCGCCGAAGCCGGCTCCGACGACCGCGATCGACTCCCCGGCGAGCGGCTCGCCCGATAGGTCCGCGTCCGGTTGGGGTGTCATTACGTTCTCCTACGCGTTCGGGGACGTTTACCCTGCGGTCATACCATGTTAGGGACGCCGCAGTCGTGCGATTTCCTCGTCCGCGTCAGTCGCCGCCCGCGTCAGTCGTCGTCCGCGAGGCCGTCGCCCTGAAGCCGCCGCGCGCCGAGCGCGAACAGCCCCAGCCCGATCAGGTAGAGCCGCCACCCGGCGTTCGCGACCGGGAACCGCCGGTCGACCGGCTCCTCGACGTCGAGGTCCGGGTCGCGCGGCTGGACGGGGTTGTTGACGTGGACGGACTCGCTGGTGCCGCCCGCGCCCGCGTCGACGGTCCGCGACCCGGTCTCCGGGTCGACCCGCACGTCGACGAACGTCTGGACGAACCCGTCGGCCGTCGAGTAGAACGCCTCGCCCTCCAACTGGAAGAACCGGTCGCGGAGCGGCCAGAACGCGTTCACGCCGTCGAGGTGCGTCCAGTCGATCCCGACGTGCGCGAACGCGTGGACGAACAGGGCGACCCACGCGACCGCGATCCACCGCGCCGAGAGCCGCTCGCGGAGCCACGACCGCTTCCGGACCCGCGTGTCGACGTACAGCGCCAGCGCGGCGACCGCGGGGAAGACGAAGTTGTGGCCGACCGTGCGGTGCGCGCCGGGCATGACCGCCCCGAGGAAGCTGTCCGCCTCCGGCAGGACGACCACGACGAGCAGGACCGCGAGCGCCCGCCGGTCGAGGTCGTCGCGCAACAACGCGGCCGCGAGCAGCAGCGCGAACCCGGCGTGAACGATCGTCGAGGGCATTCAGCGGGTCACCCCCGAGTCGCGGTTCCGGGACCAGAACCGGACGGCGAGCGTCGCGGCCGCGGCGGCGACGGCGACCGACTGCCACCCCGACTCGACGAGCCGGAACTCGCGGGTCGCGCCCGCGTCGAGCCCGGGTCGCCCGTCCGGATTCACCCACGAAGCGACCGGGTCGGCGACCGCTCCGCCGACGCTCCGGAGGGGTAACGCGCCCGCGCCGTCGGCTCCCGGAACCAGGAACGTCTGGACGACGCCGTCCCGCGTCGAGAACACGAGCCGCCCGCGGACGACGTAGCGCGCGTCCTCCAGCGGGTACAGGAGCGACGCCCCCTCGCCGGCGAACAGCGCCGCGCCGATCCCGGCGACGACGTACGACGCGAGCGCGACCCACGCGACCCGCACGCCGCGGGGGCCGAAGCGCCCGCGGAGGGCCGACGCCGGCCGCAGCGCCGCGTCCCAGTAGAGCAGTCCGCCGGCGAGGAGCGGGACCCAGACCGCGTGGAGGAGGGCGTTGGTCGCGCCCGGGACGGCGAGGCTCGCCGCCGCGTCGAGCCCCGGGAGGAGCGCGGCCGCGACGACGACGGCGACCCCGCGGCGGTCGAACGCGGGGCCCAACAGCGCGGCCGCGAGCAGCGCGCCCACCGCCGCGCTCACGAGCGTCGGGGCCATACCGGTCCTGACGCTCGGAGGCGAATAAGCGCTCCGGGCGGGTCAGTCCGCCTCGCCCCGGTCGACCGCCGCGCCGGCGCCGCGGTTGTCCCTCCCACCTCGGTCGGCCACCTCGCGGTCAACGGTGACAGCGTCCGCCTCGCCGCCGGCGGCCGCCCCGCCTTCGACGCCGAGCAGCGCAACGGCCATCAGCCGAGCGCCGCCCGCGATCAGGTTCGTCAGGTGGAGTCCGACCAGCACCCCGGCGACGCCGACGGCGGCCGCGAGGGCGGCCTCGGGCGCGGCGTCGACCGTCCACACCACCGGGTCACCGTTCACCTCGCCGAACCGCTGAGCGAACGGGTACCGGGCCGGCGCGACGACGAGGGGGAGCGCGTTCGCGAGGACGAGGACCGGTGCGAACACCAGCAGCGCGACCCAGAACTTCAGCGAGAGGAACCCGAGCCCGCGCCACGTCGACGCCGCCGCGAGGTACGCCCGGACAGTCGCGGTCGCGCTCGCGGCCCCGTCGTCCGCGGCGGCGGGGAGGTCGTCCGGCGCGGCCAGATCGGTTCCGAGCAGACGGTTCGCCAGCCGGCGTTCGAGACCGGCGACGAGCCGCGAGCCGATCACCGCGACGATCAGGACGCCGATCCCGACGAGGACGACCGAGAAGACGAGCCCGAACGCGAGCGCGAACGTGGCGAGCCCCGAGTAGACGAACGCCGACAGGACCGCGATCAGCAGGTACAGCAGGTGGCGATACGTGCGGCCGTCGGCGACGACGCCGACGACGGGGAGGGACGTGAGCGGTCGGAGGGAGACCATACCGCGACTGGTCGTTCGTCCGACAAAAATCGGTCGCTCCCCCGGCGACTCACCCGAGGAAGAAGTCGATCGCGTCGCCGGACGACTGTCCCTTGTACAGCTCGGAGTAGCCGCAGTTCGCACAGGAGACGACCAGGAAGCTCCGGTTCTGGACGTCGAACATCTTGGTGAGCCCCGTCCCGCTGGTGGCGATCTCGTCGGTCTCCGTCTCGGTGCCCCCGCACTTCGGGCAGCCGTCACCGCCGTCGCCGCCGAGGGAGGCGGGACGGTCGTCGGAGCGGGAGCCGTCGCCGCGGCCGCCGGAGTCGTCCCGGCGGCTCCCGCCCTCGTCGGTCTCGTTTTCGATCAGTTCGTCGTCGTCGAAGAGCGAGTACTTCTCGTCGTCGGTTTCGGAGGGCATCGCCCGTAGCTCCCGCACCGAACGACAAACCTCTTGTGGCGGATCGCCCCTTCGGGCCGTGCGCTCCGCCGCGGCACGGTCGCGACCGGCCTTACTCGTCGATCTCGTCGACGAGCTCGTCGGCGACCCCGGTGTAGCCGGCCGGGGTCAGCGCCGTCAGCTCCGCGCGAACCTCGTCGTCGACGTCGAGGTCGGCGAACAGCTCCCGGAAGTCGTCGAGCGTCACCGACCGGCCGCGCGACAGCGCCTTCACGCGTTCGTACGCCTCGGTGTCGCCCTCCCGACGCAGGATCGTCTGGACCGCCTCGCCGATCACCTCGGGGGTCGCGTCCAGCTCCTCGCGCATAACCGCCTCGTTCGGGACGACCTTCGCGAGCCCGTCGGCGGCCTTCGAGTAGCCGATCAGGCAGTGCGCCAGCGCGGCCCCGACGTTGCGCTTGACGGTGGAGTCCGAGAGGTCGCGCTGGAGCCGCGAGCTCGTCACGTAATCGGCGAGGAACGTCAGGTCGCCGTTCGCCTTCGAGAGGTTCCCCTCGCTGTTCTCGAAGTCGATCGGGTTCACCTTGTGCGGCATCGTCGAGGACCCCGTCTCCCCCTCGACGGCCTCCTGACCGAGGTAGCGGTCGGAGACGTACAGCCACGCGTCCACGTCTAGGTCGAGGAGGACGTTGTTGACGCCCCGCAGCGCGTCGAACAGGGCCGCGAGGTCGTCGCAGGGGTTCACCTGCG
The DNA here is from genome assembly GCF_000337035.1 of Halorubrum coriense DSM 10284. Lineage (GTDB taxonomy): Archaea > Halobacteriota > Halobacteria > Halobacteriales > Haloferacaceae > Halorubrum > Halorubrum coriense. The sequence continues at coordinate 46,496 of NZ_AOJL01000032.1, forward strand.
TCGCGAGCGCGGTGTGTTCCAGGTCGAGGTCGCGCACGAACGACGCGGAGAACGCCCGCCAGTCGACGTCGGGGTAGGCGGCGCGGTGGGCCGCGAAGGTGCCCGAGGCCCCGGCGAGCTTCCCGGAGAGGTCCCCGTTCGCGACGACGACCCGCCCGAGCGCGCGGCCGAGCCGCGCGGCGTACACCGCCATCTCCTTGCCGAACGTGGTCGGCGTCGCGGGCTGGCCGTGGGTGCGCGCCAGCATGGGCGTGTCGCGGTACTCGTGTGCCAACTCGACGAGCGCGTCGCGGACCTCGCGGACCGCGGGGACGATCACCTCGCGCACCGCCGGCCCGACGAGGAGCCGGTGGGCGAGGTTGTTCACGTCCTCGCTCGTGAGTCCGAAGTGGATCCACGGGTACAGCGACTCCGCGTCGTCGAGCGGCGCGTCGGGGTCCTCTGCGACGTCCGCCAGCCGGACGCGGAGGAAGTACTCGACCGCCTTCACGTCGTGGTTGGTCGCGTCGTACCCCGCGGCCCCCTCGATCTCGAGGGCCTTGATCAGCCGCGCGTCCTCGGCCGAGAACGCCGCGTACACCTCGCGGAGCGCCGCCGCGGTCGCCTCGTCGAAGCCGATCGGCGTCGCGTCGAGCGCGCCCAGCGCGAGCAGGTACTCGACCTCGACGCGGGTCCGGGCGCGCATCAGCGCGGCCTCGCTCGCGTACGGGGACAGCGCCGCCGTTCGGCCGGCGTAGCGCCCGTCGAGCGGCGAGACGGCCGCGAGCGGGTCGTTCCGAGACAGCCCCGAGATGGCGTCGGCGGCTGTCGGTTCGGAGTCGTCGGTCATGTCCGCGACTGCCCCCGGAGCCAGCAAAAGCGTGTCGATGGGGCGACGCACGGACGTGGATCCGAACTCCGGTCGAACCGCGCCGAAACCGTGTTCCGATCCCCGATCGTGTACATGCGGGCGACGCGGACCGCAATCGATATACCCGATCGGTCGGACGTTCGCGTATGAAGATCGCCGGACTCGCGAGCAACAGGGGACGGAACCTCAGGCACATCGCCGACGCCGCGCCCGGCGGCGCGGAGCTGTCGGTCGTCCTGACGAACCGCGAGCAGGCACCGGTGTTGGAGGCCGCGACCGAGCGCCGGATCCCCACCGAGGTGGTCGCGCGCGAGGAGGAGGAGTCGCGCGAGTCGCACGAGCGCCGGATCGTCGAGCGCCTCGCGGACTACGACGTCGACCTCGTCTGTCTGGACGGCTACATGCGCGTGCTCACCGACGCGTTCCTCGACGCCGTCCCGACGACGCTGAACGTCCACCCGTCGCTGCTCCCGTCGTTCCCCGGCACCGACGCCCACGAGCAGGTGCTGGACGCGGGCGTCCGGACGACCGGCTGTACGGTCCACGTCGTCACCGAGGAGGTCGACGCGGGCCCGGTCGTCACGCAGGAGCCGATCCCGGTGTACGAGGACGACGACGTCGACTCGCTGAAGGCGCGCGTCCTCCGCGAGGCGGAGTTCACGGCGTACCCGCGGGCGGTCCGCTGGTTCGCCGAGGACCGGGTGACTGTCGAGCGTGACGCCGACGGGACTCCCGCCGACGTCGCGGTCGAGGGCGACGTGGGCGGCGACTTCCCGGAGCGGCGCTTCGTCTCCGAGGAGCGAACCGCCACGCTGCGGTACGGCGAGAACCCGCATCAGGACGCCGCGCTGTACGTCGACGACGGCTGCGAGGAGGCGAGCGTCGTCGACGCCGCGCAGCTGAACCCCGGCGCGAAGGGGATGGGGTACAACAACTACAACGACGCCGACGCCGCCCTGAACCTCGTCAAGGAGTTCGACGACCCCGCGGCCGCGGTGATCAAGCACACGAACCCCGCGGGCTGCGCGGTCGGTTCCGACCTCGCGGACGCGTACGACCGCGCGCTGCGCACCGACGCGAAGTCCGCGTTCGGCGGCATCGTCGCGTTGAACCGCGAGTGCGACGCCGACACCGCGACCGCGGTCGCCGACTCGTTCAAGGAGGTCGTCGTCGCGCCTGGCTACACCGACAGCGCGCTCGACGTCCTCCGCGAGAAGAAGAACCTCCGCGTGCTCGACGTGGGCCCGCTCGGCGCGGGCGACGACCGCTTCTCGGAGCGGTTCACGGAGAAGCCCATCGTCGGGGGCCGCCTCGTTCAGGAACGCGACCGGCAGTCGCCCACCGCCGACGACCTGGAGGTCGTCACCGAACGCGAGCCGACCGACGAGCAGGTCGAGACGATGCTGTTCGCGTGGAAGACGCTGAAACACGTGAAGTCGAACGGCATCCTCTTCGCGACCGGCACGGAGACGGTCGGCGTCGGCATGGGACAGGTCTCCCGGGTCGACGCGGTCTCGCTCGCGGCGATGAAGGCCGAGAAGGACGCGGAGGGGAAGTCCGCCGAGGGGGCCGTGATGGCCTCGGACGCGTTCTTCCCGTTCCCGGACGCGGTCGAGGAGGCCGCCGACGCGGGCATCGAGGCCGTGATCCAGCCCGGCGGCTCCGTCAACGACGAGGACGTGATCGCCGCGGCCGACGAGCGCGACATGACGATGGCGTTCACCGGGTCGCGCTGCTTCCGACACGACTAGCGCCGTCGACGCCGCCGCATCGACGCGTCAGCCGCTCCGCCCGCCGTCGGGATACCACACGGCCCGCCCCGGCGTGTGGTGGTGCCAGTAGTCGTCGTCGCGGAGGAGCCGCGGGTCGCGCCACCGGAACCGGGCGTTGGCGACGTACGAGAACGGGTCCGGCGTCTCGACCGGGGTCACGAGCGAGCGCTGACAGGCGGTGAACCCCCGACGCGTCCGGTCGCTCGTCGGCGCGAACCGGTGGTCGACGGCGTCGTCGGCCGCGTCCTCCTCGCGTCGAACCGTCAGCCCGTTACTCTCGCCCCTCGGGGGCACGGTCGCGTGGAGCCGCTCGTCGAACGACGCGACCAGCCGAACCTGATCGGCCGCGTAGCGGTCGTCCCCGCCGTCGACGGTCCCGCCGCCGCGGATCGTCCCCCGCATCGAGAGCGCCACGCGCGACCGGTCCGGACCGGGAGCGACGCGGACCGCGTCCCGACGCGTGAAGCGGGCGACGTCGTTGCGGCCGTGGACGTACGCCGTGCCGAGGGTCCGCCCCCGGTCGTCGAACCCGTCGGGGTACCCCGGCAGTTCCGGCTCGACCTCGCAGCCGGGACGGGGCGGGTTCAGGACCCGGTCGAGCGCGTCGGAGAGCTCGCTCGGCACGGTAACGCCCTCGAAGAGGTGCGTGGCGAGGACGTCGCCGTACGGGACGGCGGCGGCGACGCGCGTCGTCGCCCCCCAGCTCTCGCTGGCGATCCCGTACGCCCGCCCGTCCTCCGCGCAGACGTCCGCGAGCGTCGCCTGCGCGCTGCGGCCGACGAACGCGACCGGCGTCGCCCCCCGCAGCGCGGCGAGCGCCTCCTCCCGGTCCGCGTCGACCGCCGGAAACAGCGCGACGCGTCCGCCCGTCGGGTCCTCGACGGTGAGGGGGTCCGAGCCGTCCGGGAGGGGCACCCCGTCGGCGACGTAGAGGGGATCGACCTCGTCGAGCCGGGCCGAGGGCCGAGACGACGGCCCCCCACCGAGCGGGGCGTTACAGCCGGCGGCACCGCCGGCGAGTCCGGTCGCGGCCGTCGCGAGGAGGGCGCGACGTGAGTGCGGGGGCATACGCGGCCCGTTACTCCGCCCCGACACGTCAATCTCGGGGTTCGACGCGCCGGGGCTCCCCCTCCCAGTCCCGCGGGACGTACTGGCCGAACTCGGGCTCGGCCGAGCGGGCGGCGGGGCGGAACGCCCGCTCGCCCGCCACGCGGAACTCCTCGATCACCGACTGGCCGGGACCGGTGAGGAACCCGACGTACGACATCGCGAGCGCGTACGCCACGTCGTGCCGGGCGGGGTTGACGGGTATCACGGCGTACTCGTTCCGCAGGAGCGGCGGCGGGTCGTCGATCCCGTAGTCGACGTGGCGCGCGAGGCCGCCGCCGGCGCTCACGGCGAGGAACGTCCCCCGGTCGGTGAGCGTGTAGGCGTCGGACCGCGCGGCGGCGATCAGCGTGTCGCCCATCCCCTGTCCCGTCTCGACGTACCACTCGCCGCCGGGCTCGACTGCCGCCTCGTCCCAGATCCGGCGCTCGCGGACGTGCGTTCCCGACTGGTCGCCCCGAGAGACGAACGTCGCCTCGGCGTCCGCGATGGCGCGGAACGCCGAGACGGGGTCGGCTCCGGCCACGCCCGCGGGGTCGTCGGGAGGGCCGACGACGAGGAAGTCGTTGACCATCACTCGACGCCGGTTCACGCCGTACCCCGCCCGGAGGAACTCGTCTTCGAGGGGGCGCGCGTGGACGAGGACCACGTCGCAGTCGCCGTCCCGGGCGGTGCGGAGCGACGCGCCCGTCCCGCGCACGAGCGCGTCGACCCGCGAGCCGAAGCGGTCGGCGTACGCGCGGTGTAGCACGTCGAGGAGGCCGCTGTCGTAGGCCGTCGTGGCGGTCGCGAGGGTCACCGCCCCGAGGTCGGGCGCACTCTCGCGACGCCCGCTCCCGCCCGCGCAGCCGGCCAGCGAGAGGGCACCGCCGACGCCGAGCGCGCGGACGAGCCGTCGACGTCGCATGGAATATGTAACTACGAAAGCACACACTTACTTAACAATTAATCTGTTTCGGTTATTCTCACGCGGGGGCGACAACCCCACGCGGACCGCCGGATCGACGGCGCTTTTTTCCCGGGATATCGTTGGCTCGAACAGAGAGGACCGTGGCGCAGTTCGGCAACTCGGTACGGCTGCTCGGGGACCGGGAGTTCGCGGCGCTCGCCGGGACCGCGTTCGCCCGTAGTCAGGCGTACTCGACGATCCTCATCGCCCTGGCGCTGTACGCCGACCTGTTCGGGACCACGGGGTTCATCGAGGGGCTGTTCGGGACCGCGTTCGCCGTCGTCCAGCTCGTCATCGTCCTCCCGCTGGGCCGGACCGTCGACACCGGCAACGCGAAGCGGTGGCTGCTCGGCGGCTTCCTGATCAACGTCGCCGTCTTCGTCGGCTTCGCGCTGGTCGACAGCTCCGTCCACATCATCCTCGTGCGGATGGTCCAGGGGCTCGGCGCGAGCGTCCTCTGGATCACGGGCGCGACGGTGATCGGCGAGATCAGCCCGGACGACGAGCAGGGGCGCTGGCTCGGCTCGTACAACCAGTTCGCCTCCGTCTCGTCGCTCGCGGGCGACCTCGTCGGCGGCTACCTCCTGTACGCCTACGGGTTCACCGAGACGTACGTCGTGTTGACCGTCGTCACGCTCGCCGCGTTCGCGCTGGTGTTCGCGTTCCTCCGCGACAACCCCGGCGGCCGGAAAGACCCCGAGGACGCCGGCGGGATGGAGACGTTCCGGTCGCTGCTCGGCCGCCCGATGTTGCGCGCGCTCGTCTTCTTCCGGTTCACCTTCAGCGTCGGCAAGATGGCGGTGATCATCTTCCTCCCGATCTACGCGCGCACGACGTTCGGCATCTCCGCGTTCGCCATCGGCTGGATCATGGCGGGCGGGAAGGCGACGAAGGCGCTCACGCAGGGGTTCGTCGGCGACCTCACCGACCGCTACGAGCGCACGTACCTGTTCGTCGCGGTCGGCGCGCTCCTGTACGGAGTCGGGACGGCGATCATCCCGCTCGCCGCGTACTTCGAGGGGACCGTCGCGCCGGTCACCGTCTCGTACCTCGGCGACTCCCAGACGCTCGGCGGGGCCTTCTTCGCGCTGTTCGCCGCCTACTCGCTGCTCGGGGTCGCCGACTCGATCCGGCTGCCGGCGAGCATGTCGCTGTTCGTCGACGAGGGCGAGGCGTACGACTCCGTCGCCAGCGCGATGAGCTTGCGCTCCGTCTCGTGGAAGGTCGGGCAGGTCGTCGGGCCGGTGCTGGTCGGGACCACGATGGACTGGACGACCACCGAGACCGGGTTCCTGCTCGCGGCCGGGTTCATCGCGTTCGCGACGACCGGCTTCGCGTGGCAGGCGCGCGGGGCCTACCGCGCGAGCCGGGAGCCGAGCCCGGCCGCGCCCGGCGACGACTGAGCCGAGTTCGAGACCGAGGAGCGACTACAGCGTGTAGTCGTGGTCGCCGGTCTCGGACTCCAAGAAGGCGGTCAGCAGGTCGATCGTCGCCTCCACGTCGCCGCCGTCGGCGGTCTCGGTGACGGTGTGGAGGTACCGCGTCGGGATCGAGATCGCGCCGACGGGCTTCGCGCCCGCCGTGTTCTGGAACCCCGCGGTGTCGGTGCCGCCCGCGGGCAGCACCTCGTGCTGGTGGTCGATCTCCGCGTCCTCGGCGACCTCGGTGAGCCGGCTGTGGACCTTCGGGCTGGTGATCACCGAGGAGTCCTTCAGCTTCACCGCCGTGCCCGCGCCGAGTTCCGTGACGGCGTCGGCCGGGTCGCCGACCTGCGGCACGTCGTTGGCGACGGTGACGTCGAGGGCGACGGCGAGGTCGGGGTCGACGTCCACGCCGAGCGCCCTCGCGCCCCGCAGTCCGACCTCCTCTTGGACCGTCGCCGCGAAGTGGATCGTCACGTCGGGGTCGTCGATGCGCCGAGCCGCTTCGAGCATCGCGAACACGCAGATCCGGTCGTCGAGCGCCTTCCCCGTGACGCGGTCGCCCATCCGCGTCGTGGTCTGGTTGAGGGTGACGAGGTCGCCGACGCTCACCGCCTCCGCGACCGCCTCGGCGTCGCGCCCGAGGTCGATGAACACGTCCTTCACCTCGTCGTCCTTCTCGCGCTGCTCCTCGGTCAGCGTGTGCGGCGGGACCGAGCCGATGACGCCCGTCAGGTCCTCGTCGCCGTGGACGGTGACGCGCTGCGCGCGCAGCACCCGGGCGTCGAAGCCGCCGAGCGGGTCGACCTGGACGAATCCCTCGTCGGTGACGTGGCGGATCATGAACCCGATCTCGTCCATGTGGGCCGCGACGGCGACCGAGTAGTCCGAGTCGCCCTCGATCGTCCCGACGACGTTGCCCATCGCGTCGGTCCGGACGCGGTCGACGCTGTCGGCGAACTCTCGCCGGACGACCTCGCGGACGTCGTCCTCGTAGCCCGGGACGCCGCGGGCCTCGGTCAGCTCTCGGAGCAGGTCGAAGTCGAACGCGAACTCGCGTGCCATGGATCCACCTGATTCGCCAGCGACAAAGGTCCGCAGGATCCGGCACGACCGTCGGCCTTCGGCACCGCTCCGGGACCGACGCCGCTCCGAGCGCGCCCCTCAGATCCGCGGCGACGGTTCGATAGGTAAATATCCGCGCGCGACGCCGAGAATCACTTATAAACGCGGTGGCGCGTGCCTGCGAGTGGCCGCCGAAGGCGGCCGCGAAGCCAGCACGCGCGAGGGACGCGGTGAGCGCTCGAAGAGCGCGAACCGCGAGGCTGGGGAGGTGTGAGGTGCGGTTCGGGGCGGGGCGGGACTCGAAGGGGCAGTCGCGAGGCGGGCGCAGGCGACGGTAGGACCGCAGGGAGCGAGCGAAGCGAGCGACTGAGGACCGCCCCGAGCGTGCGCCCGCCTCGCGACTGGGGCTTCGGGAGCGTTCGCGTCGATCGGCGGTTTATAAGCCGTGACGTATGGCCGAGCGACTGGGGCTTCGGGGGCGTTCGCGTCGATCGGCTGTTTATAAGCCGTGACGTATGGCCGAGCGACTGGGGCTTCGGGAGCGTTCGCGTCGATCGGCGATTTATAAGCCGTGACGTCTGGCCGAGCGGCCGAGGAGTCGCCGGTGTTCGCCGGCGAGCGCGCAGCGAGAGCTTATCAACCCTAAATATGTTTACTGTTGTTCCGCAACCCTTTTGCGGGCGCTCGCGGGAAGTCGTGTGTATGAGCGACGTGAAAGCGGAACTCCGCGAACAGTTCTTGGACGCGTTCGGCGGCGCAGATTTCCCCGTCGAGAACCAGATGGACCTCGTCCCCGCGCTGCCGGACGGTCCGGGGACGAAGTTCGAGGCCGGCGACGTCAGCTTCACCGCCATGGAGATGGCGGCGAAGCTGGGCAGCGAACAGGAGTTCCCCTACGACGACGCCGAGTCGCTCGTCGACGACATCATCGACGGGCTCGAAGCGAAGGGAATGATCTGAGCCGGCCGCCCGACCGGCCACGTTTCTCTTCGCGATTCACCGCGTAGCCCCGCCGCTGCTCCGGCGGGAGGTTGATTACCGCGGAGCCGCTACGGCGGGTGTGTTCGCCGAGCTCACGAGCCTGGTGCCGCGGTGGGTCCTCTGGGGGGTCGGCCTCGGTGGGATCGCCACCGCCGTGGTCGCCCTCGCGTTCTACCTCGGGGACCGGTTCGTCCCGGCCCCCGCCGCGTCGACCGGTCGCCGCGGTGCCGCCGGCGACGAGCGCCGCCGCCGCGAGATCCGCACGTACCTGGACGCGGCCGGCGAGCGCTTCGACGAGGACCACGCGTTCGACGGCGTGTCGGTCCCCTTCTTCCTCCCCGACCGCGGCGTCGCGATCACCTTCGACGCGCACGACTACTTCCGGCTGGAGGGCGAGGGCGTCTACACCGTCCTCTGTGAACACGAGATGCCGGGTCGCGGGCTCGGCCGCCGGCTCCCGTTCGACGTCGACGAACCCGACTGGGCGACCGACGAGTCGCCCGGTTCCGGGGGCGGTCGGTCCGCCGACTTCGGCGGCCGCTTCGGGGCGGAGCGGTCGACCGCCCGCGGCCCCGCCGGGCGGGCGGACCCCGTCGGCGACGCGTTCGACGAACTCGGGCTCGACCGCGACGCCGACGTCGACGCGGTGAAGGGCGCGTACCGCGAGCGCGTCAAGGAGACGCACCCGGACCAAGGCGGCGACGAGGAGTCGTTCCGCCGCGTCCGCGAGGCGTACGCGACCGCTCGCAACCACGCGGACGGCGGGCCGAGCCCGGGCGGGGGCGACGCGGACCGCGAGGCGGGCCGCCGCCGCGAGCGCTCGTCCGGATTCGGCCGGTGAGCGCTCCCGATCCCGGGCCCGGCCCGACGTTCGCGGACCGCGCCGTCTACCTCCCGGAGGCCGACGCGCTCGTCGTCGCCGACCTCCACGTCGGCCGCGGCGAGGCCTCCGCCGTCTCGCTCCCGCTCGGCGAGCGCGCGGACCTCGTCGACCGGCTCGCCGCCCTCCTCGACCGGTTCGACCCCGAAACGGTGGTCGTCGCCGGCGACGTCGTCCACACCTTCGACCGGGTCACCGACCGGAGCCGCGAGACGGTGAACGCGCTCCGCGACGCCTGTGAAGAGCGCGGGACCGACCTCGAACTCGTCGCCGGCAATCACGACAGCGCCCTCCAGAGCGACTGGGACGGGCGGGTCCGCGAGGAACTCGTTCTGGGCGCTCGCGGCGACCGGGGGGCCGAAGCCGACGCGACGCGCACGGTCGTCTGTCACGGCCACGAGGAGCCGTCCGCGACGGCGGACCGGTACGTGATCGGCCACGTCCACCCGACGATCGAGATCGAGGGCGACCGCCGGCCCTGCTTCCTCCGCGGCCCCGGAACGTACCGCGGGGCCGACCTCCTCCTGCTGCCCGCGTTCACCCGGCTCGCACCGGGCGTGGCGGTCAACGACATGTCGACCGACGCGTTCGACTCACCGCTCGTGACCGACGCGGACCGCCTCGCGCCGGTCGTGGTCGACTCCCCGGCGGCGGGCTCTGACGGCGACCCCGACGCGGGCGGCGCGGGGGAGGCCCTCCGGTTCCCGCCGCTCGGGGAGTTCCGCCGGCTGTTGTGAACGCTTTTGCCGCGCCACACCCGGACCGATCCGCTGAGCCCGATGGCTCCCACCGACGACGGCGGGAACTCCTCGCTGTCCCGTCAGACAGGCGACTATAACGAACGTTTATGCTACATGCCTGCGAGTCGTTCGCACATGGAAGCAGCCAGACTCCACGAGTACACGGACGACATGAGCGAGGGGCTCACCATCGACGAGGTCGACCGGCCGACGGCGACGGACGCGGACGACGTCATCGTCGAGGTCGAGGGCGCGGGCTGGTGCCAGACGGACAACCACATCATCGAGGGGATGTGGGCCGAGTACGTCCCGCAGGAACTACCGATGACGCTCGGCCACGAGAACGCCGGCACCGTCGTCGAGACGGGCGAGAACGTCGATCTGGTCTCGACCGGGGACCCGGTGATCTGCCACCCGGTCCAGACCTGCGGCACCTGCCGACCCTGCCGGCTCGGCGAGACGATGTACTGCGAGAACGACGCGTTCAACGGGCTCACGACCGACGGCGGCTTCGCCGAGTACCTCCACACCAGCGAGCGCTCGGTGATCCCGCTCCCGTCCGGCGTCGACCCGATCGACATCGCGCCGCACGCCGACGCCGGGATCACGGCGTACCACGCGGCCAAGAAGGCGGTCGCCGACCTCGACCCCGGCGACCACGCCGTCGTCATCGGCGTCGGCGGACTCGGCCACATCGGACTCCAGTGCCTCGACGCGATGAGCGCGGCCAGGATCACCGCGGTCGACCTGAAGCAGTCGGCCCTGAACCTGGCGGACAGCTACGGCGCGAACCACCTCGTGAACCCGAGCGACGACGACGTCGCGGCCGAGATCGAGGATATCACCGACGGAACCGGTGCGGCGCAGGTGCTCGACTTCGTCGGCGAGGACGTGACGACCGCCTACGCGCCCGACATCACCGCCGCCGGCGGCGACCACCACATCATCGGCTACGGGGGCCACGTCCACGAGCCGGCGCAGGCGCTGGTGAACGGCGAGTTCTCCTTCGTCGGCAACATCGTCGGGCGGTACGCGGAGCTCCAGGAGCTCGTCGCGCTCGTCGAGCAGGGCGACGTCGACCTCCACACCAGCCGGTACGACCTCGACGAGATCAACGCGGTCGCCGAGAAGCTCGAACACCGCGAGATCGACGGTCGAGCCGTCATCACGCCCTGACGACGCGGTCCGGGGCCCGACGGCCACGCGCTCGGCGAGGGCGACGCCGCCGGGGAAGCGCAAGGAGTCGTTTCACCCTCGGAAAGACCTTTACTTCGGATCAGTGACATTCGGACATGTCCGATTCGCTCCGATCCGAGTCCGGTTCCTCGTCCGCCCTCCGGTGGTCGCTGTACGCCGGCGGGTACGCGTTCGGCTGCGCCGCCCTCACGACGTTCCTGCTCTCTGACCTGCTCGGCCTGTTCGCCGAGGTGATCGGCCTCCCGCTCGCGGCCGCGATGCCGCTCCTCGGGACGCCCGCCCTCGTCGTCGGCGCGGTCGTCTGGTGGGCCCTCGTCGAGCGGCGGGACGCTCCCACGTACCCCCGAGGGGCCGCGTTCGGGCTGCTCACCGCGCTTCTCACCGGCGCGCTCTGGACGATGCGGTTCGTGTCCGTCTGGAGCGTCGAGATGCTGACGGCCGGCCCCGTGCCGCTGCTCGTCGGCGTCGTGTTCGGCGCGGTCGCCGTCGCCGGCGTCCTCGTCGGGCTCCCGATCACGTACGTGCGTCGCCGGAGCCGGCGGGCGTCCGACGCCGCCGCGACCGCTAACTCCTTGTGACTGCGGCGCACACCCGTTGCGCATGGACGAGAACGGCGTCGACGCCGCTGTCGACGGCGCGGCCGACCCGCTCGCCGACGAAGACGTCGCCCGCGTGCTCGGGCCGGACGGCAGCCCCCTGCCGGACGCGACGGTCCCGGACCTCTCGGACGAGCGGTTCCGCGCCATCTACCGCGATCTGGTCGTCACGCGCCGGTTCGACGAGCGCGCCGTGAGCCTCCAGCGACAGGGACGGATCGGGACGTACGCGCCCTGCGCGGGGCAGGAGGGGTCCGCCGTCGGGTCGACCCACGCGCTCGCGGACGACGACCTGATCAGCTACCAGTACCGCGAGCACGGCGCGGTCGTCGTCCGCGACCTGCTCGACGCGTACCTCCCCTACTGGATGGGCCACGAGGCCGGGACGGAGGCGATCGCCGACGGCGACGTTTTCCCGCTGAACATCGGCATCGCGGCGCACCTGCCGCACGCGGTCGGGGCCGCGTGGGCGTTCGACCACCGCGACGAGGACCGCGTCGTCGCCTGTCACTTCGGCGACGGCGCGACCAGCGAGGGTGACTTCCACGAGGCGATGAACTTCGCCGGCGTCTTCGACACGCCGACGCTGTTCTGCTGTCACAACAACGGCTGGGCCATCTCGATCCCCGAGGCGCGACAGACCGCGAGCGACACCTTCGCGCGGAAGGCGACCGCCTACGGCTTCGACGGCGTCCGCGTCGACGGGATGGACCCGCTCGCGAGCTACGCGGTCACGCGGGAGGCGGCCGAGCGAGCCCGGCGCGACGGCGGAGACGCGGGCGGAGACGGCCCCGCGGACGGCCCGCGGCCGGTCCTCATCGAGTTCGTGGAGTACCGGTTCGGCGCGCACACGACGGCGGACGACCCGACGGCCTACCGCGAGCCCGACGACGTGGACCCGTGGCGCGCGCTCGACCCGCTCGACCGGATGGAGGCGTTCCTCCGCGCGACCGGCCGGATCGACGACGAGGGCGTCGTGGCGGTCCGCGACGAGGCCGACGAGGTCGTGGCCGAGGCGATAGACGCGGCGGAGGCGGTCGCGGCCGACCCCGCCGAGATGTTCGACCGCGCGTTCGCCGAACTCCCCCGCGAACTCCGCCGCCAGCGCGACGACCTCCTCGCGGCCGTCGAGGAACACGGCGACGAGGCGTTCCTGCGCGAGGAGTGAGCGGACCGAGACGAGGCTTCTCCTATAAGTACCCGCCCGCCGCGCTCGCCGCCGTCCGCCCGCTTTCGAGCCCCCCTTGGATCGACGACCACTCCGTGTAGTCGCCGGCGAGGACGACCGGGCCCTCGGGGTCGTCCGGGTCCGGGAGGTCGGCGTGGACGCCGGGCGGCTGCGCGAACTGCGCGAACCGGACCCGGTGGACGTCGACGGTCTCCAGCCCGGCGAAGTCGCGCTCGGGGTACCACGCCTCCAGCGCGTCGCGGACGTCGGCGCGGAGCGCGTCAGCGGGGCGGTCGAGGGAGTCCTCGCCGAGGAACGTCGCCGCGAGCAGCGCGCGGTCGTCGGGCGCGTACTCGGGCGCGACCTCCGACATCGGGACCACGGCGTTCGGCGACTCGGCCGCGGCGTTGAGCAGGATCCGCCCGCCGGTCTCGAACGACTCGCCCGCGGGGAGCGCGTACCAGCCGGTGACGTTCGGCACGCCCTCGGTCGGCACCGACTCGACGCCGGTGAGCCGCCGCGCCTCGGGCGGCGAGGCCGCGACGACCACCGCGTCCGCCTCGCGCGTCGAGCCGTCCGCTAGCTCGACGGTCGCGCCGTCGGCGTCGGCGGTCCGGAACGGAATCCTGCCTTGCCCGGCGATCCGGACCGCCTCCACGTCCTCGCCGGTCTCGATCGCGACCCCGGCCTCGCGGGCGCGGTCGGCGAGCGCGGCGGGGAGTGCGGCCATCCCCTCGGCGGGGACGCCGATCGACCCGCGGCCCATCGCGCGGAACGTGTACTCGAACACCTGCTTCGAGGTCGAGAGGCTCCGGTCGAGCGTGATCCCCCCGTAGAACGGCTCGACGAAGTTCTCGACGTAGTCGTCGGCGAACCCCCAGTCGCGGAGGTACTCGCGGATCGGGGCGTCGCGCCCGGCGAAGAACTCGCCCTCGTCGCGGTTTCCGAGATCGTACCGGAGCGCGAGCGTCCGGAGCTTGTCGGAGAAAGAGACCTCTCGGTTCAGCAGCGAGGGGAGCGCGGACAGCGGGTCTCGGAGGGGGTCGCCGAGCACCGACCGCGAGCCCGGCCGGCAGATCGTCGCGCCCGGCGCGAAGGTCCGGAGGTCGAGGTCGTCGAGCCCCTCGGAGCCGAGTTCGCGCTCGACGGCGGGGTAGCTCGAAAAGAGGACTTGGAAGCCGCGGTCGAGCGTGAACCCGTCGACGGTCTCGGTCCGGACGCGCCCGCCGACCTCGGGCCGTCGCTCGAACAGCGTCACGTCCGCGCCCGCCTCCGCGAGCCGCGTCGCCGCGACGAGCCCCGCGAGCCCGCCGCCGACGACCGTGGCGTCTCCGTTCATACGAGACGTTTCGGGGCGCGGGTTGATAAGCGGCGGCGGGTCGAGACGGACGCTCCCGAAGCCCCAGCCGCTCCGTTATGAGTACTCGACGACGGATCGGTGGTGACCACTGCTGACGCCTCAGTCGCTCGCCGGTACGCGATCGATACTTCCGCGGTGAACACCTCTGAAGCCCCAGCCGCGAGGACTCGCGTGACTCGCTGCCCTCCTCGGTCGCTCGCTCCGTTCGCTCCCCGTGGCGCTTGCGTCGTCAGGCTTCGCCCTCGCGGCTGCCCCTTTGAGTCCCACCCCGCACGTCAACCGCGCCTCACGCCTCCCCAGCCTCGCGGCTCGTTCGGGGCTCCCTGCGGTCGCCCCTCACTCACCGCGTCCCTCGCGCGCGCTCCTCGCGGCCGCCTTCGGCGGCCACTCGGAGGCACGCGCCACCGCCGTCCGGAGCCTCGTCGAGACGGCCGTCCGCTCCCGAGTGCGAAGCGATTAGTCGCCGCCGCCGCAAGGTTCGGTATGGATATCACCGAGACCACGCCGGCGTTTCGCGGGCTGGAGAGTCGGGCGTCGGGTCGCGTCCACGAGACCGCCGACTCGGCGGCCATCGACGACGACGAGCGCGCGCGCGGCCTCGACCCCGTCTACGACTACGACGCGGTCGACCCCGACGACCTCTTCGACCCGGCGGCCCGCGGCGGGAGCGGCGACGCCCGGACCGCGCCCGCGACCGCCCGCGGCCACTGGCGCTTCGACGCGCTGCTGCCCTTCCCGGCCGGCGAGGCGCTCACCGCCGGCGAGGGCGGCACGCCGCTCGTGGCCACGGACCGGCTCGCGGACGAGCTCGACGTCGACGCGGTGTACGTCAAAGACGAGGGTCGCAACCCGACCGGGACGGTCCTCGACCGCGGCCTCTCCGTCGCCGTGACCGCGGTCGCGAAGCGGGCGGCGGCCGAGGGGGTCGACGTCGAGCCGCTCGTCTGCGCGAGCCCGGGGAACGCCGGGCAGTCGATGGCGGCGTACGCGGGCCGGGCGGACCTGCGGTCGTACGCGTTCGTCCCCTCGCGGTGCGCCTTCTCAAACAAGTCGATGACCAACGTCCACGGCGGCGAGATGCGCGTGGTGGGCGGGCGCTTCCCGGACGCGGCCGACGCGGTCGACGAGCAGCTCGCGACCGACTACACCGACCTCGGCGAGTTCGCCACGCCGTACCGCCACGAGGGCGCGAAGACGGTCGCGTTCGAGCTGGTCGCCGACCTCGGCGACGCCCCCGACGTCGTCGTCGTCCCGACCGGGTCGGGCGAGGTCGTCGCGGGCGTCCACAAGGGGTTCGTCGAGCTCGACCGGGTGGACGCCATCGACGAGACGCCCCGGATCGTCGCCGCGCAGGCGGCCGGCTGCGCCCCCGTCGCGGCCGCCGTCGAGCGCGGCCTCGACGAACCGGAGCCGTGGGGGACGCCCGACACCATCTGCGGCGAACTGGAGATCCCGGACCCCGCGGGCGGTGCCGCGGCCGTCGAGGCCGTCACCGAGAGCGGCGGGACCGCGGTCGGCGTCGACGACGACGACATCCTCGCGAGCGCGGTCGCCGTGGCCCAGAACGAGGTCGTCGAGATGGGCGCGACGGGCGGCGCGGCCCCCGCCGGCGCGTGGGCGCTCGCCGAGGACGATTTCTTCGACGGCGACGAGACCGTCGTGCTCCTCAACAGCGACGCCGGGCTGAAGACGCCCGACATCCTGCGCAGCCACCTGATGGGTCAGGGGATCTGAGGAAAAGCGTCGGTTAGGGTTCGGTGCGGCTATCGCGGGTCGCTCACTCGCGCCGCGCGAGCAGGCCCGTCGCGAGCAGCGCGAGCGCGGCCGCGACGACGCCGAACCCGGGCGACTCGGCGCCGGTGTCGCCGGCGCTGCCGCCCGCGTCCGTCTCGTTTCCGTCCATGTCGTCGGTCGAGGAGTCGTTCTCGGTCGCGTCCCCGTCGTCGGACGATCCGTCACCCGACGAGCCCTCGTCGGACGAACTGTCGTCCGACGACTCGCCGCTCGTATCTTGGAGTTCGACCACCGCGTTCGACAGCGTCTCCGTCGACACGATCACGCTGCGCGGCGCCGGTTGGTTGAGGTAGTTCACGTCCATCACGACGTAGTTCCCCTCGACGCCGGCGGTCGTGCTGGCGTACGGCTCCTGTTCGAGGATCGCGGCCTCGGGGTCGGTGACGAGGATCAGTTCGGGGTCCGTCTCGAGGATGACCTCGTCGGAGAGCTGGGGGTACGCCTCGTACTCCGCGGCGACGTTGTCGGTCCCCCCGGCGTTCATGATCGCGTCGATGAACGTGTTGTTCGCGGCGACGTAGCCGCCGCCGAGCGGGTAGAGCGCGGCGGGGCGGTCGACGTCGGCCGTCCGGTTCTCCGCGGCCGCGACCGCCTCGTTCATCTCCGCGTTGGTCTCGGTCGCGGCCTCGCACGCGCCGACGAGCCGGCCGATCGTCTCCGTCTTCTCGGCGATGTCCTCGACGGAGGTCGCGGCCGGGAAGTGGTACACCGTCAGCCCCTGCTCGCGGAGCGGCCCGACGTCGGCAGCCGAGGAGTTCGGGGCCAGCACGAGGTCGGGCTCGGTGTCGACGACGCGCTCGACGCTCGCGCCGAACTCGGCGGAGACGTTCGCGCGCTCCTCGGCGCCGTCGAGGTAGAACGCGAACCGGCTCACGCCGACGACGCGGTCCTCTTGGCCGAGTTCCCACAGCGTCTGCGCGGCCGACGGGTTGAGCGTCGTGATCCGCTCGGGACGCTCCTCCAGCGTCACCGTGGTCCCGGTCGCGTCGGTCGCGTTGAGCGGGAACCCGCAGGCGTCGTCGGTCTGCGTGGGGCCGGCCGCCTCCGCGGCTCCGACCGCCGGCTGCGCGCCCGCGGTCGGTCCGTCCGTCGTTATCGTCGGCTGTGCGCCCGCGGCCGTCCCCGCGACGCCGCCGAGGAGGGCGGTCGTCACCAGCGCGGCCATCGCGATCGCGAAGCTGTTTCGCATCGGATCGAGGACCGAACTCGTCCAATAAGTATTTACCTACTACAAGTTGTGTTGGGAAACGTATGCGACCCTGGGTGCGGTCCGCCGGATGGTCCGCGGCGGTAGCCGCGCTGCTGGCGGTCGTGATCGTCGTCAGCGCCGCGATCGGACCGGTCCGCATCCCGCCGGAGACCGTGGTGAAGTCGGTGCTGAACGCGCTCTCCGTACCGGCCGGGATCGAGGCGAGCGCGAGCGGCGTCGGGCCGCTGCCGGTCCCCGGCGTCGGGCCGCTCACGCTGCCCGGCGTCGACCTCGCGTTCGCGTCGCCGTTCGCGTTCCCGGTCGACGCCGTCCACCAGCGGATCGTCGTGGGCGTGCGGCTCCCGCGGATCCTGCTCGCCGCGCTCGTCGGCTTCGCGCTCGCGGCCGCCGGCACGGTGATGCAGGGCTTCTTCCGGAACCCGATGGCGGACCCGTCTATCATCGGCGTCTCCTCGGGGGCGGCGGTCGGCGCGGTGACGTTCATCGTCTTCCCCGTCGCGCTCTCCGCGACCGTCGCGCTCCCGCTCGTCGGCCCGACCGAGGTCGCGCTCTCGCGCGGCGCGGGGACGAGCCTCTTCGCGTTCGTCGGCGCGCTCGTCGCCGCCTTCGGCGTGTACGCCATCGCGACCCGCGGCGGTCGGACCCCGGTCGCCACCCTCCTCTTGGCCGGCGTCGCGGTCCAGACGTTCCTCGGCGCGGTCGTCTCGTACCTCCAGCTACAGGCCGGGGAGTCGCTCCGCCAGATCGTCGCGTGGCTGATGGGCCACCTCTCCGGCGCGGCGTGGAGCGAGGTCGCCGTCACCGCCGCCGTCGTGCCACCGCTGTTCCTCCTGCTGCTCGCGTACGCCCGCGACCTCAACGTCCTGCTGCTCGGCGAGGAGGAGGCCCGCGGGCTGGGCATCGCGGTCGAGCGCACGAAGCGGGTGCTGCTCGCCGCCTCGGCGCTGGTCACGGCCGCCGGCGTCGCGTTCGCCGGCGTGATCGGGTTCGTCGGCCTCATCGTCCCCCACATGCTCCGGCTCGTCGTCGGGCCCGACCACCGGGTGCTCCTCCCGACCGCGGCGCTCGCCGGGGGCACGTTCCTCGTCGCGGCCGACACGCTCGCGCGCTCGGCACCCGCCGAGTACCCGGTCGGGATCGTCACCGCCGCGGTCGGCGCGCCGTTCTTCGTCTACCTGCTCGTCACCCGGGAGGTGACGGAGCTGTGAGCGCGGACCCCACCGCCGACATCGAGGGGACGGACGCGGAGACGACGGACACAGAGACGACGGGCGCGGAGGGGGCGGCCGCCGCGCGCGGCGACCCCGCGTCGCTCCCCGACACGTCGCGCTCGTTCGGCGACGAGCCGCTCCTGTCGGCCGCGGACGTGGCGGTCTCGTTCGGCGACCTCGACGTCGTCTCCGGCGTCGACCTCCGGGTCGAGCCCGGCTCGCTCGTCGGCCTCGTCGGGCCGAACGGCGCGGGCAAGACCACCGTGCTGCGCGCGGTGACCGGCGCGGTCGAGCCGGACGCGGGAACCGTCCGGATCGGCGGCGACCCGGCGGCGTCGCTGTCGGCCCGCGAGGTCGGCCGGCGCGTCGCGAGCGTCCCGCAGGCGACGAACCTCGCGTTCGACTTCCGGGTGCGCCACGTCGTCGAGATGGGCCGGACGCCCCACCTCGGCCGCTTCGACGCGCACGGGACCGAGGACGACGCCGCGGTCGACGCCGCCATGGCGGCCGCCGCCGTCGAGCGCTTCGCCGACCGGTCGATCACCGAGGTCTCCGGCGGCGAGCGCCAGCGCGTGCTGCTCGCGCGGGCGCTGGCGCAGGCGGCCCCGCTCCTCCTCCTGGACGAGCCGACCGCGAGCCTCGACGTGAACTACGCCGTCGAGACGCTCGAACTGGTCCGCGAGTTCGTCGACGGCGGCGACCGCGGGGCGATCGCCGCGATCCACGACCTCGACGCCGCGGCCCGCTACTGCGACGAGGTGGTCGTCCTCGCGAACGGCGGGGTTCGGGCCGCCGGGCCGCCGGAGTCGGTCCTGTCCGCGTCCGCCGTCGGCGCGGCCTTCGACGCGGAGGCGTTCGTCGGCCGCAACCCGGCGACGGGGACGCCCGCGGTCACGGCGTTCCCGCGGAGCGACGTCGACCCGCGGCGCGTCCACGTGATCGGCACCGGTCCCCCGGCCGCGCGCGTCGTCGCTCGCCTCGCCGCCGCGGGCCACGAGGCCTCGGTCGGCGTGGTTCCCGCGGGCGACGCTGCGGCGGCCGCCGCCNCGCCGCCGCGGACGCGGACGCGACGGCGGTGACCGCGCCGCCCTTCGAGCGCCCCTCCGCGGAGACCGTCCGAGCCGCGCGCGACCTCGCGGCCGACGCGGACGCGACGCTCGCGGTCGCGCCCGACGACGGCGGGGATCCGACCGCGAGCGGCCCGAACGACGAGGTCGCCGCGGCCGCGGACCGCGTCGTTCCCGTCCCCGCCGACGTCGACGACGCGGCCCTGCTCGACGCGGTCGCGGCCGCGACCGCCGCCGCAGCGCCGGAGTGACCCCGGCCGCTCGGGTCCTCGCCGCCCGGGCCGCGAAGCGTCACCGTTTATTCGCTCGCCCGCGTCCCTCCGACGATGAGCGTTCCCTGCGTCGCCGTCGCCCGCGAGCGCGGCGAGACCGTCCGGAGCCGGCTCGCCGACGCCGACGCCCTCGACGGCGACCACCAGATCGCCGTCGACGGCGACACGATCTACATCCCCGTCGCGGATCGCGGACTGGTCCCCGCGGAGTTCGCCGACCGGCTCGTCGAGCGCGACGCCGAGCGGCGGGACCGCCCCACGACGCCCGCCGAGATACTCGGCTACGAGCCCTCCATCGAACGGCTGGGTGACATCGTCATCGTCGACGAGGACGACGACGAGCGCGCCCGCGAGATCGCCGAGGCCGTCTCGGCCTCCGACGTTCCCTGCGAGACCGTCCTCAACCGCGCGTCGCCGATCGAGGGCGAACTGCGGGTCCGCTCGTGGGACGTGCTGGTCGGCGACGACACGGAAACGGTCCACCGCGAGTACGGCCACGAGTTCGCGCTCGACGTCGCCGAAGTGTACTTCTCCCCGCGGCTCGCGACCGAGCGCCACCGCGTGGTCGAACAGGTCGACTCCGGGGAGTCGGCGATCGACATGTTCGCCGGCGTCGGGCCGTATGCGGTGCCCGTGGCGTCCCGCGGCGCCGACGTGGTCGCCTGCGACCTCAACGAGCGCGCCGTCGAGTACCTCCGCGAGAACGCCGCGCGCAACGGGGTCGCGGACCGCGTGACCGCGGTCGCCGGCGACGTGCGCGACCTCGTCGACTCGCACGCCGACACCGCAGACCGCCTCGTGATGAACCTCCCCCACTCGGCGGACGAGTTCCTCGACGCGGCCGTCGCGCTCGCCGGCGACGACTGCGTGATCCACTACTACGACATCCAACACGAGGACGACCCCTTCGGCCCGGGGCGGCGCGCGATCGAGGCGGCCGCGGGCGACGACTACGCGGTCGCCGTCGAGACCGAGCGCGTCGTCCGGTCGTACGCCCCCCACGAGTACAACGTCTGTCTCGACGTGCGCCTGACGCGGACCGCCGACTGATCCGGCCTCCTGCGCGGGCCCGGCGGTCCGCGAACGACACGTCAGGGCATATACTTATGAGTGCGACTATCTAACACGTATCCGTATGAGCGACGCCGCAGACCACGAAGAGCGAATCGACGAGACGACCACGTGGCCGGAACTGGCGATAGGGCTCTACGACCGGTTGACCGGCCGAAACGCCGAGATACACTATCAGTTCGAGGACATGACCGTCGAGGTGCCGAGCGGCACGGGCGACGACGCCGAGCACGCCGAGTGGCGCATCGACGGCGGCGTCCGGGTCACCACGAGTGAGTCGGAGTGAGTCGGGGCCGCGGCTCTCGGTCGAGACCGAGGACCTGACGCTGTCGGTCGACGGCGTCGAGGCCGCCGTCCACGCGACGGACCGGCGGCTGTTCGTCGAGGTCGAAAGCGTCGGTGACGCCCTCCGAGTCGCCCGCCGCCTCCCGGACGACTCCGTCGCCGACCGCGCGGTCGCGGAGTTGGTCCGCGGGGGACTCACGGCCGAGGTCAGGGTCCGCGGGCGGACGGTCGCGGTCGCGGGCGCGGACGCGCGTCCCGGACCGCTCTCGCACCGCCTCGGCGTCGCGCCCGCGGAGGTGCGCCTCGCGGGCGCCGTCGGCGCCGGATATGGCGGGCTCTCCGCCGCGGTGCGACGCGCGCGGCGACTGTTCGCGTAGCTCGGGTCGTCGCGCGTCGCTCGGCGATCTTCTACCGAAAGCGAGACGCGTCGCTCGCGGGAGCGATCTGAACAGCGAAAACGCCGCGCCGCCCCGAGGGGGGTCGGGGCGGAGCGGCTGGGGGCCCGTCACATGACAAGCGGCCGCGGCGACGGTCGGCGGACCAGAGGCGATTTTGCGCTTGGCGCGTTCGAGACGCGTTTCACACGGTAGCCGCGGCGGAACGCTGGTTGGGATGACGGCCGCGCCGGGTCGCCGCGGGGACGACGACCGACGAGACCCTCGCCGCCCGGTACGGGCTCCGACCGGGCAGGCATCGCCGGGGGATTCGATCCCCGCCGTCTCGGCACGCGGGCGATGTCATCACACTACGGTTGAGGTCTGAACAAGTATTTAGTCTTTATCCTTATATACCTGTATTGTTTCCCGATTCTCCTTGTGTATCTAGTTAGAAATCGGATAGAACAGTTACGAACGTGTATTCATTTCCGGTCACACTTTCCGGTTCACGGCCCGAAAACGACCCCACGGCTTCCGGCTCGTCCCCGTCCCGTCCCCGTTTCGGAACCCTTATTTTTCCGTCGGGGAATTATTCGATGCGCGCCGGGGTAGCTCAGCTGGCAGAGCGATTCCTTCGTAAGGAATAGGTCGAGGGTTCAAATCCCTCCTCCGGCTCTCGCTTCACTTCGTTCCGCGAGGGAGTACAAACACCACTTAGAGGCGCTAACACTTGGCTTTTCGCATTTAACCACCACCCGGAGAGCGACATTTGATTCGGTCTCGCGGTCAGGTTTGCCGCCAATATTTGATTCGGTACAGGGGTCGCGGGTGAGCCGTGATGTGGTCTCGCCAAAGGAATGCGATCGGTCGGTCAGGTGGTGTCGGGGCCAACAGCTGGTAGCCCTCTGTGTAGTCTCCGCTGCGAGAGAAGCCCCGAGATAGTTGAGTGGATTGTAGCCGGTGTATGAAGGACGACAACATCTCCGTGGAGGACCGACGGGATGCCCTCGATCGCATGGGCTGAACGCCGAGACGGCTGGACTATTCTCGTCCACAACCGCGTTCTCTCCCCGTCACTTATGCTAATGGGGTGATAATAATCTGTAAATTCTCGATCCTATCTATCTGGAAAGGACATAGTTTCAATGCTATCGAAAGAAACGAACATTTCGCCCCTTTGATCAGAATACGTTCCGCCCTTCGGAACCTGTTCAAGACTCAAGGATTCCGGATTCACGAAGTGTACTGCTTCATCTAAAAGAAATCCCGGTGGGAGGGTCATCACCTTCTTAATGTCACCCTCTATCCCGTATGTTACTTTGGTAGCCTCGGTTGGGTCTTCGCTACTCACTTCTATCTGTGTGTATTCAATTCTGACTGACTCACCGCGATATTCCTTCCAGTAATCGATAGCTTTCTTTACTCCTTCAGTCAATCCCTTGGCCACGCCACTTGGCAATCCGTCCATGTTTTATTGAAATATTAGTGATATATAGGTGTATCGTCCACTCGTTTCAAGCCAATATCAGAGTCACTCCGGGATTGTCGCTGACCGTGACTCATCTTGTTCAAATCGTATCTGTGTTGATCCGTCGAACCAAGCTTCAACATCCACGCCGATTAGAGTTGCTTCTGTAACATTTTCCGGGACTTGGAACTGTGCCCACGCCTCATACGTCGCCTCGGGTCGTACCGTTTGGTCCAACTCTGACAAGTTTGGGATAGAACGGCCGTCGTACACCACACCCTCGGACTCAAGACCGATGGCACTTCCATACACATCGATTTCGCCCTCAACCTCACTTTCGACCTCCACCTCGGCATTCAGTATAACGAACTTGTTGCCGCTGTCAGGTGACCTTGCTGGTGAATCTGGCGGGTTTAATTCGGCTGTCGTATTCGTTGAGTACCGGAGCGTAAGCGTGTTTATTGCGTTTTCTTGTCCGTAATTCTCACCAGATACGGATACCTGTGAGACATTCGGTGTGTCGGCCTCATCATCCCCGGAATTGTCTCCCCCGTCGCCGCCTCCCGTACATCCAGCAAGACCGAATGTGATACCCGCAAACATTGAACCGACGAGTGTCCTCCGATACATATCGGGTTTATCACCTCAAGAAAGTTAACTTTGGTGTCACTTTAAACCGAACAAGCAACAACTGAGTTCCCCGTTGTCGTCTCCAGTAAACCGCGTCTATCTGACTGTCGAACGAGGTTAGATCATGAACAGGATAGAACAGCCGTGAGTACCGTTAGTAAAGAGGTTTTGGCGGCTATTCTGTCCTTTGTCCGGGTAGCTTGCGCCGGCCGTCGGAGTAACAGTTGAAGCACGGGAGCCTGTCACCGTCACACTCGCACCCGCCGTCAGTAGCGACGCCGAGAACCGGGCTTGAGCCCTCGAAGTCTACGGCCGCATTCAAGACCGTAGGCCCGCCAACAATCGCGAGCGCGGTTTTGTGCTTACAGTCCGAGTCGTGGTGAACGTCGGCCGGGCAGTCGCACTCGGACGGAACTGCGATGCCGTCCCGTACTTCCACGCCGACGGTGTACGAGTGATCTTCTTTCTCGAAACCGTAGCTCGCGTTCGTGACTTCGATCAGGTGCGGGCCGGTTACGGTGAACTCCCACGATTCCCACTCGACGCGTTTCAGAGTTCGTGGGGTGTAGTCGAGATGTTTCAGAGCGTTGCGCTTATCTGCCGTAGTGTCGTTCTCTGTCATGGCTTTCTGGTATCCACCGAAGGCCACCGTCCGGCGTCCCACCGCCGGGCGTTTCTGACACGCCCCGAGAGACGGGTCCTTCTTGCCATTACCTACGTAGGAATAGGATATAGCTGTATCGGTTACCCTCGAAGGAACTGGAAACGACTATCTTGGTTGGGATAGAACCGCCCGACATGACTGACGACAACCGCGAGCGGTCGGACGATGGGACCTACTCCGAGACCGTTACTCCCGAGGATGTACTGGCGCTGTTCACCGACGCCGAGCCCCGGACCGCAACCGAGGTAGCGGACGAACTCGGGATCGTGCGCCGGACCGCATTGAGCAAGCTGAACGAACTGGCCGATGAAGACCGGATTCACAAGAAGAAGGTCGGAGGTCGAGCCGTCGTTTGGTGGGTATCTGGCAACGACGAGTGACCGGACAGGGTCGCCTCAGACGGCCAAGGATGCCCCGTACGGGACCCCCGGAACGGACCGCATGGAAGGCTCGGCGTTCCTCTCTGACGCGCACCACGGGGCTCTCCGGCGACCTGCGAGCGGACGAACCCCCCGGCGCTGGTGGACGATCGCAGGGTAGGTTGGAACTTGGTCAGGCCGGGCCCTCGCGTGGCATAGAGTTGGCCTCTCGCGATTTTTTGGGTTTTGAGCCTCCTCTATGCGATTCTGTGTGGTGGAGAGGTTTTACCGGGGTACTTGCCAAGTCCCCAAGCGAGTCGGTCCCGAGTCGCCCACGGATCAAGCTTGCGGTAGTTGTTGGGGACGGCAGTTCTATCGCAATGCTGGCTCTCTTTCCGGACACATCACACCCTATAATAGGTGTAGTATGTCCGAACAACGGGTAGGCGAGTCTACTGATAATTGAATACAGGACTACGGCTTTCCGTACATCAAATAATAGGAGTTGAGTGTGGTCAGTCTGACCGAACAGAGGCAAACAGATCGAGAGTTGTCGCGTCGGGGTTCATCCACGTCCTGAAGTCAGAACGGCACCCATAGCAGATAAAATGGGATTCGTCCTGTGCGTATCCGAGCGCGTAGTCAGGCGGTCGCTCCACGCAATCAATCATCTCGTATCCGTACTCCCCGTCGATCGGATCTCCACACCGGTCGCAAGTTCCAGAAGATAGTTTCGCAGACATGTTTTCAATTCGGAAAAGCAGGCTATCCACTACACCGAGGATAGACGCTATTGTGTAGAGCAATTTAGCGTTCGGCATGGTAGAGTTGCTTCCCCGACATTAGCTGGATTTACGTCAATATAAGCGTATCTGAGAGTAGGTCTTGGTCTGGCCTACACCACGCATTTACCGACAACCGATAGAACCCCGCCAGTTGTTTCAGAACCTCTCGTAAACCATAGAAGGAACCAGCTTAGGTGCGAATGGGTGAGCTGCCTTGCCGCGTTCCGACCTTGAGTCAGACCTGTGCCGAGGTAGCGGAGGCTGTCACCTTGGGCGTCGGTTCTATCCTAGATTAGTGAAGAAACGGATCGCTAACTCAGTCCTTCCATGCTTGGGCTACTCATGTAGAAGCCTATGTTAGGAACGACCAGCACCCACTTGAATAGACGGGGGTATATAAAGGTGGGTCTAAGCAAGAACCGGTTCTGGAGGGTTGCGCTTCGGACGATTCCCGAGAAAGTTCTTAATCCATGATTTGGCGGGAAGTTTCTTGATCCACCTTCGAATCTGCTTATCGTTGAACCCGAATAGATTGGCTACTTTATCAAAGACAGCGTCCTCGGATTTCGAACTCGGGTGTCGCGTGAACTGTCTGCCGTCCTCCCGACAAACGATGACCGCCAACATGAAGATCGCAAACTCTCCATTCAATCCCATGTTTTTACCACGAGATTCCTCATAGAGGTAATGTACCCGCAGTTTTTGATAGGGAGTTAACTCAAGCAACGCACAGAGGAGTGCGCAATCCTTCCAACGGATTTGTGTTCGGACGATTTTCTGCCTGTTCCACTCATATGTTCTTGTGTCGTCGTTGATTGCTCGGGTTCTATCGGTTGCCGGGAAATTCGGGAGACTAGGTAGTGTGTTCCAATAACTTCGATTCTGATGGGGGTGCCACCAACTGGCGTTCACTCTCGGAGGATACCTCCACGAACGTTTGCCGGCTTTCCCGATATTAATGGCAGAACCGAGCCTGCCGGTACTAATCCAATCAACATAATCACCGTCTGTTCTGCTCGCTAACGGGATTGGACTCGGCAAGTAATCTTCCGGTGGGGTCGGTTCTGGACCGCGCGCAACGTTCTTCCAGTCGGTGAACCGGACCTGACTCATAGGGAAGTATAGTTGGAACACATAATAACCGCCTCGGTGCGATAGGTAGGGTATCTCGACAGGGCAAAGCCCGCAATAGTACTCAGAATAAGTGTAGCAACTGGATAGGTTCTTCTCCCTATACCGTTTTCAATCTGGAGCGGATGACCGGAATAGCTATTATATGATAAACACATAGTTTGACGAAGTATTATGACTGGAGTATCAGATACCGGATTTACTGATCCCGTTCAGAAAGAATTAGCAACGTATGAAGTAAGAAGGCGAACTCATGAGATTCCACTTGATTGGTTCCTTGTCCGTAAAGATTTAGTATGGTTTACATCATACGACAGACACTTGAAGTCAGATGGTTCCCGAGAGGAAGCAGAACAATGGTCAATAAAATACGCTGAATTCGATTATTCGGCAAGCCGCGTTGCCGACGGAACTGGGAAGCCTTTCAGAATGTATTGTACAGATCCCGAGGGAACAGAGAGACGAATCCATTTTCGAACGCATAGGGTACTGGAATTATTAGACTATGATCGGAGTTCTTTCGAAATGATTGAAATCGTTGCTAATGATTCGAACCGTGGCGTACTTGTGACAGTTCAAGAACGTTTTTCTGTCGTTCCAAATGAATCAGGCGTCGGCTCAAGCGGGAACGCGTAACGTGCCCTCAGCTGTAGAAGATGGTTGGAGAGTTGAATGGGCTGCTGAGACACGCGATAATGGGTACCGTGATATGATGGTTCTGACCCGTGACCAAGCTGAGGAGTATGGAGATCGCTTGGTGTACGCGATTCATATCGATGGTGAGATCCTTCGAGAGTGGGATTTAGACCCGGCAGAACCGTTTGTGTGGCGGATTAGTAATGGTGACATAATAACCGAACAGATCACACGGAACAAGTTTGAACAGGTGGCAAATAGTGATCATGAAGATGCTTTCTACGCGAAAAGAGTATTGAAATACAGAGCAGAAAGAAGACAGAGGCGGTTAGATAGGGGGGATCCGGTCTAAATATCTCGCAGGTATCCTTTCCGACGCTCAGCCTTCTCGTCGTGAGTGCCCTTGTCGTAATGCTTGTCTAATATCGACCCACTCATGTTCACTCTATCGCCGGTCACGTCCTTCGGCTGTCCTGCGTTCCTCGCGGCCGTAACGTAGCCTCGGCGGAGCGCGTGGGGACTGACCGAGCCCGGACACTTCGAGGCGTGACCCCATTGTGTCGCTCGGCAGTCCGAGGGATCTTCGTTGAACGGGCAGGTTCCGCCGTTAGAGAAGCACGGAGAGGTGGACAGGTAGACATGCTTGGTGATAGTCGTCCGGCTCGCGCGGCCGTAGTCGGTGGCGATCAGCGGCTCACGATCATGGTCATCGGTTACGTCGGGCCGACGGTTCCGGATGAAGTCGGCCACCACGTCGGCGGTATCAGGCCGGATCAGTACGTCGCGCTCGCTGTTCTGTTTCCGTTTCAACGGGGTCCCGGTCTCTGGCCGGTGCCGAATCTGGACTGCGGGCCGTCCCTCGTCGAAATCTCCCACGTCGAGGGCACGGAGACCGCCAATTCGCATTCCACATTTCCACAACAAGAGGAGAGTGACGTGCCGGAGGCTCGCGTATTGGTACTTATCCAGCTGATCGAGAATCTGGACTGCTTCCTCTCGCAGAAGAACATCGTCACAAATCTCGTCCTCCTGCTTGACATTCGTGATCTGGATGAGTTCGTGGAGACCGACGGGCACAGCTTGGATCGACTCGCAGAACTGAATGAAGTTCCTAATCGTCCGCATGTCGTTCCGGGCTGTGATCGGTTTGACCGATTCCAGCCGCCACTCCTCGAACCGGGCGATCGTGTCGCTGGTCACGTCGCGCATGTCTGCGGTTCCTTCGCTATCTAAGAACCCGATGAACCGCGTGAGCGCAGTATCGTAATTGTAGATCGTCTTCTCGGTGACGTGTGTCTGCTTCTTGTTCAGGTACCGGCTCCGTGCGTCCCTCGGGGGTGTGGGCTTGAGTTCCATTGCTTGCTCCTGAGTACTCCCCCCGCAGAACGCCGCGTTCGTAGGGCTCCTGTCGGTGTTCAAATCCCTCCTCCGGCTCTTCTATCGACGCCCGTCCGAACGGAGCCTCGGTCACCGACGCTCTCGTTCCCCGCGTTCCGTCTTACTTCCGATCGTTCGGTCACCGGCCACCGCCATTTAATTTATACCATCTAAACAATATTAGGCGTGAGATTATCTACCACGGGAGCGTACGAGCCGATATGCGACCAGAATACGAATCCCACGGCGAAGAAGTGTACGAGTGTTTCAAATGCGGTCGACGGACCGACTCGCCGGGCGAGTGCGAGTGCGGCGGCGAACTGCACCACCTCGGCCGTTCGAGGGACCTGTGACCGGCGTCCCGCTCGACCGTCCTCCGCTCGACCGCGGTTCGATCAGTCGCTCCCGGTAGCGCCGGCCCCGCCGTCACCGCCGGAGTCGCCGCCCTCTCTCCTCTCCCCGTCGTCGCCGTCACCGCTCGCGTCCGCCTCGGGGTCGTAGTCGGGCAGCGAGAGGACGTTCTCCCGGCCCAGTCGGAAGCCGTCGAGGTCGCCCTCGTCCCGCAGACCCGTCACCACCTGACTCGTCTTCGCGGCGGTCCACTCCAGCTCCTCCGCCACCCGCTTCTGTTTCATCCGCCCGCCCCGCGACTCGACGAGGCGAAGCACCTGCTCCTCGTTGCTCAGCAGGTCGCTGTCGACGGGCGGCGCGTCGGCGGACTCGTCCGACGCGCCGGCGTCGCCGCTGTCGGACTGAACCGCACCGCCGGAGCCGTCCCCGCCGCTGTCGGCGGCCGTCGCGCCCGTGTCCGTCGCGTCTCCGCTGCCACCGCCGCCCCCTTCGGCCGTTCCGCCGGTCTCGTCGGTCGCGATGACGCCCGCGCCGTCGTCCGCGGCCTCGCGGCGACGGTACGCGACGCCTCCCGCGACGACGAGCGCGGCGAGGAGGGCGATCAGTCCGGCGGTCGGGACTCCCGAGAGCGGGCTCGCGGGCGCGACCGTGATCCGCGGTTGCCCCGTCGAGAAGTCGACCGGGCCGTTCCAGACGACCGACCGGTCGCGGACCTCGCTCGGGTCCGGCGACGTCTCCCCGAGCCGGTACTCCGCCGGCCACGAGACGGTGAGCGACGAGGAGCCGTCGAGGAACAGCCCGTCGACCGCGTCGCCGACGCGCAGCCGGTCGCCGTCGACGGCGGCGAAGTTCGTCCACTCGAACCGGTAGGTCAACACGCCGTACGCCTGCGGGAGCTCGCGTCGCTCGGCCGTGACGGTCGCGTTCGACACGGTCATGTTGCGGCCGGTCGTCGACTCCGCGGTCGCCGCGGTCGAGGCCATCCGGTCGCGGAACCGGGTCGTGTACGCCTCGGTGTCGTTCTCAACGTCCGCGCGGAGCTCCTCGAACGCCCGCTCCTCCTCGTCGGTCGCGAGCCGGATCCGGTACTCCACGGTCCACTGCGCGTCGCCGTCCGGCCCGACGTCGGCCGCTATCGACACGTCGTCCGGTTCGACGTCCATCTGGGCGAAGCCGCCGTCGAACGGCGCCGCGCCCGCCCCGCCGGCGGTGAGCGCGAGACCGACGACTCCGAGGAGGGCGACAACGACGAGGAACATCGGCGCTCGCTGCACGGGCTA
Organism: Halorubrum coriense DSM 10284; assembly: GCF_000337035.1. Classification (GTDB taxonomy): domain Archaea; phylum Halobacteriota; class Halobacteria; order Halobacteriales; family Haloferacaceae; genus Halorubrum; species Halorubrum coriense. The sequence continues at coordinate 76,550 of NZ_AOJL01000032.1, forward strand.
CGTCACACGGAGAGCCGGTAAATTCCTTCCCATCCGCGACGCGGCCGGCCCCCGACTACCGGTCGACTCGCGCCCCGCCTCGGGTCCGGACTCCGCGCCGGGTTCGCGGTCCGACGCCTCACGCATCGAGGCGCGAGGGGCTGCCGGCGGCGATCGACGGCGCGTCCGGTGCGACTTCGACCGAGGGAGCGCCCGCACCGCCGTCGGAACCGTCACCGCCGCCGCCCGTGCCGGTCCCGTTTCCGGACCCGCCCGGCGAGTCGGTCGCGTTACCGGCTCCCGGCCGACCGGACGGGCCGGAACCGTTCGCGGTGCCGCTCCCCGAGGCGTTCTCAGAGCCCGGCGCTCCGGCCGAGGCGTTCTCAGAGCCCGAACCGTTCGAGCCGGTCGCTCCGTTCCCCGTTCCGGGGGCTCCGGCCGAGCCGTTCCCCGCTCCGGGCGCTCCGGCCGAGCCGTTCCCCGCTCCGGCTGATCCGTTCCCCGCTCCGGCCGAGCCGTTTCCCGGACCACCGCCGACCGCGCCCTCGCCCGGCGGTCCGGCGTCGCCCGGCGGCCCGCGTTCGGTTCCGTTCCCCGGCGGCCCGCGGCGGTCCGGGCCGACCGGCCCGCCCACGCCCTCGCCGGCCACGCCGCGAGCGATGGCGGCGACCTCGGGGCCGCTGAGCTCGTTCGCGCGCTCCCGCAGCGTCGTTAGCCGCTCCTCGTCGACGCCCGTCTCGTTCCGGACGGCGGGGGGAAGCTCCGCGGCGGCGCTCGCGCTCCGGTTCAGCCCACGCGAGAGCGTCTCGATCCGCGCGGTCGTCGTCGCCATCCGCGCGGCGTACGCGCCCTGACTCAGCTCCCCGGACTCGCGGCGCTCGCGGAGCTCCTCCTGTCGCTGCTTCAGCTCCGCGAGCCGCTCTTCGGTCCGATTCAGCCGGTCCGCGACGACGACGGCGCGGCTCTCGTTGGTCTCCGACTCCCGGAGCGCGACCTCGAAGGCGCGCGACTCGACCTCGCCTTCGATCTCAGCGCCCTGGACCCCGACGACCCCGGCGAGACGCTCACCGGGCGTGAGGTCGGTCGTCGCGTTCCCGGCGCTGCCCGAACCCGCGCCGCTCCCGTTACCCGGTTCGGTCTGTGCGGTCACCACGCCCGCCGGCGCGGCGGCGGCGGCCCCGACGACCAGGACCGCGGCGACGGCCGCGACGACGAGACTCGCAATCCAGCGGTTCATTACAACCCCGTACACGCTCCGATCCTATATACCCGAAACTCCGTTAAGCCGGATCAACGCGGATTAATCGCCAGACCCGACGGGGACGGGGTGATAGCTCGAAAAACGGCGCAGCCGCGGGCCGCCCTCGCGGCGGACGGGTCGCCGGGCTCAGTACGTCTTCGCGAAGTACGCCGTCCGCTCGGCGGCCTCGTCGCACATCGCGCACGTCTCGTCGTGGTCACCGTCGGCGAGCGGGTCCTCGTCATCGAAGGGGACCATCACGATCTCGGCGGCCAGCGGCTCCTTGATCGGCTCCTCACAGGCCTCGTCCCCGCACCACGGGGCCTTCACGTAGCCGCCGTGCTGGCCGAGCGTCCCGAGGATCTCGGCGCGGTCGTCGGCCTCGCGCACGCCGTCGTCGAGCGTCTCCTCGGCGGTCGCGTACAGCTTGGCGTATATCTCGTCGAACCCCTCGCGGACGGTCTCGGCGACGCCCGCGCGGTCGACCTCGACGCTCTCCCCGTCGGGCCGGTGGACGAGGGTGAGCTCCTCGTCCTCGACCTCGTGGGGGCCGATCTCGATCCGGAGCGGGATCCCGTTCAGCTCGTGTTCGTTGAACTTGAACCCGGGGTTGCGCTCGTCGCGGTCGTCGAGCTCGACGCGGATCCCGGCGTCGTCGAGGTCGTCGGCCACGCCCTCGGCGTAGTCGAGGACGTCGTCTTTCGTGTCCTCCTGCCAGATGGGGACGACGACGACCTGCGTGGGCGCGACCGTGTGCGGGAGGACCAGTCCCTGCTCGTCGGAGTGGGTCATGATGAGCGCGCCGAGCGCCCGCCAGGAGAGTCCCCACGAGGTGGTGTGGGCGGTGCGCTCCTCCTCGTCCTCGTCGGAGTACGTGATGTCGAACGCCTCGGCGAACGACTGGCCGAGGTGGTGGGAGGTGCCCGCCTGGACCGACTTCCCGTCGGGCATCAGCGCCTCGACGGTCGTCGTCGTGTCCGCGCCGGGGAACTTGTCGTGGTCCGGCTTCTGGCCCTTCAGGACGGGCATCGCCAGCAGGTCGTCGTAGACGGACTCGTACTGGTCGAGCCGCGTCATCGTCTCCGCCCACGCGTCCTCGCGGGTCGCGTGCGCGGTGTGGCCCTCCTGCCAGAGGAACTCCTTCGTGCGGAAGAACGGCTTCGTCTCGGTCGCCTCCCAGCGCACGACCGAGCACCACTGGTTCACGCGCAGCGGGAGGTCGCGGTGGCTCCGCACCCACTGCGAGATGTACGGCGTGATGATCGACTCGGAAGTGGGCCGGACCGCGAGCCGCTCTTCGAGCTCCTTGTTCCCCGCCTCGTCGACCCACGCCACCTCGGGGTCGAACCCCTCGACGATGTCCTTCTCCCGTTCGAGGTACGACTCGGGGATGAACATCGGGAAGTAGGCGTTCTGGACGCCGGTGTCCTTGAACTTCGCGTCGAGGAACCCCTGAAGCCGCTCCCAGACGGCGTACGCCCGCGGGCGGGTGACGATGAAGCCGCTCATCCCCTCCGGCCCGTAGTCGGCCAACCCGGCCTTCTGTACGACCTCGGCGTACCACTCGCCCGTGTTGTGCGTCTTGGACTCGGTGATCCCGAGCTCCTGGTCGTCGTCGCTCATTACTCCCGAAAGCGGGTGTCGCGGGCTTAAAAGGTCCGAACCCGACCGCCACCCCGCGCCCGCCGGACGCGATCCGTCGAGCGGTCTACCGGCCGGGTCCGTGCGCTCCCCCGGCCGCCCAGCCCGGTAAGGACCCATTATCGCTCCAAAACGGGATAAAATGAGTCGAATTCGAGTCCACCGTCGCCCCGGTATTTCACCCTGCCCGCCCTCCCCCCTCCCATGTCACAGGCGACTCGGATCCTGCTGCTCGCGGCCGCGATCGTCGCCCTCTCGGCGCTCGTCGGGACGGTCATCGGGCAGGCCGCGCCGGCGTAAGCGGTCGCCTCGGCGCGAGCGGGCGCACTGGCGCGAGCGGCCGTCCCGCCGACGCCGTCGAGTCACCGCCGGCCGCGGTATTGTCACACGTTCACGTTCGGCGCGGACGGAATTCGCGGAAACGTTAACCGCCTCGCGTCGCCTATCTCGCGTATGGACCTGTCGGGGGTGCGCCGCCACGCGCCGCAGTCGCTCGCCGGGCGTCGGGAGGCGGCGGTGCTGGCGCCGGTGATCGCGCGCGACGGCGACGCCCACCTGCTGTTCACCAAACGCGCCGCGCACCTCGGCGAGCACCCCGGACAGATGAGCTTCCCCGGCGGCGGCCGCGAACCGATCGACCGGACGCTGACGGACACCGCGCTGCGCGAGGCCGACGAGGAGGTCGGGATGCGGTCGACGGAGGTCGACGTGATCGGCCGGCTCGACGACGCGCGCACCTCGTCGCAGTACGCGGTCCGCCCGTTCGTCGGCGTCGCGCCCGACCGCGAGTACGTCCCCGACGAGTCGGAGGTCGCGGAGGTGGCGGTGCTCTCGGTCGACGCGCTCACCGACCCCGCGAACTACGAGTCGGAGCGCCGCGTCGGCCACCCGGAGTACGGCGACCACCGCGTCCACTTCTTCCACGTCGACGGCTACACGGTCTGGGGGGTGACCGGCCGGATGGTCGTCCAACTGCTGGAGCGGACGACCGACTGGCGCGCGCCCGCGGAACCCGACCGCGTGGTCGGCGCGGACGCCGAGCTACCGATCTAGCTACTCGCGAACGAAACGATCCCCGGCCGCGTTACTCCGCCGGCTCGACTTCGAGCCGCAGCGCGAGGTCGGCCCCGTTGGCCAGCGCCGCGACGAGGTCGCGGTTGAGGTCGGCGGCGGCGGCGTCGCCGTCGACGAGGATCGTCCGCTCGTCGTCGGTGTAGTCGCTCGTGCGCCCCACCATCGAGCGGTCGTCGAGCAGGGTCAGGTCGGGATCGCCTCGGCCGGCGATCGTCTCCCGGAACTCGTCGTCGCCGTCGTCGACGACGAGCGTCGCCTCGACCGTCGCGTCCGCGTCCCGGCACGCCTCGCGGAACGCGGCGGAGAAGTCGCGCGGCGTCCGGTCGGCCTCGACGCCGACGATACAGTCGCCGGCGGGCGTGAGCCAGTCGTCGGTCGTGAGTTCGAACGTGCTCGCGTGCTCGGCGGTGACGTTCTCGTGGCCGGTCGCGCGGACGACTTCGACGTGGGGGTCGTCCGCGCCGGTCCGCGAGGGGGCGGCGTCCTCGTCGCTCATTGTCGTCGGTCGACCGCGGCTGGATAAGTGCGCGTCGCTTCGGGTTCGACCGCCGCCTCAGGCGTCCGCGCCCTCGGCGAGCGCGGGCACGAGGCGGGCGGGGTTCTTCGCCAGCACGCGGCGCATCAGGTCCTCGGAGACGTCGAGCGTGAGCACCTCCATCACGCCGACGTTCGGGTGGACGTCGGGCGCGCCGGAGCCGAAGAGGACGCGGTCGGGGTGTTCCAACACGCCGCGTTCGAGCACCTCGCGGTACCGCACCGCGCTCGTGTCGACGTACACGCGGTCGTGTTCGTCGAGGAGGTCGAGCGTCCGGTTCATGAGATCGGTGTCGAGGGGATACCCGCCGAAGCTCCCCAACACGAGCGGGAGGTCGTAGCCGAGCAGCTCCGTCTCGACCGCCTCCGGCGGGAACTCCCGACCGGCGTGGACGAAGAGGGGGAGGTCGGCGTCCTCCAACCGCGCCAGCACGTCCTCGTTCGGGAGGCCGTCGACGTGGGGAGCCAGCGTGAAGCCGTGGAAGCGGTCGTCGTAGGAGTACTGTTCGACGTCGTCCGGGCGGGCGTGGTGGTCGTCGCGCTCGGCGCGGAGGTTCCGGACCACCGAGGCGGGACCGGTCCCCGGGTCGCGGGGGCCGTTGAGGCGGGCGAACGCGACGAACGGGCGGTCGATCGACAGACGCGCGACCGCGTTGTTCGCGCGGAGGTAGCTCCGGCCGGCGGCGCGTTGCCCGGGGCTCGCGACGGCGCGGACGATCCCCGCCTGGAGCATCTCGCGTTCCAGCCGCTCCGGCGAGATGTCCCGCCCGTGGGTGGCGACCGACGACTCGTCGGGGTCGAGGGTCGCGCGGGTGTCGACGATCCGGAAGTCGTGTTCGAGCCCGAGCATGGCCGCTCTCTACCCGTCCGTCTCGGGCGACCCGCATGTGCCTGTCGGTCGCACGGCGGAAAGCGACGCCGCCCGCGGCACGCGACGGCGACGGACCACTGCTCCCCCGTCGGTCACGGCCCGGCGGTCGAGACGACCTTCACCACGTCGCCCTCGGTCAGCTCGTGGTCCTCGCCGATCCGGCGCGAGGCGCGCGCGTCGACCGCGTGGAGGTATCCCTCGCCGATGTCTGAGTGGACCGCGTACGCGAGGTCCCGGGGCGTCGCCCCCGAGGGCAACAGGAACGCGTCCGGGAGGACGTTCCCGGTCCCGTCCGTCCACTTGGCGGCGTCTTGGACCGGGTAGGCCGTGATCCGGTCGAGGAGGTCGTAGACGGCCGCGTTCAGCGCCGACTGGACGCCCGTGCCATCGTGGGCCGCCATCGACTCGCCGAGGGCGTCGAGGCCGGCGCGCTGGTCGTCGGAGACGTCGCCGACGATCTCGAACGACTCGTCGCCCGGATCGTAGTCGACGACGCCCGCCTCCGCGGCGCGGCGCAGGGCGAGTTCGCCGTCGGCGGTCGCCGGGATCACCGGCTTGTCGGTCCCCTCGCGGACGCGGTCGACCGCGCCGTCGGGGGCCGCGTCGACCTTGTTCGCCACGACGACGATGGGCTTCGTGCGGCGACGGACCGCCCGCGCGAGCGCCTCGCGGTCGGCGTCGGTCCACGCCTTCGGGTCGTCGGGGTACTCCAGGTCGCGCAGCACCCTCGCCACGTCGTACTCGGTCGCGCCGAAGCCGGTGAGCATGTCCGAGAGCGCGGCTTCGAGGTCGAAGTCGGGCGAGCGCGACTTCCGCTCGACGCTCTCCCAGTTGCGGTCGACGATGCCGGCGAGCCACAGGTCCATCTCCTCCTCGACGAAGTCCACGTCGTCGAGGGGGTCGTGGCTCCCGACCTCGACGGGTTCGCCCTCGGCGTTCGTGGCCCCCGAGGCGTCGACGACGTTCAGGACGACGTCCGCGTTCGTCAGTTCGTCGAGGAACTGGTTGCCGAGGCCCTTCCCCTCGTGCGCGCCGGGGACCAGTCCCGCCACGTCGAGCAGTTCGATCGGGACGTAGCGCTTCCCGTCGCGACAGTTCTCGTTCCCGCAGCGCTCGTCGCGGTCGAGACACGGGCAGCGCGTGCGGACGTGGGTCACCCCGCGGTTGGCGTCGATGGTCGTGAACGGGTAGTTCGCCACGTCGACGTCGGCCATCGTGGCGGCGGTGTAGAAGGTGGACTTGCCGGCGTTCGGCTTGCCCGCGAGCGCGACCGTGAGCATACCCGACGGTCGCGGCCCCGCGAAAAGCGCCTTTCGGTCGGGCGCGGCAAAGGAAGCGAGCGCGATTCGGGGACGAACCGAGACACGACCCGGCCTGTGCGGTGGCGCGTGCCTGCGAGTGGCCGCCGAAGGCGGCCGCGAGGNGCGACGGCGACCGACGAGGCTGGGGAGGAACGAGGCTGCGGTCGCCGTGCTGGGTGGGTGGGACTCAAAGGGGCGGCTGCGAGGACGAAGCACGACGACGCAAGGACCACAGGGAGCGAGCACCGCGAGCGACTGAGGACCGCAGCGAGTCGCGCGAGTCCTCGCGGCCGGGGCTTTGGGGATGGTCACCGTCGATCTCGTATGAAATATTTAAACGACCGTCGGAACCGACTGCTCTGCCGGCGTAGATATATCGCTCTATTTCCGCGCGACGATCCGCAACACGTCCTCGTCGGCGAGCTCGTGGCCCTTCCCGACCTGCTGGTCGTCGTGCTTGGCGCTCTCGCCCGAGACGCGCGCGAACTTGAACCGGTCGTCGAGTTCGCCGCCCAGCTTCGTACAGGCGTCGCCGACGGTGTCGCCCTCGAAGAGGACGAGGGGCTCCTCGTAATCGACGCCGCGGCCCGGCTTGTCCATGTAAATCCGAATAACCCCCAACTCCTCCCAGAGGCGCTCTTTGAGTCCGTCGAGACCGAGTCCCTTCTCGGCGGAGATGAAGAGCACGTCGTCGGGGTCGAGGTCGCGCTCGCGCAGCTCCTCCTTCACGGTCGGGAGGTAGCTCTTGTCGATGAGGTCCGCCTTGTTCACCGAGACCATCGAGGGGAGGTACTCGCGGTTGTCCATCACGGCGTCGACGAGCTCGTCGATCGTGAGGTCGTGGGGGATGGTGACCTTCGCGTTGACGTAGCCGTACTCGCGGAGGACCTGCTTGATCGTGTCCTCGTCGAGGCTCACGTCGTCGCTCATCGTCACGCCGAGCCCGTCCTTGTGGGTCTTCCGGATGTTGATGTTCGGCGGCTCGGTGTCGAGGCGGATGTTCGTGTTGTACAGCTCCTCGCGGAGCCGGTCGTACTGCTCGATCTCGAAGACGGAGAGCATGAACACGACCAGATCCGCGGTCCGCACGACCGAGAGGACCTCCTTCCCGCCGCCGCGCCCGCCGGCCGCGCCCTCGATCAGGCCCGGCACGTCGAGGATCTGGATGTTCGCGCCGCGGTACTGTAGCATGCCCGGGTTGACGTCGAGGGTCGTGAACTCGTAGGAGCCGACCTCGCTGTCGGCGTTGGTGAGGGCGTTGATGAGGGTGGACTTGCCGACGCTCGGGAACCCGACCAGGGCGACCGTGGCGTCGCCGTGCTTCTCGACCGCGTAGCCGTGGCCGCCGCCGGCGGAGGACTGGTTCTCCAGCTTCTCCTTCTTCTCCGCGAGCTTCGCCTTCAGCCGCCCGATGTGCGCCTCGGTGGACTTGTTGTAGGGCGTCTCGGCGATCTCCTCGCGGAGGTCTTCGATCTCCTCCTCCAGTCCCATTACCCGTCTCTCGGCCGGTCGGCTCGTTAAAGGTGTTCCTTCGGGTCGCCGGCCCGCCCGCGGCGTCGGACCGCCGACTCGTCGACCCCGGACCGACGGCTCTCCGCCGAGAGAGTGGTTGGAGCGCCGATACTTCGACACGGTTATATCGGCAACGAATAATGCCTATCTACGCCGAATGCCAGATCCGTCGAGTCTCCGCGACAGCACGCAGATCGTCCTCCCGCGCCGGGCGCTCGACGGGCATCGGGAGTGCCTCGAAGACCGGTTCACCGTCACCGTCGTCGAGACCGCGGAGCAGTACCGGATCATCGGGAGCCCCGTCGAGATCAAGGCCGCGAGCGACTACCTCACGCGCAACGGCGTCGCCGTCGCGTAACGCCGCCGATACGCGTTTCTCGCCGCGCTCCCGCATCGATACTACTCCCGGACCCCCACGCGGGCTGCGACTTCCGGATCCCCCCGGCGGCTGCTGGGGTCCAAACCCTATTCTATTCCATGCTCCAACGGGGACCGTGACGAACACCAACCGCGAGTGGCTTCTCGCCGAGCGGCCGACCGGCGAGCCCGACGCCGACAGCTTCGAACTGCGCGAGACGGACGTCCCCGCCCCCGCACCGGGCGAACTCCTCGTTCGCACCCGGTTCCTCTCGGTCGACCCGTACATGCGCGGTCGGATGCGCGACGCCGAGTCGTACGCCGAGCCGTGGGACGTGGGCGACGCGCTCAGGGGCGGCGTCGTCGGCGAAGTGGTCGAGAGCGAGAGCGACGCGTACGCGGCCGGCGACCTCGTGACGGGCGAGGGGCGCTGGGCCGACTGCGCGACCCTCGACGCCGACGACGTCGCCCCGGTCGACCCGGCCGTCGCCGACCCCGAGGCGTACCTCGGCGTCCTCGGCATGCCCGGGCGGACCGCCTACTTCGGACTCCTCGAGGTCGGCGAGCCGAAGCCCGGCGACACGGTCGTCGTCTCCGGCGCGGCGGGCGCGGTCGGCTCCGTCGTCGGCCAGATCGCGAAGCGCAACGGCTGCCGCGTGGTCGGCTTCGCCGGCAGCGACGAGAAGACCGCGTGGCTCACCGACGACCTCGGCTTCGACGCCGCGATCAACTACGAGACGACGGACGACTACCGCGCCGCGCTCGACGAGGCCGCGCCCGACGGGGTCGACGTCTACTTCGACAACGTCGGCGGTCCGATCACCGACGCGGTGTTCACGCAACTGAACGTCGACGCGCGGATCGCGGTCTGCGGGCAGATCGCCCACTACAACGACGAGTCGGTCCCGACCGGCCCGCGGAAGCTCCCGCAGATCGTTCCGACCCGAGCCCGGATCGAGGGGCTGCTCGTCGGCGACTTCGCGACCCGGTTCGGCGAGGCGAGCGAACGACTCGGCCGGTGGGTCGCGAGCGGCGACCTCGAACACCGCGAGACGGTCGTGGAGGGGTTAGAGAACGCTCCCGACGCCTTCCTCGGACTGTTTTCCGGCGACAACATCGGCAAGCAGGTGGTGCGGGTGTCCGGGCCGGACGGGACGTAGCGACCGCACCGAGCCCGTCAGAGGCGGTCGAGGGCCTCGTCCAGATCGAACTGCTCCGTCGATTCGCCGAACTCCTTCTCTTCCCCGTCGCGCTCCGACGCCGGCGTCACCAGCCCCACGAGGTCGTCGTCTATCGACTCCGCGGTCACGGTCGCGTCGAACCGCTCGCGCTCGCTCGCCGGCCCCTCGAACGGCTCGACGCGCTCGACGCCCTCGACCGAACACGCCACCGCGAGGCACACCGCCTCGCGGAGCCGATCGGTCGTCGCCCACCCCGCCGGCGGGACGCGGGGCAGTTCGCGTTCCCTGAACTGCCACGTCTCGATCACCAGTTCCGCGTCGCGAGAAGACATTACCAGTCGTACGCGGACCGCGGACAAGTGGGTTTTGCCGGGACCCTCGGTCGCGTTTGACCGGCCCCGGCCGGCGCGCGCGGCACCGGCACGCCCCCGCGGTCTACCCCCGACTCACTCCTCGAAGGCCGTCGGATCGAAGGGGTCGGCCGCCTCCCAGTAGCCGGAAAACGTCTCGGCCGCCCACTCGCGGACCGCCGGGTCGTCGGTGTGGAGCGAGGCCCGGAGGATCCCGCCGTCGTCCCGGACGAGGAGGTAGACGGTCCCGTCGGCGACGGTGACCGCGAGCGGCAGCGGTTCGCGGCGGACCCGGATCTCCGCGTCGTCGCTCTCGGCCAGCGCCCGCAACTGCCGCCAGAGGGCGTCGTCGCCCGCGAGCGCCTCGATGGCGTCGGTCGAGAGGACCGCCTCGAACGCCTGTGCCCCCGCGGCCACCCGGTCCCGGGCCGTCGCGAGGCTCTGCTCGTTGAGCGTGTGCGAGAACGCGCGCAGCGTCCTCGCGTCCTCCATCGCGTCGAGCACGCGCTGGAGCGGCGCGCTGGGCCGCGTGCGACTCGGGACCGTCACGGTCGCGTCGGCGAGCCGGCGGAGGTCGAACCCCAGTTCCGCCGTCGGCAGGTACGCCACGACGTCGCGCAGCTTGGCCTCCGTCTCGAGCACGGAGACGAGTTCTTCGACCCCGTCGGCCACCAGCTCGCCGGTCGCGGTGGCGACGTACTCGCTCCCCTCGCGGGTGACCCACGACCGCTCCGCGAAGTCCTCGAGGATCCGTCCCAGCGTCGCCTGCGACGCCCCGGTCGCCGTCGCGAGGTCTCGGCGCGTGTGCGGCCCCGACGCCAGCAGCTGTAGCACCTCGACGCGGTTCGTCGAGCGGGCGAGAAACTCGATCTCCTCGAGCGGGGCCTCCATACGCGATCCAGCGGCCACCGGAATAAACCGGCTTCGCTCGTCGGCGGCGTTTCACGCCGTGATCGATCGGCACGGCGTGTGGCGCGTTTCTCCGCGTGGAATATTTTCCGAGATCCGTTATGAGCGTCCGGATACTACGACTGATCGTGGCGAGAAACTCGTTCCAAGCCGATCGTTCGTTCGAAACCGTAGCCGGGGTGTCGCGGTAACGTGTTCACCCGACGCACCGGCGCGCTGCTTCTCGTCTCGGCGGTCCTCTTCGGCGGTACCTTCGTCGCGGCGAAGGCCGGACTGGCCCACCTCCCGCCGCTGTTCTTCGTCGCCGTCCGGTTCGACATCGGCGCGGTCGTCCTCGCGGCGTTCGCGGCGACCCGGCTCTCCCGCGCGGACCTGCGCCCGCGGACCTGGGGGGACGTCGTCGGCATCGTCGCGACCGGCGTGATCGTCATCGGGCTGACGAACGCGCTGCTGTTCGTCGGGCAGCAGTACGTGACGAGCGGCGTCGCCGCCGTCGTCTTCAGCCTGAACCCGATCCTGACGCCGGTGTTCGCCGCGGCCCTGCTCAGCGGGGACGGGCTCTCGACCCGCGGGTTCGTCGGGATGGGTCTCGGGCTGTTCGGCGTCGCGCTCGTCGCCGACCCCGACCCCGCGGCGCTCCTCGCCGGCGGCGTCGGCGTCCCGCTGCTGTTCGCGGCCGCCGTGACGAGCGCGCTCGGCGCGGTGCTGATCCGCCGCGCGGACGCGACGCTGTCGAGCACGGCCCGAACCGTCTGGGGCGTCCCGCTGGCCGCCGTCCTCACGCACGCGATGAGCCTCGGGGCCGGGGAGTCCGTCTCCGGGCTGTCGGTGCCGCCCGTCGCGGTCGCGGCGCTGCTGTACGTCGGCGTCTTCTCCGGGGCGATCGCCTACCTCGCGTACTTCGCGCTGATCGACGAGACCGACGCGACGCGCGCGAACCTCTTGTTCTACTTCGTTCCCGTCGTCTCCGCGGTCGGCGGCTGGGCGCTCCTCGGAGAGACGCTCTCGGTGCGCTCGCTCGCCGGCTTCGGCGTCATCTTCGTCGGGTTCCTCCTCGTCAGCGGGCTCTCCGCGGCCCCCTCGCGGCTCCTCCGTCAGCTGGTCCCGGCGCGCTTCGTCGACGACGGCCCGCTGTGAGCGGCGGCGGACCGAATTAACCGGCGGCCGACCCGCTTAACTCTCGGCGGCCCTCCGCCGCCGACGGTACAGCTATGCCTTCGCGGAACGTATCAGTGACATGAACAGATTGCGACTGGTCGCGGTCGCCGCGGTCGGGATCGTGATCGCGGTCGTCGCCGCGTACGCGGTCTTCGCCGGGGTGCTGATCGGGGCCGACGTGGCGTCGTACACCTCGGACGGCGTGACCGTGTCGGACCTCGCGTACGAGGACGCGCTGGAGGGGGCCGACGCGGCCGGCTACGCCGTCGAGCGCGTCGGGTCGAGCGGCTTCCACCCGGCGGGGATCGACGACCTCGACGCCGACCTCGGCCCCGAGTACGAGGCGTTCAGGGTCACGTACGACCACTCTGCGTCGACGCGACTGTGGGCGACGTTCTACGACGAGGAGGGGATCACCGTCGTGACGCTGTTCGCGGACGACGCCGGCGGCGACCTCACCGTCGACGATCTGCCGCCCGACGAGTGGCTCGTCGACCGGCTCACGCTGCTGTTCGAGATGGACGAGGCGACCGCCGCGGCGTACGTCGAGGAGCTCAAGACGACGGTCCGGACCGGCGACCCGACCGAACCCGGTGCGAGCACGCCGAGCGTCGACGTCGACGAACCGGTCGCCTTCCGGACCGCCTACGACGACCTGACGGCGCGCGCGACGGCGGTCAACGCGACCTCCACGCCCGGGTCGGGCTGGCACGAGCGCGTGTATCGCGCCGGCGACGAGCGACTCGGGAGCGCCGAGTTCGTCCTCTCCCGCGCGACCGTGACGCACGAGGTCGACGGGTACACCTACCGCGTTCACGTCGACTACCACGGCGGCGTGGCGGTCGACGCGCAGACGCGCGCGTCCCGAGCGTTCGAGGAGGACGCCGTCCGGGTAGCCTTCCGAGAGATGTTCGAGGCGATGGGCATTCCACCCGAGACGGCCGACCACATCCAACTCTCGTACCGGGGAAGCGTGTGGTGACCGGCGTCGTTTCGCTCGGTCTTATTTAAAAACGGCGTCGAGACTGCCCTCCTCGCGAAGTGCTCGGAGACGCATGCGCGGGACCGGATTCGAACCGGAGGAAGACGTGCTCGCTCGCTTCGCTCGCTGTGCGCGACTTCCGGGGTACAAATCCGCTCCTGCTCTTCGCTCACTTCGTTCGCTCATGCGCGGGACCGGATTCGAACCTCAGTCACTCCGCTCCGCTTCGTTCCCTGCTTCGAATCCTCGGCACGCATTTGCGGCTCACGGATTGTTCGCCGCAAAATGCGCGGGACCGGATTCGAACCGGCGGACCCCTACGGGATAGCGTCCTAAGCGCGACTTGTGCCATCGCGCTTGGCAACCCTGAGACGCTTATCGACCGCACACCAACCACATGCGCCATATCGCGTAGTGCGCCGGGGTCTATCGCCCGTTCTGAGCGCTTACGGCGTCTTGCGGCTTTGCTTGTATCTCGGCGTCTCACTCCAACTACTTAAAAATAATCGCGGCGTAGCGTGCTGCGATACAGGGACTCAATCGCACCCTCCGGGGTCCGCAGGTTGCGAATCCGGTCCCGCGCATTTCTGTTCGGACGGGCTATCTCACTCGTCCCCTTGACCGTGATATCGCTTCAGTACATCTGCGTCATCTTCGCCCTCGTGTTCGCACCTGGGGCCATCGAATCGAGTGTGATTGATCAGCGCGTCGACTCGCAGCTTTAGCTCCCGGTCTAATTCACTGTAATCGAGCTCCCGGTTCTCTGCGTCGTACGCATCTCCCGCCTCGTGCTCGCAGAGATTGACAATCTCGATGCTGGCGCTTGCGTCCTTCGTCGCCCCTTCCCCCTCACGCTCAATCTCGATCAGTATACTCGTCGGAGAGATACTCTCCCCGAGCCTGACTCTGTCCTTCGGCGGCCCCATCGATGCCGTTACTATATCGTCCTCAACGTCGTCGAATCCGCTCGGGTTGTCGTCTGCCATGCACTTGTCGACGTATGATCGACCGTCAAAAACAATCGCAAATCGGTTCGTCGCGGCTCAACACACAGCAGTGTTTTGTCGCGTCCTCTCGTAGGGACAGGCATGCTCTGCGACGCGGTTGGTCCTCGGCAGGCGTTAATACTCTCAGTCGGGCTCGCTATGGTCGCCGTCGGACTCGTCGGTGTGTTGACCACCCTTTAGCCGTCATTGCGTACTGATGTCAGCGAGCGCTTCATCGACACGCTCGTTGTCGGCTCTCGCATCGAGATACCACCCGCGTCGCTCATCGTCCTGATGGATGCGCGAGAGGCTCTGCCGAGTCATCGTAAGCCCGCCTGCGGTCGCTCTGTAGCTCGCCCCCTCCTCCTCACGGTCAATCTCGATCAATATCCGTGTCGTCGATATCGCACCTCCGAGCCTGACGGTTTCCGGGCTCGGACCCATCATCGATGCCGTGACTAACTCGCCCTCCTCTCCGACGTCGTCGAATCCGCTTTGAGTATCGTCGTCTGCCATGCACTTGTCGACGTATTATCTGGTCAAATAAACAATCGCAAAACGTTTCGTCGCACCCTCAATACACACGATCGCTACTGAATCCAAAAGCTACAGAGTCGTCACTCGTCGGCGTTCCCTGCGCCCCTCTGAATCGTTTCTCTGTGGTCCCGGGCGATGGGGTCGTCTCCCTCATCGAGTGGCACTGTGTCCGCGTCGTCGGCTGCCGCGACAAGTCGCTCCATCCGGTCGATGACTTGCTCGCCGTCGTCAGAGGTCATGTCCGCACATTGGTCCGAACCCTAATCAAAATCGGCCCATGTCTGCTGCCCGGGATACCGCCTGAAAACAGTGATTTGACTAATCTCGCCGAACGGGTGGTCCGCTCGTCGATGCCGACTGACTACTTCGCACTGATCGGATGCGGGTTCCCAGGGAGCGTTATAAACGATGAGACCGCCCGGTTTGGTGACTCTGCACAACTGATAGAATTGCTTCCATCGGTCAAAGTAATCCATGCCTCGCCAGGGTGGGTCCGATATGACGGCGTCGAATTCGGCGGGTGGAAGGTCTAAATCCATCATATCGCCCTCCTCGATGTCCTCGCTCTGTGGTTCTGCATCGACCAATACGTCCCCGAGACGGCTACTGCCAGCTGGCACGTTGAGCACGCGCGCGTCCTCGTCGCGGGGGAGTTGCTCTCGGATGAATCGTTCCACGGACTCAGGCCACTGCCACGCGTCCGTATACTCATGTACGGATGGGATGTCCCGGGTGTCCATACTATCTCTCGCCTCCTACACGATCGTGCGCGTCGTCGCCGTCGTTGACAATTTCGAGCGCTTCGCTCACCCGCGCGTCGTCGGCTCTCGCATCGAGATACCACCCGCGTCGCTCGTCGTCCTGATGGATGCGCGAGAGTGTCTGCCGCGTCATCGTTAGCCCGTCCGCGGTCGCTCTGTAGCTCGCCCCCTCCTCGATGGCTTCGAGGGCTGCTCGTATCTCAAGATATCCATCCTCGTCGGGGTCCGGGTTGAGAATCGGTCGGAGGTATCCTTGGTCGTTTCTCTCGAATCCACCGGGAGTTTCGCCCAACCACTTCCCCTGCTTTCGAGCTCGCTTAATGCCCGAGTTCACGCGAGAAATGAGCTTCCGTCGCTCCTCCTCTGCGACTGCCGCACTGATATCTGCGATGAGTTTGCCGGTCCCATCGGGTCGAATGGTGTCGGTCCACCCGTTCGTCACGTTCACAACTACACCGGCGTCCGCGGCTGCCTCGAAAAACTCCTGGTACGTCGACCCAAGTCGGCTTAGGCGGCTGATCTCCCACGTAATAACACGGTCGTACTCCTCTCGCTCAACGGCGTCGATGAGCGCACGGAATTGCTCGCGCCCGACGTCGGTGCCTGATTTGGCGTAGTCCGCGTATCGGTCGATTTGAGACGTGTCGATGCCGTTCCTCTCGGCCCATTCATCGATGTCATCGAGTTGGTGTTGTTCGTCCTGATCAGCTGTACTTGAGCGCACGTATGATGCGACGTCCTCGTCTGTTGTGTTCATGATTTACAACCTCTCGATTATCTCCTCGAAACACTCCTCGCAGAGCAATTTCCAACAACCGAACCACTCAGTATACACAAGTTCGGTGTCCTCCGCCCCACAGTCGGGACACCCCCCTCGCAGCTCCGTCATACACTCGCCCCTCCCAGCGGCTCCTCGATATCTTGAGCAAACAGACTGAGCTGGTTAGTATACTGAGTCTGGCAGCTATTGCAGACACGTGTCTCCTCAACGGTGTCGGTGGACCACTCAGTATACACACGATCGGTGTCGTGCGTCTCACAGTCGGGACACTGCCCCCGTCGCCCCGTCATGCGTTCGCCTCTCCGTCGCCCTCTCGGAGCGCGAGCATGGTCGTGTTGACTGCGAGGTCCCAGGTGCGGTCGTCAACATCGAGCGACATCCGTTCGACAGCTATTGCGACCCATCGAGCGGCGGACGTGGGTCCCGCGTCACCCGCGAGTTCGAGCGCCTCGTCAACGATGTCGGCAGCGACATCGAGGTGCCCGCGTCCGTCGTCGTCGATTATCTGCGGGAGTTCGCCCGTTTCGACGTCCGAATTTGGGTTTTTCATCTACATACATCGGTAGGTGATCACAACGCATAAAACGGGCAACCCGCGCACAGGTGTGTACGGACTAGTGTCTGTATTCACCAAAACTAGAACACTAACTGCGTCTGCTCAAAGAGCCGCGAAAAACGAATTCACTCGTCGCCGTCGTCGTCCTCGTCCTCAACCTCGATGACCGCGAGCGTCACCTGCTTGCCTGCCTTGTCCGGGCCGATTGCGACGCGCCCCTTCGCATCTGCCTTCCGTTCGACTAGATCAGAGACTTCGACTTCTACTTTCATCTGTGTTACTCCACGTGGAATTTGTCGCTGTTGCAACGGAAGTTTAATCGGTCGCGGTCGACGGTCCGTCGCTCCCCGGTGTCTGTAAACTCGATTGTAACCTCGGTCCGGTCCGGCGATACCGACTCAACCCAACACTCGCGCCGACCGTGGACCCCGTAGTCACCCATACGCGCATCGTCCGCGACATTGTCTCGTGCCATACATCCCACTTATTCCCCCATTAACTTAAATCTATCCCACCTAATCCCACCTATTGGGGTTAGAACACTAACTGCGTCTGCGCGGGGTGCCTGCTCTGCGCCGACTCGCCCGGACGGTCGTAATCGAGCGAATACGCACTGCCGGGGTTGTTGAGCGCGTCGTGTACGTTGGTGAGACTCGCCTCAACACGTTCGTAATATCCGACGTCGTCGCCCGTGTCGAACCAACACCTTCGGTCGCGGGTGTGTGGTCCGAATTGCGTCGGAGCAAAAACATCGCCCATACTCGCACCCTTGAAGACTGCCGCGCCGTCCGCACTGTCGACACGATCGTGTAGGATTTTGATTGCTCGCAACTGAGTAATTGGAGAACCGCCGAGTAAATGAATTGAATCGCATCCATGGTAGTCCGTGATTTGATGCTCGTCGTCGCTCCCGAACGACGCGAGCGGGAGTCCGACTCTCCACTGTTCGGGGACGTCCCCCGGGTGGATACTCTTCGGGACCACTATCACCTCATCGGCAAAGTCACTGAGCTCCCGCGCCTGCTCATACACGTCCTGCGCGTCTCGCCCGCGCTCGATGTCCGGTGCGACGGTGACCGCGGGCTCGATGCCCGCGACCGTCTCGCAGTGCTCATCGAATGATTGGTCCTCTTTGCTAAATGGATAATCGACGAATTCGATTCCCTCCGATTTGATTTGATGCTGGTTCTGTGACTCGATTCCCAGCTGCGCATCTGACCGTTTGACCGCCTCGCTCGCCTCGCTGCCGCCGTTCACTGTCGCAAAAACATCGAGGGTCACACTTCTGCGACGTCGAACCCCCGGAGTCGGACGTCGTTAGACCGTTCCACACACGGATATATCGTTAGTAGCGGTATCTCGGTCCTATCTCGGAGCTCGTGAATAGTCATCGGACCGTCGTTGCGCACTACCTCCTCGATGAGCCGTCTCGTCGCGCTCATCGACCCACCTCTATAAGTCCGGGTATGAGGGCTATAGTCACAGTCCCTACAAAAAAGGAACCCGCACTGAATGCGAGGGATTTCAGTAGCGGTATATCGCCTGTAAGTCCCAATACGCAGTAAATCAACGGCGTAAACATTACCACTGGGTGTGTAACTACCTCCCCGATGGGCTTCCGCGCCATGCTCATCGATACCACCTGAGAATTTGATCTAGTATAGGTATTTGAATCGCCACTTCCACCTCCGAAAGGTCGATTTGTTCCATTTGCTCCTCATCCATCACGTCTGTATATTCCATCAGGCGGTCGAAATCACCTACTGAAGTGTCCGTAAATGGCACTTGGATGTTGAACCGGGTGTAACCACGGTGTCTTTCGCAGTGAGCATGAAGTGATCCGATGTTCGTCGATATGTGATCACACTGCCGGCAGCGGTATATCTGTAATTCGTCATGCGGCTCGAACAGTTCTCTATACTCCTCGATGTCCATCGTCATCGTCATCGACTCTCACCGGCAGAACCCTGCCCTTGCGCCGTCTCGCGTTCGCCTGCTGGCGCGGCACACTGTACGCACCACTCCTCTCCTCGCCCGCCCTCCACGGGCGTCCCGCACGTGCTACAGCGCTCTGTCTGTGCGTCGCCGTAGTTGTACGCATCAAGCGTGTCTGATCCGCCTGCGTGTTGTGGTTTCTCCATATATTCGGTAAGTGATCACAACCCATAAAACGGATAGCGGCGGACCCTCATCGACCCACAAGAACACTGTCCCCCTCCCCCGGGGACCCCCGGGGCTATGCGCGAGCGTGCCCGCGCGCACGCGAGGGAGTCGCCTCACACGATCGTGTCGGTCGCCCGCCTGTCATCGTTGACAACATCGCTCCTGCCGGCGCGATACCTGGGGTTCGTGTTAGTATGAGCGTATCCTGGCCCCTCAGTATCTGCAAAAAGAGCCCGCGTCCGTTAGTCGTCGGCGTCGTCGTCGCTCTGCTCGCGCGTCCATCGTAGTTCGTCGGCGACGACACGCGCAAAGTCGGCATACCCGTCCACTGCGAGCTCTAAGTCTTTGATCTCCGCGTCGGGCACACCGCACTGCGACAGTCGCTCACGCGCCTCTGCGTGTCCGTACATACATGCTCTCTCCTGTTCGACCCGGTCGTCGGCGTGTGTTGTGTGTGACATTGTAATCTCTAAGCGTTGACCGGCGCGTCTGCAGCTTCAATCTCGTCCGGTGACCAACCGAATTCGTCGATAAGCGCCTCACGGGCGTCGTCGTCGCCGTTTTTAGCGTACTTGAGCGCGTTCTCTTCAAGCCCCGACTGCGCCTCGCGGTAGGACGTCGTCCGGTCGTCGACGCCCTCCTCTTCGTCCGTACGGTCGCCTACGATGGACTCCCGGTTCTTTCGCGCGGCGTCGCGCGCCTCGTTGACCGTCTTGAGGTCCTCGCTCCACACATCGAGCCATGAGCTCCCGTCGATGCCCTCGCCCCGTATCGCCCCCTTAGCCCGTTTCGCGGTCGGGAGGTCGGTTTTTGTGAAATCGATCCGTTTTCGCTCCTCGTCCGTGATATTGATTTGGCCGGACCCACCCTCAACCTCCTGTCTCATATCCTCCGCATCGAGTTGGATGAGCTCCTCCGCGCGCCGGGGCGCGGCTTCTGAGAGTTGGATCTCGGTCTCTCGCCTGTCATCGGTCGGCGAGAGTACATCCTCGCCGAACTTATCGATGAGCTCGTCTCGCACTGAGTTAGCGATTGGTCGGGCGAATAGCTCCGCGCTCTCGCCGTCTCGATACCGGGCTAAGGCAAAGCCCTCCTCGCGGAGTTCGGCGGTCTCCTCGTCGCTCAACTCCTCGGGATCGACCTTTCCGACCGGACCCAAGTAGTGCCAATATTGCCCGTTAGAGCCCGCCTTAGGGTGGTCTGAGCCGTGGACTCTGTACGCATATGGACCATACTCCTGCCGCATCACTGTTTGTATCGATGTCATGTTAGTTGACAACCTCGTTAGCGTCGTCCTCGCCGCCGCTGATTATCTGCTCCGCCATTCGCTCCGCCCGGTGTCGATTGACAACGTCGCCGACGTCTCCCGGGCTGTCTGCTTGCAGTGCGGCGGCGATGAGGGCTTCATCGTCGTCGTCGCCCTCTCGCTCACCGGTCACTGCCTGTGTCGCTTTCAACACGCCCGCAAGACCTTCGAGCGGGGTCGCGCGCCGGGCGTCGTCCGTCACATCACCATCATCGTCGTCGCTACTGTCCGTTAATCGCGGATCCGGATCGCCATTCCACTGGTGTCGATGAGTTTGGCAGTATCCGCTTTCGTGGGTGACGTGCGTCGTCCCGCAGCGCTCGCCGCGCTTGTTCGTCCCTCGGCACTTCACCCGCCGGTCCTCGCCCGTTCCGTCGGGGTCATCGGCGTCATCGCGGTCCTGGTACTGCTGCCAATCCTCGATGAGCTTCCCTCGCCGAATCTGCTCTCTCGGAGAGTCCAAATCCGGTTCGAAGTACGCAAAGTAATTCGTATCGGCTCCCCAGATACTGGCGTCATCGACGTCCTGTAGCCCTCTAAGGGTGAATTCCTCGTCGCCGGTGACGTAGTCATCCCACCCGGCATAGATGTGCGCACGATCGGCGAGACCGTCGTCGGCTTTGCCGGCCTTCTCGATGACAACATCGCTCTGCGTGCGGAGGATTGAGGCGATGTCCGTGTCGTGCTCGTGCCCGACTATCATGAGGCGGGTCGAACCCCCTCGACCCTTGCGTAAGGCGTTAATGAAGCGGCTCACGGTCTGTCGGACGTCGCCCCCAGGATGCGCGTTGGCATTCATCGTCGTGGACCACTCGTCGCCGATCACCAATTTCTCGCCGGGGGTGTCACGCACCCACTCAAGCATCTCCGACATGGTCTCCACGAACGTGACCGCGGGGTGTTCATCGGGTCCTTTGATGTTGGTGGCGATTTCGAGATCGCCGTCAAACTCCGCGTACAACCTCTTAGCGGCGTCCAACACAAATACGGTCTTGCCGCTCCCCTTCGGGCCTTTAACGAGTATCTGCTGCGCGGCGGGGGTGAGGCGGTTGACAAGTAAGTCGTAGCCCGTCGCCTCGACAGAGCTCTCCCCGAGCCCTGTCGCCGCGTTCAAGGTCGGAGCATGCCCCTGCTTGCGGGCTTTCCTGAGCGTGTGCGACGTCGATGCCCGGGATAGGAGCGCGTACAAGGGGCTCCCCTCGTCGTCGATGCCCGCTCTCTCCGCGGCGAGCATCATGTTCGCCACGGGGTGCTCGTCACTGAGCACTGAGTCGATATTAGCGTCAATCTCTCCCCCTCGAATCTCGTCTGCCGTTTTGGCTGTCTGATAGTCTGACATCAGTTGTCGTCCTCCTTGTCGTCGTCCTCGTCCCCGTCGCGCGGGTCGATGAGGTCGGCGAGACCGCCCTCGTCGTCGCTCTCGTCGTCCTCATCGGTGTCTGTGTACTGCCCTTCGAAGCGCGTGCCCTGGCTCGCGCGGTCTAAGAGCCCATCAATCGCCCCGCTGTCGACGGTCGCCATCTGCCGGAGCTCCTTGTCTACAGCTGCCATCGCCTGCGTGTCGCTCGATGTGGCGATTGCTGGCAGCGCACCCACCAACGTTCTAAACATCCGCGACTCGTCGCGGAGTATCTCCTTGTTGGCGTCAATCTTCGAGCGCTCGGCGATGATCTCTGCGTCGTTCGCAGTGCCAACCCAACACCCACGGGCGACGTTCCTCTGTGGGTCGAATTCGTTGACAATCACGGCCCGCCCGCCGGGCACCCTGATCTCTGCGGGCTCCCCATCGACATTCATCTGACTCACACGATCGGGGCTGCCAGAGTATATCGCAGTGATTGTCGCGTCCTCGATGCCTTCGAGTTTGTCTGCGACGTCGTCGATGTCGTCTGCCGCCTCGATGCGCGCGAGCCCGCCGTCGGCTCCGATGCCTGCATCGAGCACGTCGCGGTCATCGAGCTCTAAGACGAATTCCGTGGCGGGGTCCCAGAGACGGTCTAGCACGACGTACGCGGGAATGAATCCGAACACGATGAGCGCCAGCGTACTCGCCGCGAAGACCCTCTGCACGTCGTTGAGGGTGTCCCAAAACGACGCGGGCGACGGAACGACACCCACACGAACTGCGAGCAAGTACGCCAGAATACCGGCGATAGCGACGAGCGCGATACGGTGATTCGAAAACCACCTTTTCACACTCCCCCAGAATCCTGCGACAGGGTTAGATTCGACAGATATCCGCTCTTCCGACGTGAGCTCTTTGTAGGTGTTTTCGTGTTTTCGCTTCTTCATTCCCGCGCCGAATGCACTGGCGAGCAACACGCCGAACCCACCGCCGAGCGCGCCACTCTGTACGGTTTGCGTATCGGCGGGGTTCGTGATTATATCGATGAGCGCGCGGTCACCGGAGTCGGCGAACATGACCCCACCTTGTTGGATGGTTATGAGCTCGTCGTCGCCGCGGAGCGGGAGTCGGAGCTCATAGACGCCCTCTCCCTTCGAGTAAGACTGAAAGCTCACACGCGCGCCGTCATCGCTCCCTAAACCTTTGACCGCGCCCGAGTCGGTCAGTGTGACGGTGGAAGGCTCATTGTACCGCGCCGTCACGATCGCCGTCGAATTACGGTATTCGACCGAGGCGATGTCGACTGAGTCAAGCTGGTACTCGATACTCTCGATGTCCTCGCCCGGCGCATCGACCGCGGTCGAATTCGGAGCTGGCGATGTGGACTGTGCCGCGCCGAGCCCCGCAGCCATGCCGAGCCCGAGCCCGATCGTGACGATGACGACGCTGAATATCGCCACGTATCGCATGATCTCAGCGTACGTCCACCCGCGTCTCATGCCGTCACCCCCGGGGTATGGGCCGACTCAATCGGTATTGTCAATCCTCGCAATCCGTCGCCGTCGTGTGTGTTGTGTCTCATTGTGAAATGGGTGCGTGAGTGTGGTTAGAAGCCTACCAACGACCGGGCGAGCCCATCGAGGAGCCCCGCGTCACCGAGGAGCACAAGCACCCCGAGCCCGAGCGCCCCGAGGAACACGAGGCGGACTGCGAGCCCGATTACACTCGTGTACAGCCCGATTGGTGTGAGCGCCAACTCAATCACCCCCGAGCCCGAGCGCGGCGATAGTCGCTGCGAGCCCGCCCCCGAGCGCGTACACGAGCGCGTTATCGCCGAGCGGCCCACCGCCGCCCGCCGCTCCGCCGCCCGAGCTCCCGTCGTCGATGATGATCCTGTCGTAATCCTCCGCGGCGTCCTGCCGCCGGTCGTAGAGGTCCTGTAGGTCGAAGTTATTCAGCGTCTCCGGCGCGTACGTGCGTATCGGTAAGAGCGGCAGAGACTCGCCCTCTGCCGTCTCGAACGCCTCGATGACGAATGCATCCGCTGCATCGAGCGACCGCGAGCCGTCCTTGTCGTGGATGTTGATGTTCCCAACCGCCTCAGAGTCCGCATCGTACGCCTTGCCGACGATGAGCCCACCCACCTCCGCGGGTAGTTCTGTCTCGCTGTCGTTGACAAGTTCGCTCGTGTCGATTTGCTCGCCGGTGTTTTGCACGACCGGGTAGGACTCTGTGTACCGGTCGTCAGCCTCCATCGAGTCCGTGATGTCGGCGGCATTGGTCGATTTGTACACTGCGACCGTCGCTGGCCCGTCCGCCGCATACCGCCCCTGCGACAGTTCGAAGTAGCGCGTATACGCGGCGTCGCCGGTAATCGCCCAATCCTCGCCCGCCTCGGTGAGCATCCCGCCCGGGGTTCGGTTTTTGGGGTCCTCGATTTCATCTGGGTCGATGTTCGCATAGTGGTTCGTGACGAATTCCTCGATTTCAGTCTCGATTGTATCGACGAGAGTGACGAATTCGTCATAGAGCGCATTAACGTCGTCTAGACCCCATTTGCCCTGAGTATCGAATACATCAGATTGACTGGGGTATGTCAGATCGAGGTGTATTTTTGATTGCCCCGGCGGTTCGTAGTTTAGGAATAGTGTGTGGTTGGGATATCCCTCACTCCCGTAGGTACCCTCGCTCCATAGGTCCATATCTGGGAATAGATCGTGACCCGTGTTCTGATGTGCGAGCATCAGCGGCACAAGCTGCCAACTGCCGTTGGCCTTCGTTTGGATGTTCATGTGCTCAATCTCAATTGTCTCGCCGTTCACGAGGGTCAACTCGCCGGTTAGCGTAGTGTTGAGTGATTGAATCCCCCAATCATCGGCAGTATGATTCGAATAATTCAGCCCGTAGTAGTTTGCGGGCTGCCAGTTGTCGTCGCCCGCTTGCGCGGTCATATGCCAGCCCCAATCTCCGGTTAAGCGGATTCCTAGCTGCTCACACGTACGAGCGTAGTTCTCTTGCCAGATTGCGATGCGGTCGTATGCCGCCTGCCGGACGTGTCCAATCGCCTGCTGCTCGCCCATCTGCTCGCGTCGCGCTTCCACCGTGGCGACTTCGATGATATTGTATAGTATCGCGTACAGATCATCGAGGTCCATCATCACCGTTATCAGGTCGTTAAACGTCTGATACGACCCCTTCATGTCGTAGTAAACCTCGTTGTCGACGACCTGAGCATTCGGGGATTTGGTTTCCACCTCGAAGGGTCCGAAAATGTACTCTTGCATGTAGTCGACAGTGGTGTGGTCCGGGTCCGTCGCACCCGCCACTGCCGCGGACAAGACGCCGAGCGGGCTCGCGGTGTATGCGATACCGAGAGACTCCTTCTGCGTCGGCGTCTGAGCGGCGTAAATGCCGTTGTCCGTAGCGATGTAGTTCCTGATCTCCTCGCTGCTCTCGAAGCGATCCGTGTCCGTCTCATTTTGCGCGGCGACCGTCCCCGCCCCCCCGCTCCCGAGCGCTCCGACCGCCGCCGTGCCAACCGCCGCCCGCTTCATGAACCCCCGGCGCGACGTCCCGCTCACACGATCGCTACCGATCGTGTCGCTGTCGTCACTGCCGTCGTTGACAATATCGTTACCATCGCCGTCTGCGTGTTGTGTGTTGTTTTCGTCTGACATCAAAAATCACCGTTTCACGGGTGTCTGCGGGTTGTTACTCTGCCTTTGCTGCGAGTCCGAGGAACGCAAGCACTGCGAGGACACCGCCGATAAAGACGGGGTCCGTCGCTGGCGAATCAGCCGGTAGCGATATTGCGCCCGCGAGAGCGCCCTCCTCCTGCACCGTCAGGGTCGCCGGCTCGGAGTTGTACTCGCCCCAACTAACACCGACGTCGTACTCGTCGCCGATCGTGACGTTACCATCGATGTCCGACTCGTTGATCTCGAATTCAACGGAGCCGGTCTCCCCGGCGCTAACGTTGACGGGGTCAACGGTGTCGGTGTACACCATGTTACCGTCGGCGTCGGCGACAGTGATCTCTGCGGGCCCCGAGTAGGATGACCCGTCCGTCGCTGCGAGGTCCGCCGAGAACATCGTTGAGCCGTTTTTCACGATCGTGTCGTTCGAGACCCCGGACACGCTCGGCTCCGCGGGCGGCTCCTCGACCGTCAGACTCGTCCGCTCTGCCGTGCCGTTGACGTTGGCGTCGAGGTCGTAGTCACCCGGAGACAGGCCCTCCTCGGACGGATTGAGCTCGAAGGACACCGTCTCGCTCGAATCCGCAGCTGGGCTTACGGTCTTACTGAGCGAGGTGACCGCCTCGCCGTTCTGCACGACAACTAGGTCCACCGGTTGGTCAGTGAGTCCGTCCGCGTCGGCTGTCACAGTGACATCGACAGTCGTCGCACTTCCGTCTGTCACCGCCGTATACCCGCTGCCGTCATCATTAGCGAACTGTACGCCCGACGTCCCCGCCGCGGCCATGCCGACCCCCAAGCCGGAGAGGAGCACGGCTCCCGCAAAGACGAGAGCCATGACCACCGTCATCGAGTCGCCGATATCTCGGAACACGATTTACTCCGTGATACCCGCCTTATCGGCAAGGTCGTAGGCCCCGATCCCAAACAAGAGCGTGGCGAATACGATTCCCAGCTCCGGGCCGGCGATATCCAAGAGCCCGTAGCCAAACGCAGCTGGCAACCACATAATCGAGCCAGCAGAGTTGAGCGCGGTCTTGGCGAGATCAACTGGTGACATTGACATTGCGCTCGTTGATTAGGCCCTAAACCCCCAAAAACATCGCATTCAAAGGTGCTCACGGGTGATCAGGGGTGCGCACAGGTGCCCGTTTTATGGGTTGTGTCCGGGTAGGTAGCAACATGCACATCAGGGTGTTACAATCCGGGGGGAGCAGTGGGTCCGTGCGCCTCAACGTTCCAAAAGATGCGCTTGATGAGTTGGAACTCGAAGGGGGCGACTCAATCGCTATCTCAGTCGACTCAGACTCCAAAAAAGTCGAGCTGCAGTCGTGCGACGAACTCGGACGCTAACCGACTACGCCTCTTGCTTGTGGTCCGCCTGAGAGCCGCCAGCAGACGCGCCAGCGTATTCCGTCAGTGTGGATTGGTGGTTGGTCGTCTGAGCCCCCGACGAGCTCTGCGACCGGGCGGGGGACGGGTCGGACGATGTTGTCAATTCATCGCGGGCGAATACCGGACGAGACATGTCGACTCCGTGCCGTTCACTCATGTACTCGGCCAGCCGCTCTGTCGAACGATATCGCCCGTCATCGAGGCGGACGAGGAGCCCCGCGTCGCGGAGCGCGATACCGATGCTCGGGTCGGCGACCCCGCGCCCGTGCCGGGCGACGAAGACGTCTGACCACCGCCACGCGTCCGCCTCAGGCGCGGGTATGAGCTCGATGTCGCTCACATACCACGCGATTTTACTCTTGATCTTCCGTGGGATTGTCTCTGTGCGTGTCATTCCGCCACCTCACCGGTTTCGACTGTAAACAGCTCGTCCTCCGCTGGGTGCTCGATGAGCGTCCCGGAGCGTCGCAGGGCCTGTATCGCTGCCTCGACATCGTCCTCGTCCGCCGCGGGCGATTCACTACCGCGGAAATCGTACATTAGCGACGACATGTGAGCGCGCGGCTTGATTGCGCCCCTGCCTGCCATCTTGTTCAGACGTTGTGACACGATCTCTACTATCTCGTCACTCACACGATCGTGTGAGTCGACGTCCGTGTCGTCGTCGTTGTCGCCTTTGACAATGATATCTCCGCGGTTCTTGAGCTTCTCAATCCGGCCTTTAATCACGTGTAAGTTGTCGGTATCGACGTCTGCGCTCACCTCGCCAGCAATCGCCGCGAGCGACTTCTCGCCGCTATCGTCGCTGGCGTCGATTATCGCCTCATCGAGCTCTTCCATATCGGTCTCCTCGTCACGATCGTGTGAGTCGACGTCGCTGGCGGCGTTGACAACATCGTCGCCGCCGTCGTCATCGTCGTCATCGAGGTCGTTCTGGTCGTCATCCGTCCCGCGCTCGATGCGTGTCACGTCCGACATTCCCGGGATTAATTGGAGTTTGGTCTCGCCGTCCTCTTCGAGCGCGGCGACGTCGCGGATGACGTACCACTCTCCCTCTTCGAGAGAGATCCCGGGCGCTTGCACGTAGTATCGGATAGTGTCCTCGTCGTCGCGGAGCACACCCTCCTCATGCCGCCCGTAGGACGTCTTCCCCGTCGATGAGGTGACCTTTACCTTCACACCCTCGCGTCGCCCGAGCTCGGTGTCCTCTCGAATCTCTTTGAGTGTCTCCCGAGCGGGTCCGCCTTCACCCTCATCGCTGGCGTCGACGTAATAGTGCTTTATCGACTCAGGCACCCATGCATCGAGTGCCTTCTCGCTGAACCCAACCCCAAGGTATCTCGTCGGTCGTCCATCGAACGGATTATCGCGCGAGCGGTCACGTACGACCGGGTACTGCGGCATCTCAGAGATGTAGTCATACAGGTCCGAGAGCTGTTTGCCGGCGTGGTCTTTCGCTTCTGCAAACCCGTCGAACGCTGTCTTGAGGTGCTGCGCTTTGATACCGTGCTCGTCGTCTGGCGCGGGGACAAGCGCGTTTCGCGCAAAGTCGTGTGCCGGGTCGGAGAACGACTCATACTGGTTAATGCGCTCCTGACGAGACCGTTTGTCCGTGATCCCCGGCTCGCCGCCCCCGTCATCGTGGAGTAGTCGCACGAGCCCATCGAGTCCGAGGTATAGCATCGCCTTGAGGCGTTCCTCAGCGCGCAATTCCTCCTCGACAACCGTCTTACCCCGCTCTTGGAGCTGTAGCGGGTCGTTCGGGTCCGGGTCGGGTACGTAGCTCGCCGGGAATTCGATAGGATGGAAGCGTCGCCCCAGCGCGTCCCCGTCCTGGTCTGAGGGGAAGCGTGGCGGGGAGTCGCTCGCAAAAATCATCGTCGCGTCGTTGTAACTGTTATACGCATTTTCTCTCTTCAGCTCGACTTCCGTCTCCTCGCCGGACGAATACGCCTTTAACGTATCTATCGATTTGATTTGCTCGCCACTAAGCTCGGTGCTGATGTTCATCCTCATCTCGGGGATCGGTTTCCCAGCCGCGAAGTCCGCGCTTTCGATCTGCTGTAGCGTCCGCACGCCGACGTTATCGCCCCCAATCATCTTCTTAATCACCTCTAGCACCTGCGATTTACCACTGCCGCCGGTCCCGACCGCGATCGCAAATGCGTCTGTAGGATACCCAGGATACAGCGCGTGTCCGACCAATTCATAGAGCACTGAACGCTCGTTCTGCGTGCGAATTATGTCCTTGAGCCACGACCTGACGGCGTCGATATCGGCGTTCTCAGGGTCCCATTCGGTCTGTATCCGGTAAAGGAAATAGTTGTCCGGGTCCATATCTTCGACCACAACACTATCGGGGTCGATGTGCACGCGGCCCTCGTCGTCTGTTCCATCGAGCTCGATTTCATCGACGTTTATCGTCCCATTAGCGACTGGGATTAGTGTGTCATCGGTGTCCCCGCCGTTCACTTCGTCCTGCGAGATATAGTTGCGCCGGGCGAGTTGACTCCTGTAATGCCCGTCCTCGGTATCTGTGGCTTTGCTCCCGAGCTCTCGCGCGGTGATCTCAGAGATATACGTCGATGCATCATCTTGCCACCCCTCGTCCTCGTCCCACCGATGTAGGGCGTAGTGGTTGCCGGGCTCCGAGCGTTCACGGATAGCTACCCATTCCGTCTCTTCTTGTAGCGCATCGACAACGCTGTCGCGGGCATCCGCACGCGTGATCGGCGACGACTGCAGCCGCGCCTCCGCATAGCGGGAGGCGGCGCGCCGCCAGGGGTCATGTTCGTCGTCGTCATCGTCATCCTCGCCGTCGTCTCTGGCGTCTGCTCGAATAAGCGGGTCCGCGTGCCCGTCAACATACTCCGAGCTCACATCGAGCTCGATTTCACACCCGCCACCGTGCGCGTCGCTAATCTCACTCACAGTGCCGATCGTGTCGGTGACGAACGTGTCGCCGGGCTCCCCGCCCGTCTCCGACTCGATTAACGCCCCCACAGCGACGCCGTCTAACGCCTCGCTCGCCCCTGAGTAGGTGTCTCGATGCATTCGCACGTCTTCGAGCACTTCATTCATCCCGCTAACACCGGGACGTCGAACCTCAGGCTTCTCATCGCTTGCGACACTTAGGTCGAATGTCCACTCCCAATCGTCGTCCCCCATACCCGTCTGGTGGGTGTATACGCGGATAACGAGGTCGTGTTTGCGGAGCACCCGGGCGTCGCGGTCGTTGAGGTCCTCGATGTCCTCCTTAGTGATATCGATATCAACATCGTCGGGCTCTCCGCGTCTGTTTATCGCATTTTCGACGTCGTCCGCGGAGGCGTCCGGGTGCGAGCGACCGAAGTGTGTCTTCGCTCCGTGCGCGCTCTTCACGACAGCCTCGCAAATCGTGCACATCCACTTCCCTTCCTTGTTGTGCTCAAAACGGGATTTGAGGGGGCGAGCGGTCGCCACTCGGAGGTCGTCCGAGTTTCGAATGTATCCGTCGTCGTCGTTGGGGCCGTCCCCGTCGTCCGTGTCGTTGACAACATCGTCGCCGTCCGCCTCACCGCGCGCCCGAATCTTCTCCGCTTCCTCGTCGCTGAGAGCGTCCTCCTCGACGTTGTTCACACGATCGTGTGAGTCGACGTCCGTGTCGCCGTCGTCATCGTCGGGAGTATCGGGATGTTCGCTGTATCGATCCGCGAGCGCGTCGTCCTCCGCGCCCGGTATCTCGACCCCCGAAAAGTCTGTATCGACGTCCTCGACGTCGTCCGCGGGCTCGCCGCCGTCCGTCATCAACCGATTCGCATCCGCAAATGCGTCGATGGTAGCCTGCTCTGTGCTCGTGTTCGTGTGGTATCGTGACATTAGATATCGCCTCCGTCTGCCGCTAATTCGTTCTCTTCCACGGACTCGTCGATTGCCCGAGCGCCAGCTGGGCTTTGCGCAATTACAGCTACATTGCTCAGGGGAATTTTGACATCGATTCCCCCGTCTCGCTCGTCGATATGCAGCCCGAGCGTCTGCTCGCTCGGGTTGATTACGTGATTCACCGCGTCGTATGTCTGATTATCGCGCGTTTCGACTCGTGCTGGCTTCAGAGTGAAGCCATCCGTTTTATCAGCGTTCGTATCGTAGTCTTGCATGGGGTGCGGCACACCTCTCAGGGCGACGCGTTGATGGCGCGTCGTCCACTTGTGGACGATTCACTGACGCCCCGAGCGGTGCTTATCTCACCCTATCTTTGCCTTACGTATAAAACCTCGTCAGCAATCTTCTATTCTTACTCTAATGTAACGCTATATTCGATCAGATGATCGAATATTTATAAACCTCCGTGTGGCGCGGTTGCAACCACACACTGAGAGTTACCCGACTACAACTACAGCAAAGTTTGGCGGCGACGCGCGGGCGTCCGCACCTCACCGGCGACCGCCTCGGTCCCGGTCGAATTCGAACAGGTGGACAGGCCGGACAACCCATTTTGAAAACGCCTGTCCACCCTTTAGGACAGATAGAGGGCCTATACCGTCTGTTTTTAGAGGGTGGACAACCGGACAGGCTGTTTGGGGAAACTCAGGATAAAGTTGGTAAAAGCTTTGTTTATAGATAAAGCATGTCGCAATAATACTTTTAGCTTTTACAACCTGCTGTGTGGCTAATATCGCCATTTCGCCTGTCCGGTTGTCCACCCCCAATATTCGAAGCTTACAGGGCTCAGTACTGCCGATATCGGTGGACAGGGGGATTTGGGGGTGCCTGTCCACCGTTGTCCGGGGCAGTGCCCGCGCGTCACCCGCCGGTCTTTGCGGTTGGCGGTGCGACGCGGCGCGACGTCAACTCCGACAACCGTGACAACCACACGATTCACACGATCGTGTCGGAGCGGTCGCTCCTCGATGGGATTGACAAGAAAAGAGCCGGCGGCCTACTGCTGGGGGATATCGAAGAGGTCGGGTCGCTTGTTGATTGTGTTTGTGATTGTGCGCCGCGTACAGCCAATCTGCCGCGACGCCTCGCTCTTCGACAAGTCATCAAACACGACTCGATGAATCAACTCACGGACGTCGTGGTAATTGTCGCCCTTGACGAGCTGTCCATCGATGACTTCGGTCGCAACCGGGGGGCGGCCTCCCGACCACTGCTCTTTGAGTATCTCGTCGTCGTTGCGGGTCGTCTTGCGCGTTTTGACCGCTGCCATAGTCCGATGTATAGTCTCGGGCGACGCGCCTCGTTCGATGGTGATCCGCTTCGAAGCGATTGTGAGCTTATCGACTTTCCTGAGATATTCGTAGGCTTGTGATGCCTGTATTATGTGGGGCTTAGCGTCTGCGACTATCATCTCGCCCACACCCTGACCGAACGCGGTCGACATAACCTCGCCTGCTGTCTCCCCGTCCCGGTCGATGTCCAACCGCTCTGCGACGAAACGGATGTCTGGTTTGTCGTCGTCCGCGATTGGGACATTGACCGCTGCGGACCGCTTGAGTCGGCGGAGATGGTCCGCCTTGCCACCCTCGCCTAATGACTTGTCTGTACGGTGCTCGATGAGCTCCACACACTGCTCGTATTGCTCTGCTATCATCTCGTCGCTGCTCCCTGTCAGATATACCAGCGTCTCCTGCGCCATACATATCCATAATCTTGGATCGGTAAAAACGGTGGGAGATACTCGACGCCCGGGGTGGGATAATTGTGTGAGATTCTATTTTTGATGGTTGAGATTTACAAGTTTCTTCCGCCGCGTTTCTAAGAGTCTTTTAGAGTTTCTAAGAGTTTTTCAAGTGGCGGATTGGGTATCTCACATGGATTATCGCCCCCGATTTCGTCCTAAGATGTGTACTGGTGTCGGACGGGATTTACCCACCCAAAGAGACACTCACGCGCCGTTGGGCTTCGGGGGTTGCGTGCGCGGCTGGGGGCGAGAGCGCTCGCCTCCTACACGATCGTGTTGGGTGCGACTACAACTACAAATTTTGGGAGGGGGTGGTTCCGGAATTCCCTCACAGAGCACACCCGGTTTTATGAGATATCGGAGACTAGTATCTGATAGGACTCGGGTCGCACCCTTGCCTCTGTGGCTGGGTCCGACCCGCGAGCACGTGCGGTCATAGCGCACGTGCGATGACGTCCATCGACTCAACCACTGTAGTTACAACTACATCTTATCGAGCGCGTCTCGACGTTGCTCAGGTGGAACCTGATCGTACTTGAGCGTGGTCTGTGCTGATTGGTGTCGCAACTGCGCTTGGGTCGCTGCGAGGTCTCGCTCTTGCGTCATGTACGTCCCGGTTGAGTGCCGGATTGCCAGCCAGGTCACGTCCCGCCCGCCCGCCTCGATGTCCGCCTCATCAAAGAGTCGCCTGAGTAGGCGCGCGAGGGCTCGGGAATTGTACGTCGTCGACTCTCTCGTAAGCCAGAGTGCGTCCGTGTCGGCGTACTTATCGATATCCTCTCGCTCCTCTAGCCAGTTCTCTAATGCAGTGGCGGTCCTCGAAGTAATCGATACTCTCCAATTGTCCGCGTTCTTCGAGGAGTCCTCGCGCGGGATTCTGAGAACACGGTTGACAATATCGACCCACTCGGTTCGGGCGCGACCAACCTCGACCGGTCTCAACCCTGCATCGAGGCTCACACACACGATCGATGCTATCTTCCATCCGTCGTCTTCTGCGAGCGCCTGCTCGCGGACTAGGCGTCGCTCTCGCCGGGTTAGGTAGTCGCGTGGCGCATCGCCCCCTCCACTGCTAAAGAGTTGGTCGTGCTCCCACTCGGCGACGTGAGACGTCTGTGCTACCCACCTCATATATCGCGTCAATGCCTCCTCGATTTTGCCCTTCGTACTGTTGCTCACGTCGCGGTATACGACGTCGTCGTCGATGTACTCGCTCGCGTGCTCACCGGTCGGTGGGATGGTGTATCGGTCCTCATCGGCCCATACCCACCTATCAAATCGAGCGCTCTTGTACGCGGTTTCATAGACCGTATAGTCGCTGTATCCCTCCCGCTTCTGCGGATGCTTACCCTGCTCTCGAAGCCATTTGATCCACCGTCGTCGATACCCGACATAATCGACCAATTGCTTTTCGTTGAGCTCCTCGCGGTTCGTCTCGGGAACGATTTTGAGGCTCCGTCCGTCGTCTAGATCAATCGAGTAGCGTTCTGAGTCGTCTGTGGTCATAGTCGTGAACACAACCAAAACCACAAGACGCGAAAGGGATTGAGTGCGCGGGATCGGATTTGAACCGATGGACCCCTACGGGATAGCGTCCTAAGCGCTACGCCTTTGGCCTGGCTCGGCAACCCGCGCGCAAAGCCGAGTACGCGAAACCGACTCAAGAACCTGACGAACCGCTAGCAGTGACGCGATTTATAAATGATTGCGGCGGCGCGTGCCTGCGAGCAGCACGCGCGAGGGAGTCGGTGGTCCGAAGCGAAGCGACGGACCACCGACGAGGCTGGGGAGGTGCGAGGCTGCCGTGCGGTACGGGTGGGACTCGAAGGGGCGGCCGCGAGCGCATCGAGCCCCCGCGACCGGGGCTTCGGCGGCGTTCCCCGAGCGAGCAGCCGTGTCTCACCGAGCCGTCGAACGTTCGCCGAGGCTTACCGACTGGCAACTACTTACGAGCAGTGTTCGCAGTCGCAGTACGCCTCGCAGACGGGGTTGTCGCAGTCGGCGTTGCGGGCCGAGCAGTGCTCCCGACCGTGTCGGATCAGGAGGACGTGGAGCGGGTAGATCAGTTCGTCGGGAACCCGCTCGTCCAACACGTCGTGGGCGCGCTCGTTCGACGCGGACTCCGGGACCAGTCCGAACCGCTTCGAGACGCGCTCGACGTGGGTGTCGACCGCCATCGTCGGCTTCCCGAAGTGGAAGTTCAACACGACGCTCGCGGTCTTTGGCCCGACGCCCTTGATCTCGGTGAGCCACGCCTTCGCGTCGTCGGTCGGCAGCGCGTCGAGGAACGCGAGCGAGTACGCGCCGCCGGTCTCCTCGCGGATCGCGGTCAGCGAGCGCTGGATGCGCGCGGCCTTCTGGTCCGGGAGCCCGGCCACGCGGATCGTCTCCCGCAGCTCCTCGTGGTCGGCGGCCTCGATCGCGGCGAAGTCGTCGTACCGCTCGAACAGCGCCTCCGACGCGCGACGGGTGTTCTCGTCGGCGACGTTCTGCGAGAGGATCGTCGTCACCAACTGGCGGACGCCCTCCCCGGGCTCGGCCGTCGGGTCCGCCCCGTGTTCGGCCACCCGGTCGACCGGCTCGTACAGCGCCACGAGGTCGTCGTGGAGCGCCCGGACCCGCGTCTCGTCCCACGTCTGCGTCGACATACGCGCGCTACGTCCGCGGGCGACTTCAGGGCGACGGCCGCGGCCGATTTCGGCGGGCAGGTCCGCACGCTCTCGACGCGGAACGGCCCGGCCGACGCGGCTCCGACCGCGCCGGACCGCCCCGCTCGACGCGGTCGTTTATATGTCCGCCTCGACTACGTGACGGTGTGTACCGGGCGAGCGATCGGGTCGACAACGAGGCGTGGATCGAACTGCTCGAGGAGGCGTGCGCGTCGCTCGACCTCGCCGAGGAGACCCGCTCGACCGCGGTCGACCTCTTCCTCTCCCGCGCGCCCGACGACGACCGCGGCAAGCGCGTCGCGGCCGCGGCCAGCCTCTACGCCGCCGGACTGATCCGCGGCGAGGAGCGGTCGCAGTCTGCCGTCGCCGACGCGATGGACGTCTCGCGGCTCTCGGTCCAGAAGCGGTGGAAGCCTATCCTCGAGGACGCCGGCTTCTCGCCGCCCTCGTGGTAACGTCCGCGAACGAGCGGACGCGACACCGTCGCTAACGTCCTCTCCGTCAGAATCTCTCGACGGCGATACTTTTATTATCTAACGTAAAGTGTCCTTTACTGTAAAGCGAGCTTTACACACGGTTCCCGCTCGCTTTACGATCGCCATGAGCGAACACACAACCCCCGCGACGACGCGGCCTTCCACGCGGAAACGGTACAAGCGCATCGCCTACGGACTGCTCGGCGCCGGGATCGGCGCGCTGTTCGTCGCCGTCGCCTTCGACCGGTTCGTCCTCGGCGTCGCGCTCTACTGGGCCGGCGGTCTCGGCATGGGGCTCGTCCAGCGGTTCAGCCCCGTCGAGCTGTACGACGAGCGCGACACGACCATCGAACGGGAGGCCGGCCACTACACGATGAAGCTGTTCGCGTACGTGTTCATCCTCGGTGCCCCCGGCGGACTGGTGCTGGAGGAGAGCGGCGTTCTCACGCTTCCGGGCGAGTTCTACGGCGCGATGTGGACGCTGTTCGCAGTCTTCGTCGCATACGGCGCGTTCGTGATCTACCACAAGTACCGGCTGTAAACCGCACATGAGAAACGACATCCCCGACAGACGCGCGGAGACCGACGAGAGTCAGGCCGACCTCGCCGCCGCGGTCGGGGTCACCAGACAGACGATCAACGCCATCGAACGCGAGCGCTACGACCCGTCGCTGGAGCTGGCGTTCGCGCTCGCGGACCACTTCGACTGCCGGATCGAGGACATCTTCGAGCCGGAGGAGTGATCACTTCGGCGTCGCCACGACGCCGAGGTGGTCCTCGTGATACCGGTCGAGCCGCCGCGTCTCCAAGACCTCGTACGCCTCCCGGAGCCGGTCGAGCGCGCCCTCGAACACCGCGTCCGGCTCCGCGGTCACGTCCTCGCTGCGCGCCTTGATCGCCAGCAACAGCCGCCCGTCGTCCGCCAGGAACCGCGCGTTGCGGACGGCCACCTCGGCCTGCCCGCGGGTGGCGACGTCCTGAACGATCGCGTCGACGTCGGCCTCGACGACGTGCGCGTACCTCTCCGGCTTCCGCGCGTCCTTGAGCAGCGGGAACAACCGATCTCGGCTCGCCGCGGCGTTGAGCAGGTCGCGGGCCGGTCGCGGCGCGAACTCCACCGCGTACGTCGGGCCCGCGAAGTCGGCGACGTGGCTGACCGTCGTCCCGCTCGCGGCGCCGAGGTAGAGGACCGTCTCGCCGCCCGACAGGCCGGTCTCCAGTCCGAGTTCGAGCATACCGCCGAGCTTCGACCGCTCGGGGTCCCACGCGCGCCACCCGTCGGCGGTCGGCTCGCCGTACACCGGCTCGCCGCGGGTCGCCAGCCGCCGCTCGCCGTCGATCTCGCGGCGCTCGACGCCGCCGGGGAGCGCGGGCTCACTCATCGTCGGCCCCCGCGACGTCCGGCTCGTCGGCGTCCGCCCGCGCCCGGATCGTCGCCATCCGCTCGCGGAGGTCGTCGTGGAGCTGTGCCCTGCGCTCGCCGGCGTAGTGGTCGGCGCGGGCCGCGAGCGCCAGCTTTCCGGCGAGCGCGCGCGCCGCGGAGCCGCGGTCTTCGGGCCGCGTGCCGCGGACGAACTCGTGCGTGTAGATGATGCCGTGTTTCGGCGAGGGCGCGCGCCCGGAGAGGTGCGCGAACAGCGCGTCCTCGGCTCCGAGCACCTGAACCGTGCCCGACGGCTTCTTCGCGAGCGGCTCCAACCCGCCCGCGAGCGCGATCAGCCGCGCCGCGAGCTCCGGGCCGGCCATCTCGGCGAGATTCGGTGCGACCGCGGGCGCGATCCGCGCTATCGTCTCCGCGAGCGCCGCGCGTTCGTCGTCGAGCGCCGCGGCGCGGGCCGCGAGGGAGACGGCCCGCCGCTCGACGTCGCTCTCGGGGTCGCGCGCCGCGATTGCCCGCGCGCCCTCGACTCCGGAGTCGACCTCGTCGAAGAGCGTTCCCGCCCACTCGACGGCGCGCTCGGCCAGCTCGTTGGCGACGCGCTCGGCGTCGTCCATGGCCCGGACCGCGTGGATCAGCTGCGCGTCGTCGGCGCGCTCCCGCTCCCGGACCGCCTCGCGGGTGGCGCGGGTCGTCGCGGCCTTGAGCCGGTCGTAGTACGCCGCCCCGTCGGCCGCGGCCCCGGCCTCGACGGCCCGCGCGGGCCAGTCGGCGGGCGACGCGGCGGTTCCGTCGCGCACCCGCGTCGCGGCCGCGTCGAGCGCGGCGTCCTCGTCACTCTCCGTCTCGTCGTCGGGCCCGTCGGTCGGCAGCACCTCGAACCAGCCGTCTCCGCCGTCGGACGCCGCGCTCCCGTCCGGTCCGGCGTCGGTGTCGCTCATTGCCGGCGGCTACTCGCCCCGGCGGTATAGACGTTCCCGATGCGACCGGCGCTGCTCGCTCCGCGAACCGCTCCGCGGGCCGCCGTTCACGCCGCCGCGTCGGCCGCGCCGCTCTCGTCGCCCTCGCCGTCGCCGCCCTCACCGTCACCGTCCTCTTCGCTCGCGAACAGGCCGTCGGCACCCGACTTCAGTTCGGCGACCGTCGCGCCCGCCAGTCCGCCGAGCGCCCCGCCGGTGCTGGCCGCGTTCCGGCTCCACAACCCGCCGACCGCCGCGCCCACCGCAGCGCCGACGGCCGCGTACTTCGCCCTGCCGATCGCGGTTCGAATTCGTGATCCCATACCACACCATTCTTGTCGACTCATAAAATTGTTTCTGCGGAAACCACGAATTGACCCGAACGGCGGAGTCCGCGCGGTCGCTACGGCTAGTCGTCGACGGGCGGTGCTGGCGGCGCGGTCGACGCGAACGGCGCGGTGAGTCACCGACTGTCGGTGAGGCGGCGCGGTCGCTCGACGCCGGTCGCGCGTCGGTCGCGCGCCGGTCGCCCGGTCACTGGAGCCGCTTTGTCGTCTCCATGAGGGGGTGTCGCGCGTAGTCGACGATCTCGATGTCGTCGACGACGCGGAGCCCCTCCTTCTCGGCGGTCTTCGCCATCCCCAGTTCGACCGGCGTCCGCGGGACGATCACGTACGCGTCCATCGTCTCGATGCCGGCCTCGCGGGCGGCCATCGCCCGGTGGTGGCCGTCGGCGAGGTAGAGCGTGCCGCCGTTGTCGATGACGACGAGCGGCTCCGCGAGCCCGTGTTGGAGCTCGTACTGTCTCCCCTCGAGTTCGTCGGCGTACACCCGCGCCTGCGTCGGCGTGAGGGCCGCGATCTCCACCTCGCGGCGCTCCTCGTCGAGGTCGACGCCGTGGATCTGCGAGAGCGTGCGCATCAGCTTCCCGACCTTGCCGGGCGTCGCGCGCTCGATCTGCGAGCGGACCACGTCGGTGTTCGAGATGATCCCGACGAGGTTGTCGGCGTCGTCGACGACCGGGAGCCGCTGGATGCCCGACCGCAGGATCACCCGCGCGGCGTCGGTCACCTTCATGTCCGGGTGCGCGACGATCAGGTCCTCCGTCATCACCGTGAACACGGGGGCGTCGTCGTCCGCGAGCAGCAGGTCTCCGGCCGAGACGAACCCCTCGACGGTGCGGCCCTGCGTGACCGGGAACCCGTTGTGTCCGTCGCTGTCGGCCATGCGACGCGCGACGGTCGCCACCGTCTCGTCCGGGCTGACCGTCTCCACCTCGCGGGTCATGTACTCCCCGACCGTCGGTTTCCCGCTCATCGTCCGCCGTACACGCTCCCGGGATAAAAGAGGGCGGGGAGCGGGACGCGCCTCCGGCGAGCGGACGCTCGCACGGGCCGCCGCTACCTCCCGTTCGGCTCCCACGCCACCTCCTCGTCGGGGTCGCCCTTCGCGCGCTCGACTCGGGCCCTGAGCCGGCCCTCCTCGCCGACGGCGACCGAGACGCGGCGCACGCTCCGCTCGTAGCGTCGATACTTCCCCCGCTCCGCGTCTATCGCGACGTGTTCCGTCACCAGATCCAGCTCGTTGAGCGTATCCAAGCGCCGGTACACCGTCGACATCGGGATGTCGCACCGCTCGACGAGTTCGGCGACCGAGGCCGGCTCGTCGAGCAGCGACAGGATCGTCCGGTTCGTCTCCTCGCTCAGCGCGTCGAGCAGCCGCCGGGCGAACCGCGACCCGTCGCCCTTCGAGGCGGCGTCACTCATGACGACCGCCCGGTGACCCGGGTTCGCTGTGCCGGCGTTCTCCCCGGTCTTCCGCGTGCTTCGCCGCCGCCGCAGCGTGAGAACCGCTCATTACGTACGATTGCCCGCACAGCGGCTAGTGTGTCCGTTTGTCGTGGGACAACCGCCGGCGTTCGACCTCGCCCCCGGCGGGTGACTCAGTCGCCGCCGTCCGGCTCGCCGACCTCGATCGGGACGCCGATCATGTTCCCCCACTCCGTCCAGGAGCCGTCGTAGTGCCGCACGCGGTCGTACCCGAGCAGCTCCTCGAGGACGAACCACGCGAGCGAGGACCGCTCCCCGATCCGACAGTAGACGATCACGTCGTCGTCGGGGGCGATCCCCCGCGACGCGTACAGGTCGGCGAGCTCCTCGGGCGACTTGAACAGGCCGCTGGGGCGCACGTTCTCGGCCCAGAACACGTTCGTCGCCCCGGGGACGTGGCCGCCCCGCATCGCCCCCTCGTCGCTGCCCGGCGGCTTCGTGATCTCTCCCCGGTACTCCTCGGGCAGGCGCACGTCGACGAACTCCGTGTCGCCGTCGAGCGCCGCCCGCACGTCGGTGCGGTCGGCTCGGACCTCCGGTCTGGGCGGGGCGTCGGGCGCGTCGCCGTACGTCACCGCGGGCGGATCGACCGGCTCCGTCGTGGTCGGGTAGCCGTGTTCCACCCAGTACTCGCGACCGCCGTCCATGATCCGCACGTCCGGGTGGCCGTAGCGGGCGAGCTGCCAGTACAGGTGGGCCGCGAACCAGTTCCTGTTGTCGCCGTAGATGACGACGGTCGTCTCCTCGGCGATCCCGCACGACTCGAGGAAGGCGGTCATCTCCGCCGGGGAGAGGATGTCGTGTGCCTCCGCCGACCGGAGGTCCGTCCGCCAGTCGACGCCGACGGCCCCGGGCGCGTGACCCTCCTCGTAAAACGAGGCGTTGACGTCGACCTCGAGGAGCCGCAGGTCGGGCGCGTCGGCGCCGAACCGGTCGAGTCGCGCCGCCACCCAGTCGGGCTCGACGAGCACGTCGGTCGGATATCGGTCGCTTTCGGACGCGTCCGTCGGCGTTCGCCGCTCGTCGTCGGTGGGAGTGTCGGGGGTCATGCTCGTTGGTCGGCGAACCGCTTCGCCAGCTCCGCGGTCGCGCGTCGAAGCCGATACGACACCGTCGAACGCGGCTCGTCGAGCTCCGCCGCGAGCTCGTCGAGCGTCGCCTCGCGCGGCGTCTCGAAGTAGCCGCGCTCGACCGCGAGCAGCAGCGTCTCGCGCTGTTCGGCGCGGACGTCCGGTCGGGAGAGCAGCTCGCTCTCCCAGCGGTCGACCTCGGTCAAGTGTTCGAAGGAGAACGAGCGCCCGTCGCCGAGCCGCGCGGACAGCGTGTCGTACAACAGCCCGATCTTCGAGTCGTCCTGTACCAGCACGCGCCACCGGACGGTGTCCCCGGAGCGCGTCTGCTCGAAGAGCGCGCCGCCGTCGACGTACTTCGCCGCGATGAGCGGGACGGACTCGCAGTAGTCCACGTCGGAGAGGTAGGTGTACGTCACCCGCCGCCGCTGCTCGTCGGTCAGCAGGCTCGTCGCGCGGGTCGCGCGACACGCCCGATCGCTGATCGACTCGCGGTCGACGGACTCGTCCAAGAGCAGCTCGTCGACGGCCGCGAGGTCGGTCGCGTCGCCGGTCACCGATTCGAGCTTCCACAGCTCCGCGGGGTCGAGACACGAGTAGGTCGCCTCCGACCGGAGGGAGCTGCGGTCGATGAACAGGTCGACGTACTCGTCGACGCCCGGTTCGTACGTTATCTCGAAGCTGAAGTCGTACATCTGACGGTGAACTGGTCCGGTCGTGCGGTGGCGGTTCGCGGCGCGGGCGACGGTCCCGCGGGCGACCGGACGGTCGCGACCGGTCGCGTCGCGGCGGGAAGTTGTCCCTCGACAACGCGTCTGATACGGGCCCGACGCACTTACGTTGTCTCGTATGGGAACCTCACGTTCCGGTCGCGGGACCGCGACCGCGCACCGAAGCCGTCTCCTCGTCCCGGCCGCCGTCGCGCTCGTCGCCGGCATCGGAGGGGTCGCCTTCGGACTCGCCCACGACGACACCGTCACCGCGCTGGGCGCGCTGCTGTTCCTCCCGAGCGCCGCGCTGCTGTTCGGTATCGTCGCCAAACGCCGCGGCGTCGGACCGTTCGGATCGTCGGGTCGGGGAGCGGACTGACGGGAGGCGCGACGCGCTCGGATCACGTCGCCTCCCGAACGCGGGCCGCGACGAGCCGGTCGACGTTGAACATGAACACGCCGACCGCCGCGAGGACCGTCGTGAAGTAGACGACGAGCTGGGGCGGACCGGACGCGGCCCCGCCCGCGACCGCCCCGACGAACCCGACGACGACGAGTTCAGCCCACGTGACGAGCACGCGCGAGAGCAGCGGCCTCCCGACCGGCGAGCGCCGAGCCGGCGCGCTCGCCTCCGAGCCCTCGCTCATGTCAGTACGCCTCCTCGGCCGTGATCGGGCCGCTGAACGCCGAGTAGAGGACGGCGAAGTACGTGACGACCAGCGGCAACAGCAGGGCCGCGCCGATCGACATGAGGTTCAGCGGCAGCGTCGAGACGATAGCCTCCGCGACCGTCGCCCCCGTCGCCGGGTCGATACGCGGGTACATGAGCAGCCCGACCACGGCGATCAGTCCGTAGGTCAGCCCCCCGGCCGCCGCGAGCGCGACGAGGTCCGCCCCCCGTCGAAGCGCGACGCCGTAACCGGCTCCGAGCGCGACGGAGGCGGCGACCAGCGCGAGCACCGGGGGCGACAGCACCGCGTCGACGCCGGCCGGGAGCCGAGTCGCCAGGACGCCGAGGGTCGCGACGACCGCGAGGAGGTACGCCGCGACGGCCCCGATTCCGATCTCCGCCACTCTCTCGGGGAGCGCGTCCCGGGCCTTCAGACGGAGGAACGCGGCACCCGAGACGACGGTCAGGGCCGTGACGGCGACCCCCGCGACGACGCCGACGAGCGTGAGCGAGCGGGGGCTCCCGACGAGCCAGTTCCCCGCGAACGCGCCGAGGAGGAACGGCGCGAGGACGCTGCCGGCGACGAACGACCGACCCCACCACCGCTGCCACCGCGCGTCGCGGCGCTGCTCGTACATCTCCGGGGCCAACCCCCGGAGGATGAGCGCGCCGAGGATGCCGAACATCAGGAGGTAGTGGCGGCTGAACAGCCCGGCGTACACCGACGGGAAGGCGGCGAACAGCGCGCCGCCGAAGACCACGAGCCACACCTCGTTGCCGTCCCAGA
The DNA here is from genome assembly GCF_000337035.1 of Halorubrum coriense DSM 10284. Classification (GTDB taxonomy): domain Archaea; phylum Halobacteriota; class Halobacteria; order Halobacteriales; family Haloferacaceae; genus Halorubrum; species Halorubrum coriense. The sequence continues at coordinate 119,377 of NZ_AOJL01000032.1, forward strand.
ACGGCCCGATCGCCGACAGCACCGCCTCGCGGCCCCGGTCGTCGGGGAGCGTCGCGAAGATCGCGCCCGCGCCGAAGTCGAAGCCGTCGAGGAACAGGAACGTTCCGAGCAGGGCGAACACGAGCGCGAACCACAGCTCCGGGAGCGGCAGGCCGAGCACCGGCCCTCCCGCGAGCGCGTCGACGACGCTAGTCATCGCCGGGCACCTCCGCGGGCGCGGCGTCGCGCTCGGCGGCGGACCGCAGCTCGCGCACGCTCGGGGGCCCGTCCCGGATCACCCGCGCGACGACGTACGCGTACAGCGCGAGGATGCCGGCGTAGACGCCGACGAACCCCGCGAGCGTGATCAGCGCCTCCGCGCCGGTGAGGCCGGGCGACACCCCCTCGCTCGTCTTCAACACGCCCTGGATCACCCAGGGTTGGCGACCGACCTCCGTGACGACCCACCCGAGCTCGACCGCGACGAAGCCGAGCAGACCGGAGGCCATCAGCGCCTTGTGGAGCAGTCCGTCTTCGAACAGCTCGCCCGTGTACCACCGGTAGCCGCCCCAGAACGCGAGGAGGATGAACCAGAAGCCCATCCCGACCATCGCCCGGAACGACCAGAACACGACGGCGACGGGGGGCGCCTCCGTCTCGAATGTGTTCAGTCCCCGAATCTCCGCGGTCGCGTCGCCCCCGCTGGCGAGCCACGACGCCCCGCCCGGGATGCCGACGCCGAACAGCTCCTTCGCGCGCGGGTCGGTGAACTGGCTCAGGTCGGTCGGGATCGCGAAGATGTACTCCGGCACGTACGCCTCGGTGTCCCAGACCGCCTCCATGGCGGCGAACTTCTGCGGCTGCGTCTCGTAGACGTGCCGCGCGTACAGGTCGCCCTGGAGCACCTGTAGCGGGGCCGTGATCAGCAGCGCGACCAGCGCGATCTTGAGCGTCTTCCGCCAGAACGCGATATGTTCCGTCTTCGTCCCCCAGACGTGGTGTCGGTAGACGTAGTACGCCGAGACGCCGGCCATGAACAGCGCCACCGACTCGACGGCGGCGTTTTGCATGTGGACGTACATGTAGCCGAACCGGGGGGTCAGATACGCCGCGACCGGGTCGACGAGGCGGACCACCTCCCCGCCGTTCTCGGACACGAGCTCGTAGCCGCGCGGCATCTGCATCCACGAGTTCGCGATGAGGATCCAGACGGCCGACAGCCACGTGCCGACGCCGACGGCGAGACTGGACACTAGGTACAACCGGTCGGAGACGCGCTCGCGACCGAACACGAAGATACCGAGGAACGTCGCCTCCAACATGAACGCCATCATCCCCTCGACGGCGAGCGGGCCGCCGAACAGCTCTCCCGCGGTCGTCGAGAACGCCGCGAAGTTGGTTCCGAACTCGAACTCCAGGACGATCCCGGTGACGGTTCCGACGACGAACGAGATCGCGAATATCTTCGTCCAGAAGCGACGCAGCTGTTCGTACACCGGATCGCCGCCCCGGACGTCCCGCCACGTGAAGTAGATGAGGAAGGGAGCGAGTCCCATGCTCATCACCGGGAAGACGATGTGGACGACGGTCGTCAGGGCGAACTGGAACCGGCTCGCGAGTACTGGGTCGATCATGTGGTGGTGAGTCCGGAGCGACGCGTCACTCCGACGCGCGCCGCGGTCGTGCGCTTCGTGTGACGCTGGGTTCCGCTCGTCAATAACCCCGGAGTTGGCGCAGGACAACCGACGAGCGAGCGGTCGCCGCCCTCCCGGCCGCGACGCGCCGGCTCGCCCGAGGGGCCGAGAGTTGTCCCACGCCAAGCAATCGCTTTGGGCGGCGTGGCGGCTCCGGTCACTCATGGAGACACGGCACGCCGTGCTGGCGCTCGTCGCGCTCGTCACGCTGGTGATGACCGTCAGAGCGCTCGTCGCCGGCCTCGACGGCGACTTCGGGACGGTCGGCCGGCAGGTCGGCGTCGGCGGGGTCGTCCTCGCGTTCGGCGTGGGGCTGTACCGGAACTGGGAGGCGGTCGGGTGAGGCGGCGGGCCCCTCCGCGGGGACACCGGTCGAGCGTTCGGCCGCGGACCGAGTCGGCGGTCGGACCGGTCAGGCCGGCTGCGAGTCCAGCTTCTTGTAGTCGATGTAGTCCGCCCCGCGGATCTCCTCGAGGAGGTTGATGGCCGCGCGGGCCCCCTCTCCGACGGAGGTCGCGATCTGTTGGTGGCCGCCGGTGACGTCGCCCGCCGCGTACACGCGGTCCACCGGCGTCGACTGCGCCTCGTCGGTGACGACGTCGCCCCCGTCGACGGGGACGCCCAGCATCTCCGCGAGGTCGGTGCCGCCGGCGGTGCCCAGCGCGACGAACAGCCCGTCGACCGATATCTCGTCGCCGTCCCGCGTGACGACGGCCTCGAGGACCTCGTCGCCGGCGAGTCGATCGAGGTCGTCGGTGACCACCGGGATCCCCGCTTCGGCGATCCGGTCCCGCAGCTCCTCGTCGGCCGCGAACGACGACCCGTTGGTGAGGATCCGGACGTCGTCGGTGTAATCGAGCAGCATCAGCGCCTCGGTCGCGGCGTAGTTGTCGTCGCCGACGACCGCGACGGGGCTGTCGCGGTAGAAGTACGCGTCGCACTCGACGCAGTAGGAGACGCCGTGGCCCTCGTACGCCTCGACGTCCGCGACGGCCGGCCGCTCGTAGTCCGCGCCCGTCGCGATGATCACCCCGTCGACGGCGTACTCGTCGACGGTCGTCTCGACGCGGTACCGGTCGCCGTCGGGTTCGAGCCGCACGACCTCCTCCTCGACGATCTCGGCACCGTACTTCCGCGCGTGTTCTCTGCCCAGATCGACCAGTTCCGGGCCCGTGACGCCGTCCGGGAACCCGTAGACGTTCTCCATCGTGTCGACGTCGCGGGTGGTCCCGCCGCCGTCGTCGAACACGAGCGTTCGCCTGTCCGCTCGGGCGGTGTAGATGGCGGCGTTCAGTCCGGTCGGTCCTCCGCCGACGATCGCGATCCCTGACATCTGTATTGCGCAATACGCACTATACTAACTTATGTATTCCGACCCTCTCAGTTCTTCCGAAGCGACGGGTGGTCGCCACTCGAGGAGATATTCTAACGCTATTTGCGACACATGGGGCGCATGGCGAGTGGTGGCCGTTATGACGGCTCTCTCCCTGCCCAGCAAAACGTGCGGCTAACCGGCGATTCTGTATTGCGTCATTCAAGCAATATAGGCACCTCGCGCTCACACGGTGAACGACCGAGACCGAGTTAGCCGCCGATCGGCGGACGGAGATCCCCCGGCTGCTCGCGGTGCGGTAGCTCGGGGGAGCGAAAAGTGAAAGAACCCGGGCCGCGAGGCGCGGAGCCGCCTACTGCGGGCTCGGGTTGGACGGGCTCGAGACGTTTCCGTCGTTCAGCGCGGAGCCCGTGATCGACTTCAGCCGGGAGACGAGCGAGTCCTTCTCGGCCTCGCCCTCGAGGGCGATGTCGAGGACCTCGCTGATGTGCGACACCGGGATGACCTCGATCATCTCCTCGTACTCGTCTTCGATCATCACGTCCTGCTCGTTGGCCGCGGGGATGATCACCCGGTCGCAGCCGGCCTTCGCGGCCGCCTCGATCTTGTGGGTGACCCCGCCGACGGGGAGCACGTCGCCGCGGACCGACAGCGAGCCCGTCATCGCGAGGCTCTGGTCGACCCCGACGTCCTCCAGCGCGGAGATGACGGCGGTCGCGACCGTGATGGACGCGGAGTCGCCGTCGACCCCCTGCTGGCCCGTCTGGATGAACTGGATGTGGATGTCCTTCTCCGAGATGTTCTCGTCGGAGAACTTCTTGATGATCGCCGAGACGTTCTGGACCGACTCCTCGGCCATCTCCTTGAGCTGGCCGGTGGCGATCACCTGCCCGCCGCCCTGGGTCGGCGTCACCTCGGCCATCACCGGGAGCATGATCCCGGAGTCCTCGCCCATCACGGCGAGGCCGTTGACGCGACCGGTGACGTAGCCGTTAGAGACCTGAAGCTCGTAGTCCTTCCGGCGCTCGATGTAGTCGTCGGCGAGCTGCTGCTCGATGGACCGCGAGCGGCCCTTCGCCTGAAGGACGTGGTCGCGGGTCGTGCGCTCGGCGTCCTCACCGCGGGCGATGTCGCCCGCGACGCGGACCATCCCGCCGAGGTTCCGCATCTTGAGCGTGAGGTGGCCCTTGCGACCGGAGCGGCGCTTTGCCTCGAGGATGATCTCCTCGACCGCCTCCGCCGAGAACTCGGGCAGGCGGCCGTCCTTCGCGACCTCCTGGGCGATGAATCGGACGTACTTCCGGCGCATCTCCGGCGTGTCCTCGATGGTGTCCTCCATGTACACCTCGTAGCCGTACCCCTTGATACGGCTCCGGAGCGCCGGGTGCATGTTCTCCATCGCGTCGAGGTTCCCGGCCGCGATCATGACGAAGTCCGTCGGGACGGGCTCGGTCTGGACCATCGCGCCCGAGGAGCGCTCGGACTGGCCCGTGATCGAGAACTCGCCCTCCTGGATCGCCGTCATGAGGTGCTGCTGGCTGCGGATGTCCAGCGTGTTGATCTCGTCGATGAACAGCACGCCCTTGTTCGCCTTGTGGATGGCCCCGGCCTCGACGCGGTCGTGGCTGGGCGTCTCCATCCCGCCGGACTGGAACGGGTCGTGGCGGACGTCGCCGAGCAGCGCGCCGGCGTGCGCGCCGGTCGCGTCGCGGAACGGCGCGGTCTTCGTGTCGCCGTTGTTCACCAGCAGGTTCGGGATCATCGCGTCCGACCCGCGGTTCAGGTAGCGGAAGACGAGGTACACCACGCCGGCCGCGATGATGCCGACGAGGATCTGGCCGACGATGATGAGCGCGTAGCCCAGCACGACGGCGATGATGATCCACATCAGCAGCGACCGCATCTGGTTGCGCTTGCGCGCCTCCTCGCGGTGCGCCTCGACGATCTGGTCGCCCTTGCCGGCCGGCACCGTCCGGACCTTCGGCTTGTTGCCGTCCTCGGGGTTGTGATACACCAAGACGTCCTGAAGCTCCTCTTTGGGGAGAAGCTCGGACATCGCCTTCGCGAGCATCGACTTCCCGGTCCCGGGCGAGCCGATCATCATCACGTGGCGGCGCTGCTTCGCCGCCTTGATGATCACGTCGCGGGCGTGTTCCTGCCCGATGACCTGGTCGACGAGCCGATCCGGGATCTCCAGTTCGGCCGTCGTGTCGATCTTGAGCCCGCCGAGGAGGTCGTCCTCGTCGGGGTCTTCCTCTATCTCGGCTCCCTCGACCTCGACGGTGCTACCGAGCTCGTCGATCCCGCCGTCGTCGGCCGGACCGACGCCGTCGCCGTTCCGGCCCTCGTCGGGACCGTCGCCGACGACCTCGGTCTCGTCGAACCCGTCGTCGTCCACCACGACGCCGTCGTCCCATGGGTCGTCGTCGGGGTCCGCGGCCGACTCCCCGCCGGAGTTCGCGGCCGGGTCCTCGCCGACGCCGGGCTCGTTCGACGGACCGTCGTCGGGCTCGGGGTCGCCGTGCGCGGCGTCCTCGCCGTTCCCCGCCGGGCTCGAGTCGTCGACGCCGCCGCGAGGCGGTTCGTCGGGGTCGTCGGCCGTGGGGTCGTTCGTGTCCTTCTCGTTGCTCATAGAATCGGGTTTCGCTATCGAAAAGGACGGGTCGGCTACTGATATACTTTCTCCCCCCAGCGACACCGCCCGGGTGGCAGTAAAAGCGGTCGTGAAGCCGTATAGGCGCTGATCTCGGCGCACGACCGTTCCCACGGGGTTTATAAATGACGCCGACGCTACGTGGATCCATGCGGGGGTTTTACATCGGCCGGTATCAGCCGTTTCACGACGGCCACCAGCACATGGTGGAAGAGATCGCGGCGGACGTCGACGAGCTGGTCTTGGGGATCGGCTCCGCCGGCGACTCGCACACCACGCGGAACCCCTTCACCGCCGGCGAGCGCGTGATGATGGTGACGAAGGCGGTCGAGGACCTCGACGCCACCACCTACGTGGTCCCCATCGAGGACCTCGACCGGAACTCGGTGTGGGTGAGCCACGTCCAGAGCATGACCCCGCGGTTCGACGTCGCTTACTCGAACAACCCGCTCGTCGTCCGCCTGTTCGAGGAGGCCGGCGTCGAGGTGCGTCAGTCCCCGATGTTCCGCCGCGACGTGCTGGAGGGGACCGAGCTCCGCGAGCGGATGATCCGGGGCCGCGAGTGGGAGGGCCTCGTCCCCGACGCCGTCGTCGACGTGATCCGGGAGGTCGACGGCGTCGACCGCATCCGCCGTATCGCCGAGACCGACTCGATAGGCACGGAGCCGTCCGACGTGTAGCGCGGCCGGCGCGAGGCAAGCGTGGGCCGCCCGCTCGCAGACGCGCGTCCCGGGAGAAACCGGGAGCGCCGCGGCCCGTTCGTTTTAACCGCCCGCCGACCTCTCCTTCCGGTATGATCACGCTCACCTCGGACTTCGGCTCGCCGTACCCCGCCGCGATGAAGGGAGTGATCCGCCGGCACACGGACGCCGAGCTGGTCGACGTCGCGCACGACCTGCCGCGCGGTGACCCTCGGGCCGCCGCCTTCTGGCTCCGGTTCGTCCTCCCGGAGTTCCCCCCGGCGGTCCACTGCGCCGTCGTCGACCCCGGCGTCGGCACCGACCGCGACGCCCTCGTCGTCCGCGCCGGCGCGCACGTCATCGTCGCCCCGGACAACGGCCTCGCGATGCCGCCGGCGCGGGCGCTGGCCGCCGACGAGTCGGACATTGAGGCGTGGACCGTCGCCGTCGACGACCCCGCGAGCGAGACGTTCCACGGCCGCGACGTGTTCGCGCCGACCGCGGCCCGCGTCCGGGTCGCGCTCGACGACGCGGCGGGGAACGCGGGAGACGCCGCTGCGGGCTCGGCGGGAGACGGCGCGCTCGACGCCGACGCGGTCGCCGCGGCGCTCGCGGGACTCGACGACCTCTCGCCCGCGAGCGGCCCCGTCGACATCCGCTTCCCCGAGCCGTCGATCGAGCGCGACGCGGGCGACGGCGAGGACGGCGGGAAAAGCGACGACGACACTCGACGCGGGGACGACCCCGACGGCGACGTGGTCGCTATCGACGGCGAGGTGCTCGCGATCGACCGGTTCGGGAATGTGATCACCAACGTGCCCGGCGACCTGGTCCGCGACCGCGACTGGGTCCGCGTGAACGGCGACCTCACGCCGGTCGCGGAGACGTTCGGCGCCGTCGACCCGGGCGAGCGACTCGTCACCGTCGGGAGCCACGGCTACGCGGAGTGCGACGTGAACGACGGGCGCGGCGACGGCGCGTTCGACCTCCGGCCGGGCGACGCGGTGCGGTTCGTGCCCGACAGCGTCAGCCTCTGACCGTCGGGCGGTCGGGTCGCCAGCAGCGGGCGGCCGCTACAGCTCGACGCCGGAGGGGATCAGGCTCTCGCTACGGAGCAGGTTCCCTGCCGGGTCGTACACGAGGAAGGTGTCTTTATCGTAGGCGACGAGGCGCTCGCCGTTGACGTCGATCTCGACGCGGTACCGCGCGTCGCCGTCGTCGGTCGCGTCGCGCGCGGCGCGGATGAAGGGGAGGACGTCCGTCGCCGTCTCGTTGAGTTCGAGGACGAAGTCGCCGGTGAACCGGTTGGTGACGCCGACGACGCCCTCCGGATCGTCCGCCTCGCCCAGCGGCTCGCGGAGCCGGAAGGCGACGTCTATCTGGTCGGCACCGAGCAGGTCGCCGTCGTCAGCCCCGTCGCTGTCACCTCCGGAAAGCCGCTCGCGGAGGAGCTCTTCCGGCCCGTGGAAGTCGATCCGCACGAGCGGGGGCGATCGGGTGTCGGAACCGTCTCCGACGCCCTCGACGGCCAGATCGAAGTAGTCACGCCGCATTTCGTACCTGTTGCTTTGCGGCCCGGCCGTATCAACGTAACGGGCGGATCGGCGGCGTAGCAGACGCGACGCGTCGGCGTCCGGGTCGGCGGCGTCGCGAGGGGCGTCGATGTCGATCCTGATAATCGTCGGGGGTAGTTTAACTTCCCCCCGGCTCTAGAAGCCCATATCTATGGCGAGTGACGCCGGCGGGGGCGACCTCGGCGACCGGATCGAGGACCTCCAGCGGCGACTCTCGCACGCGTGGGAGCTGTTTCAGGGGTCGACGCTCGACGTCCGCCCGTTCCGCCTGGGCGAGGACGGCCCGCTCGCGTCGTTCACCGTGCCGGCGGACGAGCGCGAGGTCGACCGGTACTGGGTGAACTCGCCGTACGCGTACGTGGTGATCACCTACGACGACGCCGAGAGCGAACACCGCTACTACGCGGTCGAGCCCGAGCTCGACGCGTTCGAGCGCGAGCTCCTCGACCGGGTCGTCGACGACATCCGCGACCCGCTCCTGTACCGCGAGGGGACCGGGAAGACCGACGAGGAGACGCTCCGCGCCGAGCTGGAGACGCTGCTGGAGGGGTACGGCGTCGAGGCCGGGATGGACACGTTCCACGCGCTCGCGTACTACCTCTACCGGGACTTCCGCGGCTACGGGAAGGTCGACCCCCTCCTGAACGACCGGCACATCGAGGACGTCTCGTGTGACGGCTACGACCTCCCGATCTTCGTCTACCACGACGAGTACACCGACATCGAGACGAACGTCTCCTTCGCGCAGGAGGCGCTCGACAGCTACGTGATCCGGCTCGCCCAGCAGTCGGGCCGCCACGTCTCCGTCGGCGACCCCATCGTCGAGACGACGCTCCCCGACGGGTCGCGCGCGGAGCTCGCGCTCGGCGAGGAGGTGACCCCCCGCGGCTCGGCGTTCACCATCCGCCAGTACGCCGAGGACCCGTTCACGCCCGTCGACCTCGTCGAGTACGGGACCTTCTCCGTCGAGCAGATGGCGTACTTCTGGCTCTGTATCGAACACAACAAGAGCCTCATCTTCGCGGGCGGCACCGCCTCCGGGAAGACCACCTCGATGAACGCGGTGTCGATGTTCGTCCCGCCGCGCGCGAAGGTGCTCACCATCGAGGACACCCGCGAGCTCTCCTTATACCACGACAACTGGCTCTCGGCGGTCACCCGCGAGCGCCGGTACGAGGGGACGGACATCGACATGTACGACCTGTTGCGCTCGGCGCTGCGCCACCGCCCCGAATACATCGTCGTCGGCGAGGTCCGCGGCGAGGAGGCGATCACGCTCTTCCAGGCGATGAACACGGGCCACACCACGTTCTCGACGATGCACGCCGACTCGATCGAGACGGTGATCAACCGGCTGGAGAACGAGCCGATCAACGTGCCGCGCGCGATGGTCCAGTCGCTCGACATGCTCTCGGTCCAGACGCTCACGCGCGCCGACGACGAGCGGGTGCGCCGCGCGAAGACGATCGGCGAGATCGGCGGCATCGACCAGCGGACCGGCGAGCTCGACTACTCCTCGGCGTTCGAGTGGCGGCCGGACTCGGACACGTTCCGCCGGAACGACTCGTCGCTGCTGGAGGAGATCGCCGACGAGCGCGGCTGGTCGCGGTCGGAACTCCTCCAAGAGGTCCGGCGGCGCGAGCGCTTCCTCGAACTGCTCTCCGCGCTCGGCATCGACGACTACCGCACGTTCACCGCCCTCGTCAACGAGTACTACGCCGACCCCGACCGGGTGATGGACCGGCTCGACGAGCGCGCCGCCGCGGCCGACGGCGTCGCCGCGACCGACCGCGCGGACGACGACGACGGCGTCCGAACCGACCCCGGTCCCGCCGCTTCCAACGGCGACGGTGCGGACGTCGGAAACGCGCGGTCCGACCCCCCGGACCGATGATCGAGTACCTCCCGCTCGTCGCCGCGGTCGGGGCCTGTCTGGCCCTCGCGCTCCCGCTCGTCGACGACCGGGCGGACCTGTTCGTCACCCGCGTCGCGCTGTCGGCGTTCGGGGATTACGTCGGCGAGAACGAGGCGCGGCGGCGGAGCCAGCGCGACCGGATGCGCGCGGCCCACGTCGCCGGGACGACGCACCGGGTGTACGCCTCGCGGACGCTGTTGTACGCCGCCGTCCTCGGCGTCGCCGGCAGCGTCGTCGGCGTGTACGGGGCCGCCGCCCTGCTCGCCGCGCTCGACGTCGGCGAGGCGGCGATCCGCGGGGCGCTTCCGAGCGCGGTCGAGTTCGTCGCGGTCGTCGCGCGCCTCGCGGACCTCGGGCTCTTCCGGCTGTTCGTCCTGCTCGCGGTCGTCTCCGCGACCGTCGGCGCGGGGCTCGCGCTCGGCGCGTACGTCGCCCGCTGGCAGCTGCTCGACCAGCGCGCCCACGCCCGGGCGGCCGAGATAGACGCCACCCTGCCCCGGACGGTCGCGTTCATGTACGCGCTCTCGCGCTCGGGGATGGCGTTCCCGCGGGTGATGGACACGCTCGCGGAGAACGAGGCGGTGTACGGCGAGGCCGCCACGGAGCTGTCGGTGGCCGTCCGCGACATGAACGCCTTCGGCACCGACGCGCTCACCGCGCTCCAGCGCATCTCTCGCCGGACGCCCAGCGACGACCTGGCCGACTTCTCGGAGAACCTCGCCTCGGTCCTCGGGACCGGGCAGCCGGTGTCGACGTTCCTCAACGACCAGTACGAGCGCTATCAGGCGGAGGCGGAGGCGAAACAGGAGCAGTACCTCGAACTCCTCTCGACGTTCGCCGAGGCGTACGTGACGGCGTTGGTCGCCGGCCCGCTGTTCTTCATCACCATCCTCGTCGTCATCGGCCTCGTCTTACAGGACACGCTCCCGCTCCTCCGCGTCGTCGTCTACGTCGGCGTCCCGCTCGCCACCTTCGGGTTCGTCGTCTACGTCGACAGCGTGACGCAGGGCGTCGGCGGCACCGAGGCGGTCGCGGAGTCGTCGCTCGCGGACCCGGACACCCCGTCCGTCACCGGCGTGCGACACGCGAGCGACGAGTCCGGAGCCGGGAGCGACTCGCCGCGGTTCGACGGCGGAGCGACCGGACGCGACGCGGACGCCGCCGGCGCGGACCGCTGGGCGGAGAGCCGCGAGCGGCTCCGCGTCCACGACCGCCTCCGCTGGGTGCGGCGGCTGATCGCGTCGCCGGCCGAGACGGTGTTGGCCTCGCCGCGGACGGTCCTCCTCGCCGCGGTCCCGGTCGCGGCGGTCGGGCTGCTCGTCTTCGCGTTCCCTATCACGCTCGGGACGCCGGTGGAGATGGTCGACCAGATCGACGGCCCGATCGTCGTCGCGACCGCCTTCGTCCTCGCGACCTACGCGGTCGCCTACGAGTTCGACAAGCGCCGGGTCCGGCGCGTCGAGTCCGCGGTGCCGGACTTCCTCGACCGGCTCGCCAGCGTCAACGAGGCCGGGACCGCCGTGGTCGGCAGCGTCCGGCGCGTCGCCGACTCGAACCTGGAGGCGCTGACGGAGGACCTCCGCCGGACCCGGCGCGACATCGACTGGGGCGCGGACGTCTCGACCGCGCTGCGCCGTCTGGAGCGCCGGGTCAGGTCGCCGATGACCTCCCGGGCGGTCGCGCTCGTCACCAACGCGATCCGGGCGAGCGGGGACGTGGGACCGGTCCTCCGGATCGCGGCCGACGAGTCGCGCGCGACGTGGTCGCTCCGGCGCGAACGGCGACAGGTGATGCTGACGTACCTCATCGTCATCTACATCTCCTTCCTCGTGTTCCTCGGGATCATCGGGGCGCTCTCGGTGTCGTTCATCCCGGCCATCGAGGCGGCGGGCGTCCCGGGGACCGGCGGTAGCCTCCCGGAGACCGGCGGCGGCGTCCCCGCCGGCCCCGGCGGGATCGCGGACGGGATCGGCGACATCGACGTCGCCGCCTACGAGCAGTTGTTCTTCCACGCCGCCTCGATCCAGGCGGTCTGCTCCGGCCTCGTCGCCGGACAGCTCGGGGAGGGGTCGGTGCGCGACGGCGCGAAACACGTCGTGGTGCTGCTGGCGCTCACTCTCCTCGCGTTCGTCGGGATCGCACTGGCGTGACGCGGCCGCCCGGGACGCGGCGGGTCCCGACCGCCCGAGGTCTCGGTCGCACGAGCTAAACCGGTCGCGGTCGAGCGTAGCGTATGGACCCTGATCCGGGACGCGAGTCGGGGTCGGCGGGCGGCGATCCGCCGTCGGGCGACCCGCGGCGCACCTACGACCGCATCGCGACGCACTTCTCGAAGACGCGGGAGTACGCGTGGCCCGAGGTCGAGTCGTTCCTCGAGGGCCGGTCGGGGACGGTCGCCCTCGACGTCGGCTGCGGGAACGGTCGCCACACGGAGGCGCTCGCGGCGCGCGCCGAGTTCGCGGTCGGAGTGGACCTCAGCCGCGGCCTGCTCGACGAGGCGGCGGCGCGCGCTCGCGACCGGGGGTTCGCTGACGCGAGCGCGTTCGTCCACGGCGACGCGGCCGCGTTGCCGCTGCGCGACGACGCGGTCGACCTCGCGACCTACGTCGCCACGCTCCACCACCTCTCGCCCCGAGCGACCCGCGTCGAGAGCCTGGACGAACTGGCGCGGGTCCTCGCGCCCGACGGCGTCGCGCTCGTCAGCGCGTGGAGCACGGCCCACGACCGGTTCGACCGCGACGAGGGGTTCGACACGACCGTCGACTGGACGCTGCCGGGCGGCGAGACCGTCCCGCGCTACTATCACATCTACTCGCCCGCGGAGTTCGCGGTGGACCTCTCGGCGAGCGCGCTCGAACTCAGTCGTTCGGAGATATCGAGCGGAAACTGCTACGCGGTCGTCACCCCCGAGAACGACTAATTATCACGTGAGATATCGAGGGGGGTGGATTAAATAGTCCCTGTCGACCGCCTGATGGTAATGGCCGATGCCTTTCTCGAACGGGTGTTGCGGCGCGTCACGCCCGACGCCGTGGCGCGGAGCTACCTCGCGAAGTTCGTCGTCGCGCTCGTCGTCGTCGTGATCGCGATCGGTGCGGTCGGGGCGGTCACCTACGCCGAGACGACGGAGCAGCTCGAATCGAACGCGCAGGGCGACTACACCGCCGTCGCGGAGCTGAGCGCGACGGAACTCGACGGGTGGGCGACCGAGCGTCGCACGTTCCTCGGCGACGTCGCCGACAACCACGCGTTCTCCCAGGAGCCCGAGCGGGTCGACAGCTACCTCGCGTCGCACTTCTCGCGGGCCCCGGAGGGCGTCGCCGCCTTCCACTTCGTCGATCGGGACGCGGGGACGGTCGTCGCCACCACCGACGACGAGGACGGGGGCGAGACGGTGACCTCGCAGGCGTGGTTCGGGGAGGACCTCCTGTTCTCCGACGACACGTACACCAGCGAGACGTACGTGGTCGACGGCGAGCGCCGGTTCGCGTACATCACCTCGACGCCGCTTCGCGACTACCTCGTGATGGAGGTCACCCTCGCGACGGCCGCCGCCGACTTTCGGCGGCCGACCGAGAGCGCGTTCACCACCGTCGTCGAGCCCGACGGGCGGATCGCCGCGAGCAACGGGGACTACGTCGCCGGCGTGCGCTACGACACCGACGTCCGATCGGCGATGCTCGGGGAGACGCGGTCGGTCGGCTTCATCCCCTCCGCCACCTTCGGCTTCGCCGACGGCGGCGAGTACCTCGTCGCGTACGCGCCGCTGGAGGCGGAGGAGTGGTACGTCGCCACGCACGTCCCCCTCTCCGAGGCGTACGCCCTCTCGGGGATGATCGGCCGGAACCTGCTCCTGATCGTCGGGGTCGCGGTCGTCGGGCTCGGGCTCGTCGGCGTGACGCTCGGCCGGGGGACCGTCGTCGAACTGAACCAACTCCGCGGGCGCGCCGCGGCGCTGGCCGACGGCGACCTCGACGTCGACTTCCACACGGGCCGGCGCGACGAGTTCGGCGACCTCTCCGGCGCGTTCGCCACCATGCGCGACTCGCTGCGCGAACAGATACGGTCGGCCGAGGACCAGCGCGAGCGCGCCGAGGAGGCGAAGGCGGAGAGCGAGGCGTTCGCCGACCGGCTGGAGTCGCGCGCGGACGACTTCGGGCGGACGATGGCGGCCTGCGCCGACGGCGACCTCACCGCCCGGCTACGCGCCGACCCCGACGACCCCGAGGCGCTCCGCACCATCGCCGACGAGTTCAACGACGCGATGGACGAGCTGGAGGCCGCGATCGCGGAAGTGGACGCCTTCGCGGTCGAGGTGGCCGAGCGGAGCGACGCGGTCACCGACGGCACCGACGAGGCCGCGGCCGCCGGGCGAGAGACGAGCGACGCGGTCGACGAGATATCCGCCGGCGCGGAGCGACAGAGCCGCCAGCTCGCGGACGTGGCCGGCGAGATGGAGGACATGTCGGCGACCGTCGAGGAGGTCGCCGCCTCCGCGGACGAGGTGGCGACCACCTCCCGGCGGGCCGACGCGCTCACCGAGGAGGGCCGCGAGGCGGCCGCCGACGCCGCCGAGGAGCTCCACGGGATCGAGGCGCGTTCCGAGTCCGCCGCCGAGACGATCGAGCGGCTCGAGGCCGAGATGGCCGAGGTGGACGCGATCGTCGAGACGATCTCGGAGATCGCCGACCAGACGAACCTGCTCGCGCTCAACGCCTCGATCGAGGCCGCCCGCGCGGGCGAGGCCGGCTCCGGATTCGCGGTCGTGGCCGAGGAGGTCAAGTCGCTCGCCGAGGAGACCCAGGAGTCCGCCGCCGAGGTGGAGTCGCTGATCGAGGGCCTGCGCGAGCGCACCGACGAGAGCGTCGACGAGATGGCCGCGATCCGCGAGGGCGTCGACGACGGCGTCGACGTCGTCGAAGACGCCGAGGACGCGCTCGCCGACGTCGCCGACCGCGTGAGCGAGGCCGACGACGGCGTTCAGGAGATCTCCGGCGCGATGGACGCGCAGGCCGCGTCGGTCAGCGAGGTGACCGGCGCGGTCGACGACCTCGCGGGCGTGAGCGAACAGACCACCGCCGAGGCGACCACCGTCGCCTCCGCCGCCGAGGAGCAGGCCGCCACGCTCAACGAGGTCTCCGAGCAGGCGCACGACCTCCACGAGCGCGCCCGCGGCCTGCGCGAGACGACCGAGGAGTTCGAGGTCGACGCGCAGGAAGGCGCGGTCGGCGAGGTCGGTTCGCCGGGCGACGCGGCCGCCGAGGCGACCGAGCCGGCGTTCTCGTTCGGCACCGACGGGGACTCGGACTCGACCGCCTCCGCCAGTACGGACGGGGGCACCGCGGACCGAGCGGACGAGTCTGCGGAGTCGGACGCCGCCGGCGAGAGCGGGTCGAGTCCCTCACGCGGCGAGTAAGCACGCAACAGAAGAGTGACCGTGGCCGTTCGCGACGACGCGTCGCACCGGTCGCGTCGCGGTCCGTGATTCCCGCGCGGTTCAGTCCGCCATCGTCTCGTGGCGGACGTCGCTGTCCTCGGGCATCGGCGTCACGAGCCGGTACGCCGCGTACAGGCCCAGCACCGCGATGCCCGCGAGCACGAAGCCGGTGCGGATCTCGGGGGAGATCAGCGGCGTCGCGACCACGTCGCCCGCCTCGTTCGTCATCGGGGCCGGAGCGAACGGCTGTCCGGCCAGCGTCTCGATCAGTCCGAGGACCGCGATGCCGAACAGCATCAGTCCCGCGCTCAGCGCCCGTGCCGCCGTGTCGATGATGTCTGTCATTGTGAGTCACCTCTCAGCCGAGCAGGTACCGCAGCTTGGGGTGTTGCTTGACGAGCGCCGTCTGCTCGATGAGCGCGTCGAGGCCGTAGTACCGACCGGCCGCGAACACGATCACCGTCATGAACAGCAGGAGGCCCATCAGGTCGCTGTTGACGACGCCGTGTCCGAACCCGGCGTTGCCGATCCAGAACAGGGACATGAAGATGACCCCGCCGAACGCGGCGAGCCGGGTCAGCGCGCCGGCGATCAGCGCCAGCCCGATGAGCGTCTCGAAGAGGGGCACCCCCGGCGCGATGAGCCACGCGAGGTTGTTCCCCATCCAGACCGGGATGCCGCCGAGGACGGTCCCGCTCATCTGTTGCATGTACGCCGGGCCGTAGCTGAACGCGAGCCCGTCGGTCAGGAGCTTCGTGAACCCGGCGTGGAAGAACCACCACCCGGTCACGACGCGCAGGAACGCGATCCAGTACGTCGCCCACGGTCCGTCCAGGGCGAACTCGACCTCGCCGACCAGGGGATTGCTCGATTGGTATGACATCGGTGTCACCTCACGGGTGTACGTTGGGTGGGTACACACATATGTACCATAGCGGGTTCTAATCGCCTGAAAAGCGTTCTAAGGCGCTGGGAGACGCCCTCAGTATCGTGGTTCTTTAAATATACGTAGTCGCCGAATCGCGGCCGCGGCCGGACCGCGGTCCGGCCGTCTGCCGGAACACGGAACGCTTATGAAACTCGTTCCGCCTACGTGTAGATGCGTCATCGACCGACGCGAGCGCCGGTGGTCTAGTGGTAGGACCTGAGCCTTCCAAGCTCATGGCCCGGGTTCAAATCCCGGCCGGCGCACTCCCTTCGGTCGTGCGCCGGCCGACCTCCCGCTCGCTGCGCTCGCGGGAGTCCCGGCCGGCGCATTTCTTGGCGTCTCGTCCTGTCAATCGTCTAGTAGTGTCTTCTACCGAGACGGTAGATCGCGTCAAGTACGCCTTCAGAATGGTGTAAGATATCCATGTTCCCAGAGATAATTCCCATTACACAGCTTACCGGGTCCTCAAACAGTCTTCCGACTACAGGTAGCTCCGGGAGAGCACCGAGAATGTAGAATAGTCCAACCAAGAATAATCCACTTCGTCCAATCAGAGAACGATTCCAGACGCCGTAGCCCACAATCTGTGCCCGGCGGCGGGTCTGTACTCTTGCTCGACCGACCCGAAGCTCTCCACTTAACGTCTGGTGAATGAGCTTGTCAGCGCGCAGGAGACACAGATAGACAATTACCACTGCCATGACCGTCCGAGGAATATGACCTCTAATTACTCCGATCAGCTGAATACCATCAACAGCGAGCGCCCACAACCAGTTGATAGAAAGTACTGAACCAGTGGCGAAGGCGACAATCAGGAAGTTACGGGTCTTCGATAGGACCTTTTCGGGAAATTGTAGCAGAGCCGTCACCGCTTCATGTGGGTCATAGTCGGTGATGTGGTCATACGGTTCGACAGCCCACCCTCGAAGGTCCGAATTACTTTGGTCGAACGCGTCTTGAAATTCGTCGATCTCCAGATAGGCCTCAAGAAAAAGACTGACCACTTGCTGACGTGCTTCTTTCAGACCATCTATTGGAGCAAGCGCGAGGATCAGCTTGGTCCACAAGTGTCTGAGCCGGAGCGATCGGAGGGCGTGAGCCGGGTGTGTTCCAGATTGGCTCGACATAGTGTAATTAGGGCGAAACAACTGAAAAAACTACCTTCCGACTCGGTCAGCGAATCTTGTCACGAGTACCGCAGAGAATCTACTGACTCGTAGAATCTCTCTGGACGAAAAAAAATCGCCGCTAGGTTTGAACCCTATCAGTCGTCGTCCGCGGCCGGCGGCTCGGCGCTCTCGACCTCCGCGGACTCGCGCGGACCGCCGGCGTGCCCCTCGTGGGCGACGGCGGTCGCCATGAGATGCGGCGGGATGGCGGGTACCTCGTCTTCCTCGACGGGGCCGTCCTGCGCGATATCCTCGGTCGAGCGCGGGAACTCGCGGAGCTCCTTGTGGACCGCGATGCCGGCCTTCGCTCCCTGTCCCAGCGCGACGGGCACCTGGTTGTGGCCGGGCGTGATGTCGCCGACCGCGAAGACGCCGTCCTCGCTGGTGCGGCCGTGGTCGTCGACGTCTATCTCGCCGCCGTCGGTCAGGTCGCAGCCGAGCCCCTCGGCGAGCGCGGTGTTGTAGTCGGAGCCGTACATCGGGAAGCCGCCCCGGTACTCGCGGCGGGTGCCGTCCTCGAACTCCATCGCCTCGAGCCAGCCGGAGTCGGGGTCGTTCTCGATCCCGCTCACGTCCTCGTGGACGACTTCGACGGGGTGCGCCTCCAGCTGCGCCGCGGTCTCCTCGCTCCACGTCGGCTCCGCGCCGCGCGTCAGGAGGTCCACGTCGTCGGTCATGTTCAGCATGATCATCGCGACGTGGGCGGCGGCCTCGCCGTGGCCCATCACGTACACCGGCTCGTCGACGAACATGTAGGCGTCGCAGTGGAGACACCAGTGGAGCCCCTTCGCGTTCCGCGGGAGCGGCGGCTCCGGGCGCTCGTCGGAGAACCCGGTGGCGAGGACGACGCGGTCCGCGAGGATCTGGCTGTCGTTCGTCGACAGGCGGAACCGGTCGTCGTCGGTGCGCTCGACGTCGGTGACGAAGCCGCGCTCGAAGGTGCCGCCGTACGACTGTACCTGCTCGCGACCGGTCGCGAGCAGCTCGTTGCCGGACACCTCCTCCGTGACGCCGATCACGTTGTGCGTGTCGGCCATCATCGCGGCGCGGCCGCCGCCCCGGTCGATCAGCACCGTCTCGTGCCCCAAGCGGGCACCGTACAGCGCGGTCGTCAGCCCCGCCGGCCCGCCGCCGACCACCGCGATCTCGTACTCGTCGTCGGACGAACTCATTACCGGTCGTACGGCTCCCGGCGGTTTAAATTGAAGCGTGTTGTGCGCGGTCGTCGGCCAGCCAACGCGGTCGGCTTCCGGCCGGTCGGCGCGGCGTCGCGGCGTCGCCGCGGCCCGACCGCGCGCCCGGTGATTTATGCTTCCGTACCGCGTTCGCCCGGTCAGTGCCTTCCCGTTTCGCCGTCGCCGGGTGTCTCCTGCTCGTCGGCATCGCCGCCGACGTGGGGACGACGTACGTCGCGCTCACCGGGAGCGAGTACGTCGAGGGGTCGCCCGTCGGTCGGCTGTTCATCTCCCGGTTCGGTCTCCTCGGCGGGATGCTCCTCACGAAGGCCGTCGGCATGGCCGTCATCGGGGTCCCGGTCGCGGTCGCCGGCGGCACGCGTCGCTTCGTCGCGACGCTGATGTGCGCCGGCGTCGGCGTCCTCTCGCTACTGGTCGCCGCGCGGAACCTCCTGTTCGTCGCGGGGCTGTGGCCGTGACGTTCGCGGTGGCGGGGGCGGTCGATCCGGCGGCCGCGAAGTGAGCCGACCGGCGGCCGCGGCCGCCGCGACCCCAGCCGTTTTGCGTCGCCGGCGACAGTCGAACGTATGTCGCGCCGATCCGCTCCGGCCCCGTCGCCGCCGGAGACCCGACGCGAGGTCGTGACGGAGACCCTCCACGGGGTCGACGTCGACGACCCGTACCGATGGCTCGAAGCCGACGACGACGCGGTCCGCGAGTGGACCGACGAGCAGAACGCCCACGTCGACGCCGCGCTCGACGACGGGCTCCGCGACCGGCTCCGACCGCGCTTCGCGGACCTCGTCGAGGTCGCCGACTACGGCCCGATCACGGTCCGCGAGGGGCGGTACTTCGCGACGGTCCGCGAACCCGGCGCGGACCACGCCCGCCTCGTCGTCCGGGACGCGCCCGACGGCGAGGACCGCGTCCTCGTCGACCCGAACGCGTGGCCGGCGAACCGCGACGACGACCGCCCGCCCCGGTCGATGGCGTGGTACGTCCCGTCTCACGACGGCGAGCGCGTCGCGATCGGCGTCACCGAGGGCGGCGACGAGAACTACGACGTGCGGGTGCTGTCGGTGCCGGACCCGAGTGAGCCCGGGGATGAGTCACCGGCCACCGAGGGGGACGGCGCGGGCGTCGAGGAGGTCGCGGTCCTCCCCGACCGCGGCCGCGTCAACGCGGGGAGCCTCGCGTGGGCGGCCGACGGCGGGGGGCTCGTCTACGTCGCCACCGGCGGCGCGGCCGACGGCGCGCAGATGGACAAGGAGATCCGCCGGTTTCGGTTCGCCGACGGCCCCGACGACGAGACGGTCCTGCTCGAACACGACGACCAGCACGTCTGGCCGCGGGTGACCGTCGACCCCGACTCGGGGCTGCTCGCGGTCGCCTTCTCCGAGATGGTGGGCGGCACCGAGTGGTACGTCCACGTCGACGGCGACCTCCGGCCGGTCCTGACCGACACCGACGCCGAGACGTCCGTCCGGTTCCACGACGGGACCGCGTTCGTCTCGACCGACCACGGCGCGCCCCGACGGCGGCTGCTCGCCTGTTCCGTCGACCGCTTCCGCGAGGGGGACCTCTCCTTCGAGGAGTGCCGCGAGGTCCTCCCCGGCAGCGAGGGGATCATCCAGTCGGTCGTGCCGACGCCGGAGCGGCTCCTCGTCCACCGCCAGCGGGACGCCCACTCCCGGCTCTCGGTCCACGACCGCGACGGGACGCGCCTGTCCGAGGTCTCGCTCCCCTCGTACTGCTCGGTCACGTGGGTCTCCGGGAACCGCGACGCGCCCGAGGCGTTCTTCGGGCTGACCGGCTTCGACCGACCGCCGGCCGTCCGGGGGCTCGACCTCGCCGACGCGCCGGAAGTCGAGGACGACGAGGCCGTCGGGAACGTGCGTGACGAGGCTGAGCATGACGAGGACGGCGACGCGCCCGAGATCTCGTCGACGGCGATCGATTCGGTGGACCTCCCCGTCCCCGACGACCTCGTCGTCGAACAGCGGTTCGTCGACTCGACGGACGGTGCCGAGGTCCCGGTGTTCGTCTGCTACCGCGAGGACGTCGCCGTCGACGGCCCGCGCCCGACGCAGCTGTACGGCTACGGCGGGTTCCGTAACAGCATCACGCCCTCGTTCGGCCGGTTCCGGCTCCCGTTCCTCGCGGACGGCGGCGCGTTCGCGGCGGTGTGCGCCCGCGGCGGGTACGAGTACGGCGAGCCGTGGCACGAGGCCGGGATGCTGGGAGACAAGCAGCACACCTTCGACGACTTCGTCGCCGCCGGGGAGGCGCTCTGCGAGTCGGGGCTCACCGACACGGACCACCTCGCGGTCGCCGGCGGGTCGAACGGCGGCCTCTCGGTCGGCGCGGTCGTCACCCAGCGTCCGGACCTGTGGGCGGCCGCGCAGTGCGCGGTCCCCCTGCTGGACATGCTGCGGTTCCACCGGTTCCTGCTCGGCGAGTCGTGGACGACGGAGTACGGCCACCCGGAGGACCCGGAGGCGTTCGAGTACCTCCGGGCGTACTCGCCGTACCACAACGTCGACCCCGAGGCGACGCACCCGCCGGTGTACTTCACCACGGCGGCGAGCGACACGCGCGTCCACCCCTCGCACGCTCGGAAGATGGCCGCGCGGCTCCAGAACGAGGCCGAGGGCGGCCCGTTCCTCCTGCGGACCAAGTCCGAGACCGGCCACGGCGTCGGCAAGCCCGCCTCGATGATCGTCGACGAGCAGACCGACTCGTGGGCGTTCTGCTACGAGCAGTTGGGCGTGGAGGTCGGCGACGACGCCTGACTCACTCCCCCTCGTAGAGCCGGTCCGCGGTCAGTTCCGGGAGGTCGGCCTCACGGACCGCCTCGGCGACGCGGTCGATATCGTACTCGACGCGGTGCGTCTCGACCGCGTCGCTCCCGTCGGCCGTCGTGTCGAGGACCGCGTAGCCCGCCCGCGGGTCGCCGTCGCGCGGCTGCCCGACGCTGCCCGGGTTGAGGACGAAGCCGCCGGCCACCTCGCGAACTCCCTGAACGTGGGTGTGGCCGAGGACGATCCCGTCGTACTCCGACACGTGCCGATCGAGGTTCGAGAAATCGTCCGGGTAGAC
>NZ_AOJL01000033.1 GCF_000337035.1 Halorubrum coriense DSM 10284
GTTCTGTCGTGGTTCCCGCGCACCGTCGCGGCCGCGACCTCGCGCACGCGCTCGACGCACTCGGCGGGCCACGGGTTGTAGCCGACGACGTCGCCCGCGCAGTGGATCCGGTCGACCGCGGGCATGTCGTCGAGGACCGTCTCCAGCGCGGGGAGGTTCGCGTGAACGTCCGAGATGAGGCCGACCTTCATCGCCCGTGGGTTCGGTCGGCGAGCCGGAATAGGTTGGGGAGGCGTGAGGCTGCGGTGCCGTGTGGGGCGGGACTCAAAGGGGCAGTCGCGAGGGCGAAGCACGGCGTAGCAAGCACCGCAGGAGCGAGCAACGCGAGCGACGAGGAGCGCAGCAAGCCGCGCGAGTCCTCGTGGCTGGGGCTTTGGAGGTGTTCGCAGGCGATCCACTGTCGGTTATCGATAACCGAGCGACTGGGGATTCGGCGATCTCCTCCCCGACGACGAACGAGTGCCCTGTCGCCTCTCGTCCCTCGCGTCGATCTACGCCTTCACCTTCTCGCGGAACCGCTCGCGGACCTTCTCCACCTTCGGCTGCGCGTGCATCGTACAGTAGGCGTCGGCCGGGTTCTTCTCGAAGTAGTCCTGGTGCTTCTCCTCGGCGCGGTAGAACGTCTCCAGCGGCTCGACCTCGGTGACGACCTCGTCGTCGTAGCCGCCCTCCTCGTCGAGCGCCTCGACGTAGTTCTCCGCCACCCGCGTCTGCTCGTCGTCGTGGGAGAGCACGATCGACCGGTACTGGCTGCCGACGTCCGGGCCCTGTCGGTTCAGCTGCGTCGGGTCGTGAACCGTGAAGAACACTTCGAGGATGTCCTCGTACGAGAGGGCGTCGGAGTCGTACGCGACCTGAACGACCTCCGCGTGGCCGGTGGTCCCGGAGCACACCTCGCGGTAGGTGGGGTCGTCGGCGTGGCCGCCGGCGTAGCCGGAGGTGACGCTCTCGATCCCGTCGAGCTGCTTGAACGCCGCCTCGACGCACCAGAAGCAGCCGCCGCCGACCGTCGCGGTCTCGGTGTCTGTCATGGGCCCCCGTTGGCGTCGCAGACGTATTAATGGCCCGTGGCGCGAGGCGGTTGTGCCGGCTGACGGCCGCGGTCGACCCGAATTGCGGTCACCGCGCGCCGAACCCCGCCCGAGGTGCCAGCGAACCGAACTACCAAGTTCTCCGAGCGGAGATGTCCTTCAGATGATAGCGTGGTTCGGCGGTGCCGAGAGCGTCCTGTCCATGCTCGTCCCGCTGGTCGGGATCTGCGTCATTCTGGTCGCCGAACGCGTCACCGAGACCAACCGCGCCAAACGATACGTCCTCCCGGCGTTCGGCCTCTGGTTCGGTCTCCGCGTCGTGATCGGACTCGAACGGGGGCCGGTCGTCTCGCTCCCCCGTCCGGTCGGGCTGCTCGTCACCGTCTCGCTTCTCGTCGGGTTCCTGTCGCTGCTGCTGTACGGGTTCTACGTCCTGTGGGCGGGGCGGGACACGATCGCCTCGCGGACGTGATCGCGCGCGTCGGTCGAAGCCCGAGCGTCCGCCGTCCCCGAACGCGTTCGCCCGGCAACCCTGCGGTCGAACGGTAGACCTTTGCCGTCGCCCGCTCCAGTTCGCGTATGGTCTCGCTGGGACTGGTGGTGGCGCGGTTCAACGACTCCGTCACGGAGCCGATGGCCGAGGCCGCCCGGGAGGCGGCCGCCGACCGCGACGCCGTCGTCGTCGACGAAGTGAGCGTGCCGGGCGCGTACGACAGCCCGCTGGCCGCCGACCGGCTGGCGCGCCGGGACGACGTCGACGCGGTCGCGGTCGTCGGCGCGATCGTCACCGGCGACACCGACCACGACCGCGTCATCGCGAACGCGACCGCCGAGAAGCTCACCGACGTGAGCCTCGACCGGGACACCCCGGTCACCTTCGGCGTGAGCGGCCCCGGGATGTCCGGCGCGGAGGCGCGCGAGCGGATCGACAAGGGCGCCGACGCCGCGCTCGCCGCCGTCGACCTCGCGGAAGCACTCGACTGACAGACACGAGCGGACTACACACGACACATGAGCGACGCATACGACTTCTCGGAGCGGATCGGACGCGTAGAACCCAGCGCGACGCTGGCGATATCGAACCTCGCGGCGGAGAAGGAGGCCGAGGGGGCCGACATCGTCGACCTCTCGGTCGGCGAGCCGGACTTCGACACCCCGGAGAACGTGGTCGCGGCCGGCAAGGAGGCGCTCGACGCGGGCCACACCGGGTACACCTCCTCGAACGGCGTGCCCGCGCTGAAGGAGGCGATCGCGGCGAAGCTCCGCGGCACCGGGATCGACGCCGACGCGGACGAGGTCATCGTCACCCCCGGCGGCAAGCAGGCCCTGTACGAGACGTTCCAGACCCTGATCGACGAGGGCGACGAGGTCGTCCTCCTCGACCCGGCGTGGGTCTCCTACGAGGCGATGGCGAAGCTCGCGGGCGGCGACCTCTCTCGGGTCGACCTCGCGCCGCACGGCTTCCAGCTGGAGCCCGCGCTCGACGAGCTCGCGGAGACGGTCTCCGACGACACCGAACTCCTCGTCGTCAACTCCCCGTCGAACCCCACCGGCGCGGTCTTCTCCGAGGCCGCGATGGAGGGCGTCCGCGACCTCGCCGTCGAACACGACGTCGCGGTCATCTCCGACGAGATATACGAGCGCATCGTCTACGACGCCGAGCACGTCTCGCTCGCGAGCCTCGACGGGATGGCCGACCGCACGGTGACGATCAACGGCTTCTCGAAGGCGTACTCGATGACCGGCTGGCGGCTCGGCTACCTCCACGCCACCGACGAGTTCGTCGGCGAGGCGGGCAAGCTCCACTCCCACTCCGTCTCCTGCGCGACGAACTTCGTCCAGCGCGCCGGGATCGAGGCCCTGGAGAACACCGAGGAGTCGGTCGCGGAGATGCGCGACGCGTTCGCCGACCGCCGCGACCTCCTCGTCGACCTGTTCGACGAACACGGCGTGGACGTCGACGTCGGCGACGGCGCGTTCTACATGATGATCCCCGTCGACGACGACGACCAGGCGTGGTGCGAGGCGGCGATCGAACGGGCCGCGGTCGCCTGCGTCCCCGGGAGCGCGTTCAACGCCCCGGGCTACGCTCGCATCTCCTACGCCGCGAGCGAGGAGCGCCTCCGCGAGGCGGTCGACCGCCTCGTCTCGAACGACCTCCTGTAACGGCGGACAACCTCTGCTGACGGCGAGCGACCCCCCGGTCGGCGCACCGCCGCGTGCTCGGGGGCCTTCGCGGTCGGGGACTCGCATCGCCGTTCGGGACTGTGCCGTCACTGAGTTCACCCGCTGAGCGCCCGAATCACCCGGTAGCGCGAATCTGCGGTGCGTTTTTACCGCTGCTCCGTGAAGTTTCAACGTGGTGGTACGATGTACGACAACATACTCTACCCGACGGACGGAAGCGCCGGCTCCGAGGCCGCGGCGGCGCACGTGAGCGCGCTCGCGTCGGCGTTCGACGCGACGGTCCACGTGTTACACGTCGTCGACACCCGCGAGGGCGGGCTCGGCGTGAGCGGGGCGTTCGTTCACGAGGACAGTCAGGCGATGAGCGGGGTCTCCCCGGAGACGGGCTACATCGGCAGACACGAGGAGGTCGACGCCGACGAGATCGAGGCCGAACTCACCGCCCACGCGAGAGAGCTCATCGAGACGGCGGCGGAGTCGACCGGCGACGTCAGCATGACGACGGCCGTCGAGATGGGAACGCCTCACTCGGCGATCGTTCAGTACGCCGACGACCACGACGTCGACCTCGTGGTGATGGGGACTCACGGCCGCACCGGCGTCGAGCGCTACCTGCTCGGGAGCG
The DNA here is from genome assembly GCF_000337035.1 of Halorubrum coriense DSM 10284. Classification (GTDB taxonomy): domain Archaea; phylum Halobacteriota; class Halobacteria; order Halobacteriales; family Haloferacaceae; genus Halorubrum; species Halorubrum coriense. Next base: position 3,844 of record NZ_AOJL01000033.1, read on the forward strand.
TCACGGAGAAGGTCGTCCGGCTGGCGGACGCGCCCGTCGTGACGGTCCGAGCGGACGAACCGGACGAGGAGTGACGGTCCGGCCGTCACCGCAGATCATTTTTCCGCCGCCCCCCGACGAGAACGCATGGACGAGTCCGAGCGGGAGGCGATACTCGACCGAGTCACCAGCCAGAGCGCGACGGTCGGCGCGTCGGTCCCGGACGCGGTCACCATCGACGGGAGCGCGGTCGACCTCTCCGAGTTCATCGTGGAGACGCGCGCCGTCGAGACGGTCCCGCCCGACGTCGAGCGCAAGGTGTCGTCGGTGAAGTCGACGCTCCGCGCCGAGCGCGAACGTCGGATGGCCCGGCTGCGAGGCGAGCGCGACGAGGGGACGCGTTCCGGCGACGCCGCGCTCGACCGGGAGACCGCCGAACGGCTCGCCGACGAGATCGTCGGGATCGACCGGGCGCTGAACGCCTTGGAGACGATCCGGCATCCGGACTTCGCCGACGAGCACCGCTCCGCGACGCTCGACGGCCACGAGCGCTGGCTCGCCTTCGTCGACGCCGTCCAGTGAACGCGGGCGTCGGCGGGGGTCGGATGCGACGTTCCGAAACCCTTACTCCCGGTCCGGGACACCTGCTCGTATGAGCGATACGTCCGACTCGACGGATGACGCGGGGGAGGCCTCCGACGGGGGCGACGACGCCGCGGCCGCCGTCGACGCCGAGGAGGTCCGTCACGTCGCCGACCTGGCTCGCGTCCGGCTCGCCGACGACGAGGTCGACGAGTTCGCGGCGCAGTTCGGCGACATCCTGGAGTACTTCGAGGCGCTCGACGAGGTCCCCGAGACCGACCGCGAGGAGGAGCTCGTCAACGTGATGCGCCCCGACGAGGTCCGCGATGGGCTCTCGCAGGAGGCGGCGCTCGCGAACGCCGAGGAGACGGAAGACGGCTTCTTCGTCGGCCCGAAGGTGTCGTAGATGGCGGCCGACATCAACGCCTTCGTCACGGAGGAACGGATCGAGGGCGACGCGGACGCGGCGGGCCCGCTCGCGGACGCGACCGTCGCCGTGAAGGACAACATCTCCACCGAGGGGATCCGGACGACCTGCGGGTCGGAGATGCTCGCCGACTACGTCCCGCCGTACTCCGCGACCGTGATCGACCGGCTGACCGACGCGGGCGCGACCGTCGTCGGCAAGACGAACATGGACGAGTTCGGGATGGGCACGACGACGGAGACCTCGGCGTTCGGCCCCACCCGGAACCCGGTCGACACCGACCGCGTGCCGGGCGGCTCCTCCGGGGGCTCCGCGGCCGCGGTCGCGGCGGGCGCGGCCGACGTCGCGCTCGGCTCCGACACGGGCGGCTCGGTGCGGTGTCCCGCCGCCTTCTGCGGCGTCGTCGGGATCAAGCCCACCTACGGGCTCGTGTCGCGGTACGGCCTGATCGCGTACGCGAACTCCCTCGAACAGATCGGCCCGATCGCGGGCACCGTCGAGGAGGCCGCGGCCGTCCTCGACGTCATCGCCGGCGACGACCCCCACGACGGGACGACCCGCGACCTGAGCGGGATCGAGGGCGCGGCCCCCGAGGCGGGCTACGCCGCGGCCGCCGACGGCGACGTCGACGGGATGACGATCGGCGTGCCCACGGAGCTGTTCGACGGCGCCGACGAGCGCGTCGTGGAGACGGTCGAGGACGCGATAGCGGCCCTCGAAGCCCGGGGCGCGGAGACGACCGAGATATCGCTGCCGTCCGTCGAACACGCGGTCCAGGCGTACTACGTGATCGCGATGGCGGAGGCCTCCTCGAACCTCGCGCGCTTCGACGGGGTGCGGTACGGCCACCGGAGCGACTCCGACGGCAACTGGAACGAGTCGTTCGCGGAGACGCGCGAGGAGGGGTTCGGCGCGGAGGTCAAGCGGCGGATCCTCCTCGGCACGTACGCGCTCTCGGCCGGCTACCACGACAAGTACTACGAGAAGGCGCAGGACGCCCGCGCGTGGGTCCGACAGGACTTCGAGGCGGCGTTCGACGACGTCGACGTCGTCGCCTCGCCGACGATGCCGGTCCTCCCCTTCGAGCTCGGCGAGAGCCTCGACGACCCGCTGCGGATGTACCTCGCCGACGCGAACACGACGCCGGCCAACCTCGCGAACCTCCCGGCGATCTCGGTGCCCGCGGGCGAGGCCGACGGGCTCCCCGTCGGGCTCCAGCTCGTCGGACCGAAGTTCGGCGAGGAGACGATCGTCCGCGCCGCGAGCGCGGTCGAAGATCGATGAGCCTCAGCGACGAGGAACGCGGGCGGCTCGCGGACGTGGTCCGCCTCCAGCCCACGAAGAACGGCGAGCTACAGGACGCCTGGGAGATGGAGAGCGGCAGCGAGGTCCACGGCTACCTGGAGAACCACCTGAAGGAGTACTACTACCGCGACGACGACAGCCTGATCCGCGCGACGGCGGAGGCGAACGACCTCGTCGACGTCGAGCCCGGCGTCGAGCCCGACGCGGTCGCGCGCGGCGCGGTCCCGGAGACGATCCGCGTCTCCGAGCTGGAATCGCGGGTCGTCGACGTGCTCGCCGGTCCGGACGAGCGCTCGCAGTCCGTCGTCAGCGTCCTCAACGCGCTCCGCGACGCGTTCGACGCCGACCCCGAGGTCGACGCGGTGCGGCGGGCCCTCCGGAGTCTGGAGCGCAAGAACGTCGTCGAGGTCGTCTACCGCACCGTCCCGACGTTCCGGCTGGCGGTCGCGCGCGACGAGGTAACGGTCGAAATCGAGGAGTAAACGACCGCCGTCGGCGCGCGAGCGCCGATACGATTTTGTAGCGGGCCGGAAACTGTCTCGCCAATGGCCGACGACGAGACCCTCCGCGAGCGGTTCCGCCGCAACGCGAGCGGCATCGCCGCTACGACGGTCACCGGGTCGTGGCTCGCCGCCCTGCTGGCCGGGTTCGACTGGTGGCTCGGATTCATGCTGTTCGGGTACGTCGTGATCGTCCCCGTCGTCTCGATGCTCTTCGACGAGGACGACGAGGAGTCGGTCGTCGTCGAGTCTGAGACCGGGTCCGTCCGGGTCGAGCGCGGGGATTCGACGGAGCGCGACGCGGCGACCGGCGACACCGCGGACGCCTTGGAACGGCTCCGGACCCGATACGCCAACGGCGACCTCACCGACGAGCAGTTCGAGCGGAAGCTCGACCGACTGCTGGAGACCGAGACGCCCGAGGACGCCGCCGAGTGGACCGAGCGCAACCGGGAGGCGCGCTCCGAGCGCGAGGCGGAGCGGGACCGTGACGTCGAGCGCGAACGGTGACGCGAGCCGTCGCCCCGCGCCGATCGCGTCGGCGCGGCCGAACCTCAAGCTTCAATGCGCGCGGCCGACTCGACCGCGTATGAGCGACCACGAACTCCGGAAGGAAGCGCACGACGTCGACGTCACCGTCTGGGTCGGGAAGAGCGGCGTCGACGCTGTCGTCGACGAGCTGGCCGACCAGCTCGACGACCGGAAGCTGGTGAAGGTGAAGTTCCTCCGGGCGGCCCGCGGCGGCACGTCGACCGAGGCGCTCGCCGACGAACTCGCCGAGGCGGTCGGCGCGGACCTGATCGAGACCCGCGGGAACACGGCGGTGCTCCACTGATGAGCGCCCTCGCGGGCGCGCCCGGCGTCGTCGCGGTCGCGGGGACGCTGGAACCGTTCCTCGGGCCGCTGACGGGGTTCGTCGTCGACGCCGCGATATTCTTCGTCGTCGTCGCCGCGACGTACGTCCTTTATAAGGCGGCGATCAAGCCGCTCGTCGAGCGGCTGTTCGACAGGCAGGGGCTCGACGAACACGCCCGGCGTCCACTCCAGAAGATCGTGGCGTTCCTCGTGTTGTTCGCCGGCGTCACGGTCGCGTTCGGCGCGGCGGGCTACCAGGGATTCCTTCGCTCGCTGGCGACCATCGCCGCCGCGGCGACGCTGGCGGTCGGCTTCGCGCTCCAAGACGTGATCAAGAACTTCGTCGCGGGCGTGTTCATCTACACGGACAAGCCGTTCCGCATCGGCGACTGGATCGAGTGGCAGGGGAACTCGGGGGTCGTCGAGGACATCTCCTTCCGGGTCACCCGCGTTCGCACCTTCGACAACGAACTGCTCACCGTGCCGAACAACGCGCTGACGAGCGACGTGGTGAAGAACCCGGTCGCGAAGAAGACGCTGCGGCTGAAGTTCGTCTTCGGGATCGACTACGAGGACGACGTGGAACGGGCCAGCGAGATCATCGTCGAGGAGGCCGAGAAGAGCGACGCGATCTTGGCCGACCCCGCCCCGTCGGTCCGGCTGACCGAGCTGGCCGACTCCTACGTCGGGCTCCAGTCGCGGATCTGGATCGACGACCCGTCGCGGGCGGACTTCGTGAAGGCGCGCGCCGACTACGTGAAGGCGGTCAAGGCGCGCTTCGACGAGGAGGGGATCTCGATCCCGTTCCCGCAGCGCACCGTCTCGGGGCGGGACGCGTGGTCCGAGCCGGCGTCGTTCGGCGGGGAGCCGAGCGGCGGCGAGCCGTAGCTCGGCGCGGCGGGTCCGCGAGCCGTTCGGCGGCGTCTCGCCCGTCGCTGGCGCGGCGAGCGCCCGCGAGGACCGATAGTAACGAACTTCAAGGTCGGGTCTCTGGGTTGGTCCATGTACGTGGTCGTCATCGGGGCCGGCGAGGTCGGGACGAGCATCGCCGCGAGTCTCGCGTCGGACCACGAGGTCGTCGTCGTCGACGTCGACCCGGACCGGGCCGAACAGCTCAAGTACGAACTCGACGTGCTCACCATCGCCGGCGACGGGACGACCTCCGACATCCAGTCGGCCGCCGAGGTCGGCCGCGCGGACATGATCATCGCGTGTACCGACGACGACCAGACGAACCTCGTCGCGTGCGGGGCCGCGAAGACGCTCGGCGACGGGTTCACGATCGCCCGGGTGAAGAGCACCGAGTTCCTCCGCACTTGGCAGGGCAGCGAGGGCGCGTTCGGCGTCGACTTCATGGTGTGTACGGACCTGCTCACCGCCGAGAACATCGTCCGCGTCATCGGGCTCCCGGCGGCGGTCGACGTCGACCCGTTCGCCGGCGGGCTCGTCCAGATGGCGGAGTTCGAGATCGGCGAGGGGAGCCCCGTCGCGGGACAGACCGTCTCGGAGGCCGACCGGTTCGAGTCGCTCACGTTCGTCGGCCTGTTCCGCGACGGCGAGATGACGATCCCCCGCGGCGACACCGACATCGTCGTCGGCGACCGCGCCGTGGTGGTCGGGAGCCCCGAGAGCGTCCAGTCGTTCGCGACCGACGTCGCGCCCGCGACGACCCCGGACCACGCCGACGAGATCGTCGTCGTCGGCGGCAGCGAGATCGGCTACCAGACCGCCCGGCTGCTGGAGGAGCGCGACTTCACGCCGCGGCTGATCGAGCGCGACGCGGACCGCGCGCGGTGGCTGGCCGAGAACCTCCCGAACAGCGTCGTGATGGAACACGACGCGACCGACACGGAGTTCCTCTCCCGAGAGCACGTCGACGAGGCCGACATCGTCGTCACCGCGCTGGGCTCCGACGAGAAGAACCTCCTCATCTCCGTGCTCGCCAAGCGCCTCGGCGTCGACCGCGTGATCGCCGTCGTCGACAGCCCCGACTACGTCACCGTCTTCGAGGAGATCGGCATCGACATCGCGATCAACCCCCGCACGGTCACCGCCGAGGAGATCACCCGGTTCACCTACGAGAGCGTCGCGGAGAACATCGCGGTGTTGGAGAACGACCAGGCGGAGGTCCTCGAACTCGAGCTCACCGAGGGGTGCGGGCTCACCGGCCGGCCGATCTCGGAGATCGTCGCGGAGAGCGACGTTCGGTTCGTGATCGGCGCGATCACGCGAAACCATCAGCTGGTCACCCCGCGCGGGGACACCGTGCTCCGAGCCGGCGACCACGTGATCCTCCTCGTGGAGTCCGACTCGGTGGGGCAGATCGCCTCGATGGCGTGACCTCCGCTCCGTGAGCGCCAAGATTCGCGTCGGGTGGCGGGCGAGCGTGGGACTCACCGGCGACGTCCTCGCCGCCCTCCCGGTTCCGCTCGCGTTCCCCCTGTTGATCGCGCTCTACTACGGCGAGTCGCCCGTGCCGTTCCTCGCGGCGATGGCCGTCTCGCTCGCGCTCGGCGCGGCGTTCCGGTCGGTACAGGACCCCGAAGAGGACCTCGGGCCGCGAGAGGCGTTCCTCGCGGTGGCGCTGATCTGGTTCCTCGTCGCCGCGGTCGGCGCGATCCCCTTCGTCGTCGCGGGCGTCGGCACGGTCGCGCACCCGGTGAACGCGATGTTCGAGGCGATGAGCGGGCTCACGACGACGGGCGCGACGGTGTTGCGCGACTTCTCGCTCCACTCGCGGTCCGTCATGATGTGGCGACAGGTGATCCAGTGGCTCGGCGGCCTCGGAATCCTCATCTTGGCGACCGCGGTGCTCTCCGAGATCGGCGTCGGCGGGGCACAGCTGATGGAGTCGGAGTCACAGACGCAGGACGTCAACAAGCTCACGCCGAAGATATCGCGGACCGCACAGCTCATCTGGGGGATCTACTTCGGGCTCACCGGGCTCGCGATAGCCGTCTACTTCTTGCTCGGGCGCGCCGTCGACCCGCGCATGGACCTGTACAACGCCGTCGCGCACGCGTTTACGTCCGTCGCGACGGCCGGGTTCTCGCCGGAGCCGTTCTCGGTCGGCGCGTTCCACCCGCTGATCCAGTGGGCGGTCGTCCCGTTCATGGTGATCGGCTCGACCAGCTTCGTCCTCATCTACTTCGCTATCAACGGCGAGCCGATGCGCCTGTTGCGAAACGAGGAGTTCCACTTCTACATCGGCGCGATGGCGACGTTCGCGTCGATCGTCGCGGCCGCCCTGTTCCTCGACCCGAGCGTCGCGTTCGGCGTCGAGGGGACGATCCGCCACGCCGTGTTCAACGTCGCGTCCATCGTGACGACGACGGGGTACGCGAGCACCGACTACGTGCTGTGGGCCCCCGCGGCGAAGCACATGCTGTTCATGGGGATGTTCGTCGGCGGGATGGTCGGGTCGACCACCTGCTCGATCAAGTCGCTGCGGTGGCTGGTGGCGCTGAAGTCGTTCCGCCGGAACCTCTACACCGCGATCCACCCGGAGTCCGTCCGACCGGTGCGGATCTCGGGGAAGCCGGTCGACGAGGCCGCGATCCGCGACATCTACGCGTACCTCCTCTTGAGCATCGTGATCTTCTTCCTGCTCGCCGTGATCATCGTCGTCGACGCCGAGCGGGGCGACGTCCGCGTGACCGAGTTCGAGGCGCTCGGCGCCGCGGCGACGACGTTCCTCAACATCGGACCGGCGTTCGGCGACGCGGGCCCGTACGGGACGTTCGCGTCGTTCCCGCTGAGCACGCGGGCCGTGATGGTCGTGCTGATGTGGATCGGACGGATCGAGATCATCCCCGTCCTCGTCTTATTCACGAAGGCGTTCTGGACCTCCTGACCGGTTCGGTCGCAACATCGGGGCGGTTCGCGACGGGGCACGCGGCTCCGTCTATCGACGGGTTCTTGTCACACCGGACGGCTACGACGGGTATCGGAACCTCCGAGGGACACTCGTGACACGGACTATCGACCCGCGGGCGACGCTCAGCTACACCGGGAGCATCGTGAAGTTCCTCTCGGCGTCGATGGTCGTTCCGCTCCTCGTGGCGCTGATATACGGGGCGGACGTCCTGACGTTCGCGGCGTCGATGACGATCGCCGTCGCCCTCGGGACGGGCCTCGAGCGGCTCGACGACGAGCCCGACATCGGCCCCCGAGACGCGCTCGCGGTCGTCTCGCTCGCGTGGTTCATGGCCGCGGTCGTCGGCGCGATCCCGTACGTCATCGCCGGGTACGGCACGTCGTCCGCGCTCGCCCACCCGGTGAACGCGCTGTTCGAGTCGATGAGCGGTTTCACGACGACGGGCGCGACCGCGACCGCGGAGATCAGCTTCGAACAGCACTCCCGCGCGGTGCTGATGTGGCGACAGCTCACGCAGTGGCTCGGCGGGATGGGGATCATCGTCCTGATGGTCGCCATCCTCCCGCAGCTGGCGGTCAACGGCGCGCAGCTGATGGAGTCGGAGGCACCGGGGCCGGGGCTCCAGAAGCTCACCCCGCGGATCGTCGAGACGGCCCGCGCGCTCTGGCTCATCTACCTCGCGTTCACCGTGGCGCTGATCGCGGTCCTGACGCTTCTCGGAGTCACCGGACTCGCGCCGGAGATGGACCTCTACAACGCGATCGCACACGGGTTCTCCACGCTCCCGACCGGCGGGTTCTCGCCGGAGGCGGAGAGCATCGGCGCGTTCTCGCCGGTCGTCCAGTGGGCGTTCGTCCCGTTCATGGTGATCGCGGGGGTGAACTTCGCGCTGTTCTGGTACGTCCTCAGAGACGACCCCAGAGAGATGTTCGAGAACACCGAGTTCCGGATGTATCTCGGTCTGGTGACGGGGTTCGCGGCGATCCTCGCGGTCGGTCTGTTCTACGGCGGCGCGCCCGCGACGGAGATCGGCGGGATCACCGAGGGCGTCACGGAGAACGCGCTCAGGCAGGGCGTCTTCCAGATCGCCTCGCTGATGAACTCGACCGGGTTCGCGACCGCGGACTTCGCGGCGTGGGACACCCAGACCCAGTTCCTCCTGCTCTTCGCGATGTTCATCGGCGGCTCCGCGGGGTCGACCGGCGGCGGGATCAAGGTCATCCGCTGGCTCATCCTGCTGAAGACGCTCCGCCGGGAGCTGTACACGACGGCGAACCCGAACGTGGTCCGGCCGGTCCGGCTCGGCGGCGAGGTCGTCGACGAGGACGTGATCCGCGGTATCCTCGTGTTCACGCTGCTGTACGTCCTCGTGTTCGCGCTCTCGGCCGTCTTCATCGAGATCGACACGACGCGGATCGGCGAGGGGCTCACGGGGATCGAGGCGCTCGCGGCCTCGCTCGCCACGATCGGCAACATCGGTCCGGGGCTCGGACCGCTCGGCCCGTTCGGGACCTACGAGTTCCTGCCGAACACGACGAAGCTGCTGATGATCGGCCTGATGTGGATCGGTCGGCTGGAGATCGTCCCGGTGCTGGCGCTATTCGTCGCGAGCGTCGACGAGCGGTGACACCGGGCTGCGGGATTCGCGCGCGGAGGGCACTTCTTAACCGCCGCCGGGCGTACTACCCCGCATGGACGGACCCGACGACACCGACGGTCAGAATCTGCTCGGCCACGTCCTCCTCCCGGTCGCGAACGAGGAGGACGCCCTCGCGACGGCGCGGGCGCTCGAACCGTACGCCCCGGAGCGGGTGACCGCGCTCCACGTGGTCGAGAAGGGTGACGGCGTCCCCGACAAGACGCCCGTCGAACAGTCGGAGGACCTCGCCGCGGAGTCGTACGAAGCGGTCCGGACGGTGTCCCCCGACGCCGACGAGCACACCGCGTACTCGCGCGACATCGCCGGGGCGATCTTCGACGCCGTCGACGAGGTCGACGCGACCGCGATCGCTTACCGCTCGCGGGGCGGCAACCGATTGTTCCGGTTCCTCTCCGGCGACGTCTCGATCGAACTCGTGACGGAGTCGCACGTGCCCGTCGTCGCGCTCCCACGCACCGAAGCGGACGAATGAACCGCCACAGTCTCGGCGGAGTCGACCCGTCCGGACGCTGAGCGTCCAGAACGGATGACGCGGATCGACGACGCGCCGACGGTCATGGTCGCGGTGTCGAACCCCCGCACCGAGAGCGCGCTCATCACGCTCGCCGGGGCGATCGCGGAACACGAGAGCGGGCGCGTGCTTGCGACGCACATCGTCACCGTTCCGGACCAGACCTCGCTCGAAACGGCCGCCGAGAACCGCACCGGACTCGACCAGTCCTCGGAGGAACTGCTCTCCGCCGCCGCGTCCGACGCCGAGGCGTTCGACGCGCCGATCGACACGAAGACGATCCTCTCGCACCGCGGGATCGAGGAGGTGTTCGACGCCGCGCGGACGAACGACGCCGACACCGTCGTGATGGGCTACGGCGGGACGCGGTTCGCCGGCGGACGGGCCGAGGGCTCGCTCGACGAGCTCACCCGCGACCTGCCGTGCGACTTCCTCGTCTTGAACGGCCAGCGGCTGGACCTGTCGAACGTGCTCGTGCCGACCGCCGGCGGTCCCTCCTCGGACCTCTCCGGCGAGGTCGCCCGCGCGCTCAGGGAGACGCTCGGCGTCGAGGTCTCGCTGCTGTACGTCGCCGACGAGGGCGAGGAGGAGTCGGGCCGCGAGTTCCTCGCCGAGTGGGCCGACGGGCACGGTCTCGGCGACGCGGACCTGCGGATCGAGACAGGCGACGTCGAGGAGACGATCGGTCGCGTCGGCGAGACGCACGACCTCGTCATCGTCGGCGCGACGGAGCGGGGACTCCTCTCGCGGATCGTCCGCGGGTCGCTCGCGTTCGACACCATCGAGCACCTCGACACGCCGGTGCTGCTCTCGGAGCGGCCGTCCGCGCGGTCGCTGTGGGAGCGCTTGTTCGGCGGACGCTGAGCGGGTTCCCGGGAGCGGACTCCCGGTCCGGCGCGGAACGGGACCGGGGCCGCCGGCCGTCCCCGCGTCGGCTCGACACGCTCTCGTCGCGGTCGCGACGCCGGCCCCTCCGGCGTCTCGCTCTACCCCTCGTCGCCGTCCAGCGCCCCCATGAACGACCAGTGTACCTTGTTGTTCCCGTCCGGGTGCGGCTCCTCTGTGACGTGGTAGACGTACGGCCCGTGCGGGCAGTCGTCGCAGCCGTCCGCACAGCGGAACTGCTTCACGACCTCGGTGTAGCCGTCGTGTTCGGTGACGCGGAGGATATCGTCGTCGGCCTCCGCGTCGAGCGGTGACTCCGCCTCCCCGTGGAAGTGGAGCAGTTCCTGCGCGTGGACGATCGCCTTCCGGAGCTCCGCGGGCGAACACTCGCGCAGTTCCGTCACGAGCTCCGGCGGGAGTCCCTCGGGTGGCGTCGGACGCTCGGCGGCGTCTGTCATGAGCGGCAGTTCGACGCGACCACACATAACGGATCCGCGCGGCGGCACGCACTGAGAGAACGCCGGCCGGGCCCTTGTAAAATATAATGAATATTTATACGCGACCGGCGGGTAACGGGCGGTATGTACGACGACGAGGAGCTCTCCGAGATCCGCGAGGCGAAGGCGTCGTGGGAGGCGGAGACGCTCGACCCGACGCTCGACCGCCACGGGGAGCGGAACGAGCGGTTCGCGACGGTGTCGAACCGGGAGGTCGACCGCCTCTACACGCCCGAGGACGTCGCCGACCTCGACTACGACGAGGACCTCGGCTTCCCGGGCGAGCCGCCGTACACCCGCGGCGTCTACCCGACGATGTACCGCGGTCGCACGTGGACGATGCGGCAGTTCGCGGGGTTCGGCACCGCCGAGGAGACCAACGAGCGGTTCCACTACCTGATCGACGAGGGGCAGACCGGGCTCTCGACCGCGTTCGACATGCCCTCGCTGATGGGGATCGACTCCGACGACGATATGTCGCTCGGCGAGGTCGGCAAGGAGGGCGTCGCGGTCGACACGCTCCGCGACATGGAGGTGCTGTTCGACGGCATCGACCTCGCGGCCGTGTCCACCTCCTTCACGATCAACCCGAGCGCGCCGGTGATCTACGCGATGTACGTCGCGCTCGCCGACCAGCGCGGAATCGAGCGCGAGCGGCTCCGGGGCACCCTTCAAAACGACATGCTCAAGGAGTTCATCGCGCAGAAGGAGTGGGTGATTCCCCCGGCACCCTCCCTCGATCTGGTGACCGACACGATCGAGTTCGCGGTCGCGGAGACGCCCAACTTCAAGCCCATCTCGGTGTCGGGCTACCACATCCGCGAGGCGGGCTCGACCGCGGTCCAGGAGCTCGCCTTCACCCTCGCCGACGGGTTCGCCTACGTCGAGGCGTGCCTCGACCGCGGGCTCGACGTCGACGAGTTCGCCCCGCAGCTCTCCTTCTTCTTCAACTCGCACAACTCCCTGTTCGAGGAGGTCGCGAAGTTCCGCGCCGCCCGCCGGATCTACGCGACCGTCATGGAGGAGTGGTACGACGCCGAGGCCGAGGCGTCGAAGCGGCTGAAGTTCCACACGCAGACCGCCGGGCAGTCGCTGACGGCCCAGCAGCCGCTCAACAACGTCGCTCGCGTCACGATTCAGGCGCTCGCGGGCGTGCTAGGCGGCACGCAGAGCCTCCACACCAACTCCTTCGACGAGGCGCTCGCGCTCCCCTCGGAGCAGGCGGTGCGGGTCGCGCTCCGGACCCAGCAGGTCATCGCCGAGGAGTCGGGCGCGGCCGACATCGTCGACCCGCTCGGCGGCTCCTTCGCGGTCGAGAGCCTCACCGACGAGACGGAGGCGGACGCGATGGCGTACATCGAGGAGATCAGGGAGATGGGCGACGGCTCCGTGCGCGACGGAGTCCTCACCGGCATCGAGCAGGGGTACTTCCACCGCGAGATCCAGGAGTCGGCCTACGAGTACCAGGAGCGCGTCGACGAGGGCGAGGAGACGGTCGTCGGCGTCAACGCCTACGAGATCGACGAGGACACGCGCCCCGACCTGCTGAAGATCGACGAGACGACTCGCGAGCGCCAGCTCGACCGGCTGGAGTCGGTGAAAGCCGAGCGCGACGACGACGCGGTCGAGCGCGCCCTCGACGACCTCCGCGACGCCGTCGACGCCGGCGAGAACGTGATGCCCGCGATCGTCACCGCGGTGAAGGCGTACGCGACGATGGGCGAGGTCATGTCGGTGTTCGAGGCGGAGTACGGGACGTACCGAGAGCGGATCGGCGTCGCCTGATGGGACCGGACCGAAAGAAGGAACCGACCGCGACGGACGGTGACCAGCCCGCGTCGGTCACCCGGTTTCGACCGGCCGAGCGGCCTCCGCACACCACGCGTTGCCCCGGCGACCCGCCCGCCGGAGGTCGAGTTCGACGACCGAGCCGACCTCGAGGTCCGACAGCTCGGTCTCCACTTCCGAGTCGTCGTACTCGACGACGTACAGCGTCCCGTTACGCGGATATTCACGGAGCGTGATCGCCCCGTGGTCGTTACAGGCGTCGACGACGGTGTATTTCCCAGTCCGATCCATCACACGTGATACTTACTACCTCAAACGCTTAGTTATGCGATCCCTAACAGCGTGAGCGGCCGGATCGGCGACCGGACGACCGCATCCCGGAGCCGCGAGCGAACGGTCCACTTTAATCGGCTCGTCGCGTCGCTCGGGTATGACGGAGACGGAGATCCCCGAGGACCACCCGCGGTACGCGTCCCTCGTGACCCGGCACCGGATCGAGGCGGGCGTCGAGCGGGGGATCACCTCGAAGCAGGGACTGATCGCGCAGGGGCGCGGCGAGGCCTTCGACTACCTCCTCGGCGAGCGCACGCTCCCGAGCGCCGACGCGGCCGCCCGCGCCGCGGCCGCGACGCTCCTGCTCGCCGACCGCCCCGTGATCTCGGTGAACGGCAACGTCGCGGCGCTCGCGCCGAGCGAGACGGTCGCGCTCGCCGAGGCGGTCGACGCCGACCTCGAGGTGAACCTCTTCAACCACACCGACGAGCGGGTCCGGCGGATCGCCGACCACCTCCGCGACCACGGGGCCGAGGAGGTGAAGGGACTCGCCGGCGACGGCGAGATCCCCGGCCTCGACCACGCCCGCGGCGTCGTCGACGCGGACGGGATCGAGGCGGCCGACGTGGTCGTGGTCCCCTTGGAGGACGGCGACCGCGCCGCCGCGCTCGACGCGATGGGCAAGACGGAGATCGTGATCGACCTCAACCCGGGAAGCCGGTCGCCGCGGACGGCCGACGTGCCGATCCTCGACAACCTCCTGCGGGCGGTGCCGAACGTCACGGACCACGCGCGCGATCTCGCGGACGCGACGCCCGCGGAACTCGAGCGGGTCGTCGACGAGTTCGACGCGGCCGAAGCGCTCGACGCGGCCGAGGCGGCGATCCGCGAGGGGTCGTTCGCGGACGGGGACGACGCGTAGCTCGGCTCGCCGGAAGGCAAAAGCGTGCGCCGCCCGTATCGGACGATATGGAACTCGACGAGACGGATCGGGCGATCCTGCGAATCCTTCAGGAGGACGCGCGGACGCCGTTCTCGGAGGTCGCGCGCCGGATCGACATGTCCAGCGCGACCGTCCACGACCGGGTCAGCCGCCTCGAAGAGGCGGGCGTCATCCGCGGGTACCACGCCGACATCGACCCGAAGGCGGTCGGGCACGGCGTCGGCGCGTTCGTCGGCCTGCGCGTTGAGCAGGGCCGCGAGGAGGACGCGCTCGAACGGCTCCGCGGCATCGACGGCGTCCGCGAGATACACCTCACCACCGGCGAGTGGGACGTCATCCTGCGGGTCGTCGCGGCCGACACCGACCGGCTCCGGGAGCTGATGTTCGAGCGGATCGCGGAGACCGAGGGGTTCTCGCGCTCACAGACGATGGTGATCCTCGGCACCGACTACGAGCAGCCCGGGCCGCCGCTGTAAGGTATCCGGGCACCGTCGGCGGGCGGCGGTGCCCTCGTGCGGGACCGGAACGCTCAACTCGGGACCTCTCCGATCCGTGAACATGAGCACAGGTGTCGCTGACGGGTTCGACCCGTCGCCGGAGCGCGCGTGGGCGGCGGTCGTCGGCGGCGTCACGGCGCTGTTGGCGATCGGATCGGTCGTCTTCCCGCGCGTCGTCTACGACCGGTTCCTCTGGCGCTACTTCTGGGGACCGGTCGTCGCGGACGGCGAGGGCGCGCAGTGCGCGGTCCGCGACGCCGGGGGGACGGAGCTGCTCGGCAGCAGCGCGGCGTGTCAGTCGGCCGTGAGCGCCGGCGAGGTGGTCGCGTCTCCGGGGTACACGACCTTCTCGACGGTGAGCTACGTGGTGATCCTGCTGGCGATGCTGATCGGCGTGGTCTTCCTCCTCCGCCGGCTCGACATCGCCACGGAGCTCCGCTTCTTCTACGCGCTGTTCCCGTTCATGCTGTTCGGCGGGGCGATGCGGACGGTCGAGGACGCGGGCGTCGCCGCGACCGCCGCCGGCGTCGAGCCGCTGATCCCGTTCCCGGCGAGCGCGGTCCTCATCAGCCCGTTCATCTACTTCACGGTGTTCCTGTTCACGCTCGCGTGCGTCCTCGCGGCGTACGGACTCGAACGGCGCGGGATCGTCGACGACTACGCGCGCCCGCTGTTCGCGTCGGGCGCGGCGGGACTCGCGCTCGCGGTCGGCTACCTCGCGTACCTCGCGGTCGCGACCGACTACGTGACGTTCTACCCGCAGGTGCTCGTCCCGACGCTCGTCATCGCGACCGTGACGGCCGCGATCACGTGGGCGGTGGCGACCCGGCAGATCCCGACCATCCGGCAGGGGACCGGCGCGGCGGGGATCGTGATCATCTGGGGGCACGCGGTCGACGGGGTCGCGAACGTGATCGGGCTCGACTGGATGCCCGCGCTGACCGGCACCGCGAACCTCGTGCCGAAGCACGTCGTGAACTCGCTGATCGTCGACTGGACCGGGCGGCTCCTCCCGGCGTCGATCGTCTCCGCCACCGGCGACGCGTGGCCGTTCCTCCTCGTGAAGCTGGCGGCCGCGACGTTCGTCGTCTGGGTGTTCAACGGCGAGCTGTTCGAGGAGTCGCCGCGGTACACCCTGCTGCTCCTCATCACCGTGCTGGCCGTGGGCCTCGGCCCGGGCACGCGAGACATGCTCCGCGCGACGTTTGGCGTCTGAGCCCGAACTCTGCCCCCGTCGGATTCGACGTGGAGACTCGCTGACGGACGGTGCGCCGCGCCGCGTCTCCGGGGGCCAGACGAACGAGCCGAACGAGTCGAACGGCCGTACAGGCGTTCGTGCGACCTGATATCCGGAGCAGTGCGGTCTCCGACCGCGTCGCTGATTTATATACGGAACCGACAAGTGGGCCGAGGGCCGAGCGCGACCGTGATAGACACACCGCGACGACGCGTGCTGGCGGCCGCAGCGACGGGATCGACGCTCGGGCTCGCCGGCTGCGGCGACCTCGCCGGATCGGACGGCGACGCGCCCGGACAGACGGACGACGGCACCGACGGCGGCGGCGAGAGCGACGCCGACGGCGACCGCGCCAGCGCGACGGTCGCGCTCGACGTCCGGTCGGAGATTCAAGCCGCCCGAGAAGAGATCGGGACGCGCGTCGAGGACGGGAACCTCTCGCAGGAGGAGGCGCAGACGGAGCTGCTCGACGCGCAGGCTGAGATCGTCTCGGCCGCGGTCGAGGACCTGAAGTCGTACGCGGCCGACGTCGATGGGCTGTCGGTGGCGGACGCCAACGAGCGGGCCGGGGCCGCCCTCGTGAGCGGGCCCGCCACCGGGGTACTGGGAACGCTGGAGACCGACGCGGTGAGCGCGCTGCTGTCCGCGGCCGACTTCCCCGCGCCGCAGGACGGCGGGCAGCCGAACGGGTCCTGACCGGAGCCGCAACGACATCTTATAAGCCGTCGCGGCCGGAACGATGTCGGTAATGCTGGACGGGGTCAACGTCGCGCTCGGGGTCTCGGGGAGCATCGCGGCGGTGAAGGTCGTCGAACTCGCGCACGAACTGCGCCGCCACGGCGCGAGCGTCCGCGCCGTCATGTCCCCCTCGGCGACGAACATCGTCCACCCGTGGGCGGTCGACTTCGCGACCGACGAGCCCGTCGTCACGGAGATCACCGGGAGCGTCGAGCACGTGGAGCTCTGCGGCCGCGAGGGGTGGGCCGACGTGCTGCTGCTCGCGCCCGCGACCGCGAACACTGCGGGGAAGATCGCGGCCGCGGTCGACGACACGCCGGTCACCACCTGCGCGACCACCGCGCTCGGCGCGGACGTGCCGGTCGTGATGGCCCCCGCGATGCACGAGCCGATGTACGACCACCCGGGCGTCCTCGACGCGCTCGACCGCCTGGAGTCGTGGGGCGTCCGCTTCGCGGACCCGCGGATCGAGGAGGGGAAGGCGAAGATAGCGACCGAGGAAGACGTCGTCACGGAGGTCGCCCGCGCGACGACGCCGCAGACCCTCTCGGGCGCGCACGTCGTCGTCACCGCGGGCGCGACGAAAGAGCGGATCGACCCGATCCGGATCCTGACGAACCGCGCCTCGGGGAAGACCGGACGGGCGGTCGCGCGGGCGTGCTACGCTCGCGGCGCGCGGGTGACGCTCGTTCAGGACGGCCCGGACGTGCCCTACGCCGACGTGGTCGCGGTCGAGACGGCCGACGAGATGATGGACGCGTGCCGGCGGACCGCGGCGACCGCGGACGCGCTGGTGTCGGCGGCCGCCATCTCGGACTTCACCGCCGACGCCGTCGACGAGAAGATCCGGTCCGGCTCGCCGCTGTCGGTCGAACTGGAGCCGACGCCGAAGCTCATCGACTCGGTGCGCGAGGCGTATCCCGACCTCCCGATCGTCGGGTTCAAAGCCGAGACGTCCGGCGACGACGCGGCGATGGTCGCGGAGGCCGAGCGCATCCGCGACCGCGTGGGACTCTCGTTCGTCGTCGCGAACGACGCGAGCGTGATGGGCGACGACGAGACGCGCGTCCTGCTCGTCGGCGACCCCGGGGTCGACCCCGAGGAGGTCGCCGGCTCGAAGGACGCGGTCGCCGGGCGGATCGCCGACCGCCTCGCGTCGACGCTCGACGCGTCGGTCTGAGCGGCCGGCGGATCGGCCCCCGATCAGCTCTCCCGTGATCCGTCGACGACGCCCCCGGAGCGCGGGGCGTATCGCCTGCCGCCGGCAGGATCCCCGCGGATACAAACTGTTTTGAGGCGGTAGAGTTACGAACTGGGTAGAGATACTCATGTATCACGAGACGGTCACGCACGGCTCCGTGGGAGGTGTGGTGGGTGGCTGACGCCGGCCCTCCGCCCCGCGACGTAACCCCCGACGCGCACGGCTCGACCGAGGAAGCGGGTGCGGGATCGCGCGCGCAGAGCGGGTCGGCCGCCGGCGCGGTCATCGTACCGGTCGAGCCGACCTCCACGCTCCGGTCGACGATATCGCACGTCGCGGAGACCGCCGCGGCCGACGGCTCGCCGGCGATCCACCTCGTCGAGATCGCCTCGTGGCGGAACGGCGATCCNGGAGAGCGACGAGCGGGCGGCGTCGGCCGAGCGCGTCCTCGACCGCGTCTCCGCGTGGACGACGGCCGACCTCGACGACTCCGAAGCGCCCGCCGCCGCGGACGTCGACGTCGTCACGGCGGTGATCGGCGCGGACGACTACCTGTTCGGCGCCAACGACTACGTCCGCGTCCTCGCGGAGTACGCAGAGGCCAACGACGCCGACCGCGTCGTCCTCGACCCGGAGTACACGCCGGTGGGCAACACGACGCTGCTCCAACCGCTGGAGTTCGCCCTCTCGAACACGCCGCTGTCGGTCGAGACCGCGCCGGTCGACCGACCGACGCGCCGCGAGCGGTTCCGCACGGAAGCGACCACCGGGCGCTTCGTGGCGCTGTTCGGGCTCTCCCTGGCGTTTTACCTCCTCCTCGGTGACCCGACCTACTGGTTCGACGTCGTGACGGGGGTCGCGACCGCCGCGGTCGTGTCGATCACCCTCTCGCGGGTGAGCCTCGACTCGACGCCGGCGGTCCCGCGCACGCCGATGCGGATCCTCCGCGGGCTGGTCTACGTCCCCGTCTTGCTGTTCGAGATCGTCAAGGCGAACCTCGTCGTCGCCCGCGTCATCCTCGATCCGCGGCTCCCGATCGAGCCGACGATGAACCGGATGCGCGTGATCGTCGGCAGCGGCCTCCCGCTGATGACGCTGGCGAACTCGATCACGCTGACGCCCGGCACGCTCACCGTCCGCGCCCGCGACAGCGACCTCTACGTCCACTCGCTCGTCCCGTGGGCCCGGGAGGGACTGTTCGACGGTTCGCTGGAGCGGTGGACCCGATTCGTCTACTACGGCCGCCGATCGGCGCGGCTCCCGACTCCCCGCGAGCGCGACGACGTCGCGATCCTCCAAGGCGACGACGCCACCGAGGAGCTGCCGATCGCCGCCGCCGACGGCGGCGCGGACGACGCGGCCCCCGCGGACGCCGCCGAGTCCGAGACTCCCGACGAGCCGAGCGACGACGAGGTGACCGGCCGATGAGCCTCGTCGACGCCCCGCTCGCGGCCGGCGTCACGCTCGGCGACTTCCTGCTCGTCGCGGCCGCCGGCTTCGCCGTCCTCGCGGTCGGCATGCTCTACCGCGCGGTCGTCGGACCGACGATGCAAGACCGGGTGCTGGCGGTGAACGTCCTCGGGACGAACACCGTCGTCATCCTCGCCATCTTGGGCGCGGCCCTCGACGAGCCGACGTTCCTCGACATCGCCCTGGTGTACGCGCTGCTCAACTTCCTGATGGCCATCGCCATCTCGAAGTTCACCGTCGAGCGGGGTGGTGTGCTGTGACCGCCGCGGCGATGGAGACGGCCCGGGTGTGGCTCGTGGTCGCGCTCACGCTGCTCGGGCTGTTCTTCTCGTTCGTCTCGATGACGGGCGTGATCCGCCTGCCGGACGTCTACTCGCGGGCGCACACCGCCTCGCAGGCCGACACGCTGGGTGCCGGCTTCGGGCTCGCGGCGGTCGCGCTCACCGTCGGGCTGGCGGGGGCCGGCTTCAAGTCGGTCCTCCTGCTGTTCTTCATCTTCGTGACGAACCCGACGGCGGCCCACGCCATCGCTCGGGCCGCCTTCGAGGAGGGAATCGTGCCGTGGACCAACGGGGACGATCGCCGATGACGGGGGCGCTCGCGGCGCTCGGCCCCGCCGGCGCGCCGGTGGTCGCGCAGGTCACCGCCATCGAGGCGAGCCTGTTCGCCTTCGTGGTGCTGACCGCGCTGTTCACCGCCCTGGCGCGCGACGTGCTCGCGGCGGTGATCATCTTCGGCGCGTACAGCCTCGGGATGGCCGCGCTGTACACGTTCTACCGCGCGCCGGACGTGGCGATGACGGAGGCGGCCATCTCCGCCGGCGTGACGACCGTCCTCCTGCTCCTCACGCTCGCGAAGACAACGCGGATCGACCACGAGGCCGCCTTCGAGTCGGTGAACCTGCCCGCGGCGGGCGCGGCGGGACTACTGTTCGGCGGCCTCATGCTCACGATGGGCGACATCCCCGCCGTGGGCTCCCCGGACGCGCCGATCTGGTCGAACCCGGACGTGACCCAGTGGTACATCGCGGAGACGTACGCGGAGACGCACGTCGAGAACACCGTGATGGCCGTGCTGGCGGCGTTCCGCGGGTTCGACACGTTCGGCGAGGCCGTCGTCGTGTTCGCGGCCGGGATCGCCGCCCTCATCGTCCTCCACAGGGAGGTGTTCGCATGAGCGGCTCCGACCCCGACGTCGACGCGGACGCAGAGGGCGACCCCGGCGGCGGCTTCGGCCGCGACCGGCCGCCGCGCAGCGACGGTCGCCTCGACTCGGACCGCCGGCAGGGGACGCCGTACACGGAGAGTCAGGTGATCATGCCGACGGTGAAGATCGTCGCGCCGTTCGCGTTCACCTACGGGCTGTTCGTCACCTTCCACGGGGGCGGGTCGCCCGGCGGCGGGTTCCAGGGCGGCGCGATCGTGGCCGCGGTCGTGTTCATGATCGCCTTCGCGTTCGGCATCGAGGCCACCCGGCAGTGGCTCGCGAACACCGTCGTCGTCGCGCTGGCGGTCGGCGGCGCGCTCGTGTTCGCCGGCATCGGGCTGGTCCCGGTCGCGCTCGGCGGCGCGTTCCTCCAGTACGAACTGCTGCCGATCCCAGACCCCGTCAAGTACGGGATGGAGGGCGTCGAGATCCTCGGGATCGGCACCATCGTCGCCGGCGTCCTGATGGGGCTGTTCTTCGTCCTCGCGAAGGGGTTCAGCGACGCGGGAGGGTTCGCCGACGCGGACGCCTTCGACGACGAGGTCGGCGACGGGCCCGGGGTTAACGGCGACGACCCCGCGAGCGACGGCGGCGCGGCCGCGCCGCCCCCGGGCGTGACCGACGACGGGCGGACCGGCTCGGACGCCTCCGGCCCGGCGGCGACCGACGGGGGTGAGCGCTGATGGCTGCGCTCGTCGGTGCGCTCGCCGACGCGATCGGCGGCTCCGGAGCCGCCGCGGCGCTCGCCTCGACGGGCGGCGCGGTGAACATCCTCGCGACGAGGCACGCCTACGTCGCGTTCGCGCTGCTGTTGAGCATCGGACTGTACATGATGATAGCGAACCCGAACCTCGTGAAGAAGATCATCGGACTCAACCTGTTCCAGACGGCTATCTTCCTGCTGTTCATCGCCTCGGCGTACGTCGACGGCGGGGCGATCCCCATCGTGCCCACCGGCGGGCCGGAGGGCGGCCTCTACGTCAGCCCGCTGCCGCACGTGCTCGTGCTCACCGCCATCGTCGTCGGCGTGAGCCTCACCGCGGTCGGGCTCGCGCTGTGCATCCGGATCTACGACGAGTACGGGACGCTGCGGACGGACACCCTCCGCGAACTGCTCCGCGACGAGGGGTCGATCCCCGCGCGCCGCTCGGCCGAGGCGTCCCGGGTCGACGGGGCGTCCGGCGCGCCCGACTCGGGAGGTGAAGCCGATGACTGACGTCCTCCTGCCGCTCGCGGTGGTCGTTCCGATCGTGGCGGCCACCCTGCCGCTGGCGCTCGGGCTCCGGTACGACCGGGTCGGCTGGCCGATCGCCGCGGTCGGCACGACGGCCGTGGCCGGCATCGCGGCCGCGATCGCCGCGGAAGTGGTACTGAACGGCCCGTTTGCCCACGCGCTCGGCGGCTTCCTCCCCCCGGTCGGGATCGAGCTCGTCGCCGACCGACTGTCGGTGGCGGTGCTGCTGCTCGTCGCCGCGGTCTCGGTCGCGACGCTCGCGTTCGCGCGGGTCGCCGGCCCCCGCGGGAACCCGTTCTACAGCGCGTACCTCCTGTTGGTCGGCGGCCTCGTCGGGATGACGCTCACCGGCGACATGTTCAACCTGTTCGTCTTCCTGGAGATCACCGGGCTGACGACGTACGCGCTCATCGCCTCGGACCGGTCGGGAGCGAGCGCGTACGCCTCGCTGAAGTACCTCGTCGTCGGCACCGTCGGGGCCTCGCTGTACCTGCTCGGCGTCGGTTACGCCTTCCTCGCGACGGGGACGCTGAACATGCTCGACCTCCAGGCGCAGATCGTCGCGCAGGCGGGGTACGGCGACCCGCTCGTCCGCGCGAGCTACGCGTTCATCGTGGCGGGGCTGGCGCTGAAGATCGCCCTGTTCCCGGTCCACTCGTGGCAGCCCGACGCCTACCAGCGCGCGCCGGACTCGGTCACGACGGTCGTCGCGGCGCTGGTGTCGACGACGAGCGCGTACGCGCTGATCCGCGTGACCTACACCGTGTTCACGGTCGAGTTCCTCGCGGCCAACGAGGGGATCGCGACCGCCCTGCTCGTCGTCTCGACGGTCTCGATACTCGCGGGGTCGGTGCTCGCCGCGATGCAGTCGAACCTCAAGCGGATGTTCGCGTACTCGTCGGTCGCGCAGTTCGGCATGATCGGCGCGGCGGTCGCGCTCGCGAACGAGACGGCGCTGCTCGGCGGGATCGTCCACCTCGTCGGGCACGGCGTGATGAAGTTCGGCCTGTTCCTCGGGATCGGGCTGCTCGCGCTGGGCTATGGGAGCCGGGAGATCGGCGACCTCGCGAGCGCCGCCCGCGCGGCCCCGTACACGTCCGGGGCGCTCGCGGTTCTCGGCCTCGGTCTCGTCGGGATTCCGCCCTCGATCGGCTTCCTCGGGAAGTGGTACATCGGCGTCGGCGCGGTCGACGCCGGCCTCGCCGGCGGCGGCGCGATCGGGATCGCGGTCGCGGCGGCGATATTCGTCAGCACGCTGTTCACGCTGTCGTACGTCGCGCGGCTGATAGAGCGGTTCTACTTCGCCGGCGGGGGCCTTCCCGGCGACCACGGCGACGCGGCGAGCGGCTCGGCGAATAACGCGGCGGTCGACGTGGGCCGCGCAAGTGACGACGCGGCGGCCGACGGGGGCCGCGCAAGTGACGACGCGGCCACCGACGGGGGCCGCGCAGGCGACGACGCGGCCACCGACGGGGGCGAGCGGTCCGGCGCGAGGACCGCCGACGGCCTCCCCGCGCCCGTCGAGGGCGCTCCGCGGTCGTCGATCGTCCCCGACCGCGTGCCGACCGCGTCGCTGCTCGCGCTCGCGTTGGCGGCGCTGGCGACTGTCGCGCTCGGCTTCGGCGGCTTCGCGCTCGCGGAGTGGTTCGACCCGTTCCTCACCGAGGTGTTCGCATGACTGACGTCGTACTTCAAGACCCACGACCCCTGCTCGCGGTTCTCGTCTCGTTCGTCGCGGCTGTCCTCATCGTCGCGTCGTATCGCTCGCCGAACGTCCGCGAGGGGTGGACGCTCGTCGCGTCGCTCGCGAAGTTCGGGATCGTCGCGTCGATGCTGCCGGCGGTCCTCGACGGCACGACCTTCGAGTGGTCGCTCGGAGCGTTCCTCCCCGGCATCGGCGCGCCGATCGAGTTCGCCCTGCGCGCCGACGCCCTCGGCATGCTGTTCGCGTTCCTCGCGAGCGGGCTGTGGATAATCACTTCCTTCTACAGCATCGGCTACATGCGCGGGCTCGACGAGCCGAACCAGACCCGGTACTTCGCGGCGTTCGCGGTGTCTCTGGCCGCGACGATGGGGATCGCCTTCGCGGGCAACCTCGTGACGATCTTCGTCTTCTACGAGCTGCTGTCGATCGCGACGTACCCGCTCGTCGCGCACGACGAGACGGCCGAGGCGCGCTCGGCCGGCCGGAAGTACCTCGCGTACACGATGTTCGGCGGCGGCGTGCTCGTCTTGGCCGGCACCGTGCTCGTCTACCTGCTCGCCGGGAGCGTCGACTTCACCGCGGGCGGGATCGCGGAACTCGCGAACGCCGACCCCGGGCTGGCGATGCTCGCCTTCTTCCTGCTCGCGATCGGATTCGGCGTGAAGGCCGGCATCATGCCGCTCCACCAGTGGCTCCCCGAGGCGATGGTCGCTCCGACGCCGGTCTCCGGCCTGCTCCACGCGGTCGCCGTCGTCAAGTCCGGCGCGTTCGGCGTCGCACGGGTCGTCCTCGACGTGTTCGGCCCCGAACTCGTCTTCGACCTCTCGCTCCCGTTCGGCTTCACCGCCGGGCTCGTCCTCTCGACCATCGGGGCGGTCACGCTGACCGCGGCCTCGCTCATCGCACTGCGGAAGGACCACCTGAAGCGCCGGCTCGCCTACTCGACGATAAGCCAGCTGAGCTACATCATCCTCGGGCTCGGGCTGTTCGGCTGGTACGGGCTCGTGGGGGCGCTGCTCCACATCCCGGCGCACGCGTTCATGAAGCTCACCCTGTTCTTCTGTGCGGGCAACATCCACGTCTCGACCCACACGGACTACATCTCCCAGATGGCGGGGATCGGCAAGCGGATGCCCCTGACGATGGGCGCGTTCACGGTGGCCTCGCTCGGCATGGCGGGAATCCCGCTGCTCGCCGGGTTCGTCAGCAAGTACTACATGCTGATCGGCGGGGTGCGGATGGGAATGAACTTCACCCCGGTCGCCTACTACCTCGCCGGCGCGCTGCTCCTCTCCGGCGTGCTCAACGTCGCCTACTTCTGGCCGGTGATCTACACCGCCTTCTTCGAGGCGGAGGACGCCCACGACGCGAAGCCGCTCGTCGACTTCCCGCTCGGCGGCGAGTCGCGGTCGATCGTCGCGGCGACGGACGGGGGCCGCGCAGACGACGACGCGGCGACGGACGGGGGCCGCGCAGATGACGACGCGGCGACCGACGGGGGCCGCGCAAGTGACGACGTGAACGAGGACGATGACGAGTCCGGGTCCGCCGACGACGTGGACGACATCGTCGCGGACGCGGACGGCGCGGACGCGGCGTCGCCCGACGCGGACGGCGTCGACGAGTCCGAGGTGCCGGACGCCGACCTCGACGACCTGCCGACCGACGCGGACGGCGTCGTCCGACCCGACTTCGACACGAGCGAGCGCGACTTCTCGGAGCCGGCCGAGCGGGTCGACACGGGAGACTACGCGGTCGACCAGCGCCCCTCCGACGCGGACGTGCCGTTCGGTCCCGGGCGCGGGGACGCGTCCGACGGGAGCGCGGCCGATGCCGCCGCCGCTCACGACGACGGCGAACCCGTCGCCGCGGGCGACCACGACGGCCACGGCGACGACCACGGTGACGACCACGACGACCACGACCACCACGGCGGCCC
>NZ_AOJL01000034.1 GCF_000337035.1 Halorubrum coriense DSM 10284
ATGTGTATAAGAGACAGGTTCACGCTCGGGCCGATCCTCGCCGCGATGAGCCTCGCGGTGCTGCTCGGCGTGATCCCCTACGAGATGGGCTTCTTGGAGCTGATCGAGCTCATCGTCGACACGCGACTCCCGGAGGGGGTGGTGCGCCCGTGACGGTGCCCACCGACCTTCTCACCTCGATACCGCCGTACGTCCTGATCGCCTTCGCGGCGCTCGCGGTGCTGGCGCTGCCGCGGCGGGCCGGGCACGCGGTCGCCGCGCTGGCGACGGCGTTCACGTTCGTTCAGGCGGTGCTGCTCGGCGACGGCGGGACGGGCGCGCACCTCGCGACGACGTTCCTCGGCTTCGACGTCGTCTTCTTCAACGTCGACCAGTTCTCGCTGCTGATGGGGGTCGTCGTCGGATTCCTCGCCACGGCCGCGGTGCTGTACGCCTACGGCAGCGACGCGCCGACGTGGGTGACCGCGTTCGCGCTGACCTACGTCGCCACGACCGTCGGAACGATCTACGCCGGCGACTGGCTCACCCTGATCTTCTTCTGGGAGCTGATGGCCGTCACCTCGACGCTGCTCGTCTGGCAGCACGGCGGGAAGGCGGTCCGGGCCGGCTACCGCTACGCGCTGTTCCACGGGACCGGCGGGACCATCCTGCTCGCGGCCGTCGTCGTCCACTTCGCGAACGCCGGGACCTTCCTGTTCTCGGCGACGACCGGGATCCACCCGGCGGCGACGGTGCTCGCGGCGGTCGGGATCGGGATCAACTGCGGGTTCATCTTCCTACACTCCTGGCTGCCGGACACCTACCCGCGCCCGCACGTCGCGGCCTCGGTGTTCCTCTCGGTGTTCACGACGAAGACCGCCGCCTACGTGATGTACCGCGCGTTCCCCGAGGGGGGTATGTGGCTCGCGTACCTCGGCGGCTTCATGGCCGTCTACGGCGCGTTCTTCGCGTTGCTCCAGTACGACCCGCGGCGGCTGCTGTCGTACCACATCCAGGCGCAGCTCGGCTACATGCTCGCCGGGTTCGGCCTCGCCACGGCCGTCGGCGAGTTCGCCGTCGTCGGCGGCTTCGCGCACCTGTTCAACAACGTCCTCTACAAGAGCCTCCTCTTCATGGCCGTCGGCGTCGTCGTCTACCGGACCGGCGTCGAGGACATCCGCGAGATGGGTGGCCTCTGGCGCGTGATGCCGGTCACGTTCGTCGTCTACCTCGTCGGCGCGGCCTCGATCACCGCGGTGCCCGGGTTCAACGGGTTCATCTCGAAGGGGATGGTGCTCGACTCCGCGCACGAGGTCCACAACTACGTCCTGCTGCTGGACAGCGGACTGCTCTGGTGGCTGCTCGTCCTCGGCGGCGTGGGGACGTTCATGTCGTTCATCAAGCTCGGCTACTACGTGTTCTTCCACGGGTCGGCGACGCTGACGCCCGACGACGCCACGCCGTTCCAGACGGGCGGCATGGTGTTGGCCGCGGGCGCGTGCGTCTTCTTCGGCGTCTTCTACACCCAGCTGATCGAGCTGATGCCGTTCACGGACTTGATCCTCAGCGACGAGGTGTACTTCAAGCCGTACAGTCAGAGCCACTTGGTCGAGAGCGGAGCGCTGCTGGTCGCCGGCTTCGTCGGCTTCTTCTCGCTGAAGCGCCCGCTCGCTTGGCTCGCGCACCGGATGCCCGACGTCGACGCCGTCCTCTTCCCGGGCGCGTTCTACCTCGGGCGCGGCTCGGTGTGGGGCGTCACCGAGCTGTGGGCCGCCGTCGACCGCGCGACGATGGCGCTCGCGGGCGCGACGATGCGAACCGCGAGCGACCCGCGCGAGACGCTCTCCCGCGCCGGGATCGACGTCGAGATCCGGGCCGGAATCGGCCGGAGCGTGCTGTTCCTGACGCTCGCGGCCGGGATCGCGCTGTTCGCGTTCCTGCTGGTCTGACCGGAGCGGCGGCGCGGCGCTCCGGTCCGGTCTCCGTCGACGTTACTCCGTTCGCTCGTCGACGCGTCTGGCCTGCTCGCTGAGCGTGAGGAACGCCACCGCGCCGAAAAACGCGATCGCGAAGCCGAACACGGCCGCGTCGCCGCTTCCCGCCCCGTGCGCGAACAGGATTGGGGTGACGCTCAGGCCGAAGAGACCGACGCCGTACCCGAGCCTGTCGCTACGCTCGTCGAACCGCGGTGCGGGCGCGAGCAGCGAGACGTCGAACGCGAGGTAGAAGTATGCCGCGCCGACGTAGACGGCGGCCGTTCCGAGTGCGGCCGGGAGCGACGGGACCAGTGCGTACACGGCGGAGCCGGGGAGCAGCCCGACGCCGACCGCGAACTGGAGGGCGCGCTTCATACGGGATCGATCCCGACTCGATCGAGGAAAATGACCGGGCCGTGGCGGTTCGCGGACGCGGATAAAAGCGAGAGAACGGACGAATCGAAGCGGTGCGAGCGGTGTCGGTCGACGGCGGTCAGTACTCCTCGTACGCGAGATTCATCATCCACTGCGAGAAGGCGTCCGCCTGCGCGTCGACCTCCTCCTCGCCGATGAACGGCGAGAGCATGTCGCCCGCCATCAGCAGCGAGAAGTCCAAGTCGCGCGGCGCGGGCTCCAAGTAGTAGGTGTTGTGGCCGTCGTAGACGGTGTCGGACCGCTGGATGAGCCCCGACTCCTCCAACGCTTCGGCGATGCGGCTCCCCTTCCGCGACGAGACGTCGAGCTTCTTCCAGAAGTCGCTCTGGTGGATGCCGCCGGTCTCGCGGATGAGTTCGAGGCCGGCCCGCTCGTCCGCCGACAGGTCGGACTCGATTTCGGACGCGCTCATACTCTCTCACACCTCCCGAATCGCTTAAAACTGGCTTTCCGGGCGGACGTCGAGCCGCCGCGAGAGCGCCGGTTCGTCGGGAGACGACCGCCGGCGCTCGGCAGACCGATCGCCCGGTTTAGACGCCGTCGGTCGCGAACTTCTCGGGGAGGGGAACGCGTTCCGCGGCCGTCTCGCAGGGCGGTCCGTCGGCGTGCGCGACGGCGGGGTCGTCGCCGGTCCGGATCCGCGTGAACGACCGCGTTCCGAAGCCGTCGCCGTGGAGGCACGCGCCGTACTCGTGGTCCGCGAGGAGGCCGCTCGCGCGGTCGAGCCACGACGCGCCCGACTCCCCCGGCTCCGGGACGAGCGCCGCCGCGATCCGCCTGGCGCTGTCGGCGCGTTCGGCACCGAACTCCGCCCGTCGCTCGGGGATCGCGAACCGCTCGCCCCCGTTGATCACGCCGCCGACGTTCCCGACGACGTGGACGCCCGGGTCGAGTCTGGTCACGGCGAGCCCGCCGTCGTACGCGAGCAGGAACGCGCCAAGGGCGTCGGCCAAGACGAGGTTGAACCCGGCGTACGCGCGCTCGTCGAGCTCGCGCTCGACCGCCCGGACCGCCGCCTCGGCGGAGTCGGCCGTCAGGCAGTCGCGGACGAGGAGCCCCCGGGAGCGCTCGCCCTCGCGCTCGGCGTCCGTCCACCGGTTCGTGACCGCGACGACGAGGCCGCCCTCGGAGACGCCGATCCACGTTCCGCCGGCCTCGGCGTCGCGCGGGGCGACGTACCGGACGCCCTCGCGGGAATCGCCGTCGCCGCCGCTCTCGTCGCCCCCGCCGCCACCGCCGCCGCGCACCGCCGGCGGCTCGCTCGGGCGGTCGAGCGCCTCGTCGCGGGTGGCCGCGAGCGCGACGGGCGCGTCCCCGAACGCCCGCCACGCCAGAGTCAGTGTACACACGCCGGCGAGTACGGACGACCGAGTGAAAACTCCACGGGGGATCCGTCGTCCGCGTTTACTCGAAATAAAAGAAATCTTTTGGTGGCTGACCGCTTGAGTCGGGACATGAACGCGATTGCCGTCTACGAGGGAGCCGATGAACCGGTCGTGACGGAGAAGCCGCGACCGGAGCCCGCGCCGGGCGAGGCGCTGGTTCGGACCCTTCGAGTCGGCGTCGACGGGACCGACCACGAGGTCATCGCCGGCGGCCACGGCGCGACGCCCGCGGGCGAGGACCACATCGTGTTGGGCCACGAGGCCGTCGGCGTGATCGAGGACCCGAACGACACGCCGTTCGAGGTCGGTGACGTCGTCGTCCCGACGGTCCGCCGGCCGCCGAACGGCGCGAACGAGTACTTCGCGCGCGGCGAACCGGACATGGCTCCGGACGGCGAGTACCACGAGCGCGGCATCGTCGGCGCGCACGGGTTCATGGCGGAGTACTTCACCAGCCCCGCGGAGTTCTTGGTCGAGATCCCGCCGGCGCTCGCCGAGTGGGGATTCCTCGTCGAGCCGGTCTCGATCGCCGAGAAGGCGATCGAACACGCGTACGCCAGCCGGTCGGCGTTCCACTGGGAGCCGGAGTCCGCGCTCGTGTTGGGGAACGGGTCGCTCGGCCTCCTGACCGTCGCGACCCTCGACGACTCGTTCGACCGGATCTACTGTCTGGGTCGGCGCGAGCGCCCGGACCCGACGATCGACATTATCGAGTCGCTGGGGGCGACGTACGTGAACTCGAACGACACCGCGATCCCCGAGGTCCCCGACGCGCACGAGCCGATGGACTTCGTCTTCGAGGCGACGGGCTACGCGCCCCACGCCTTCGAGACGATCGAGGCGCTCGCCCCGAACGGGGTCGGCGCGCTCCTCGGGGTCCCGGGCGACTGGGAGTTCGAGATCGACGGCGGTCGCCTCCACCGAGAGTTCGTCCTCCACAACAAGGCGCTCGTCGGCAGCGTCAACTCCGGGTACGGGCACTTCGAGTCGGCCGTCGAGTCGCTCGGACGCCTCTCGGAGCCGTTCCTCGACGATCTCGTCACCGGCGTCCACGGGATCGACGAGTTCGAGGCCGCGTTCGCGGATGACGACACGACTATTAAAACGGCGGTCGAATTTGCCGCGTATGAAGAACGTTGACGACCTGATAGACAGCGCTGCCGAGCTCGCCGAGCGGGGCCTTTCGAAGGGGGAAATCGCCGACGAGCTGAACGTCTCGCGGGAGACGGCGAGCTGGCTGGTCGAGCGGGGCGGCGGCTCGGAGGGCGCGGAGACCGCGGGGACGACCGCGTCCGCCGACATCCACGTCGACTGGTCGGCGCTCGGGCGCGACTCCACCCGCCTCGGCTACGCGGCGAGCGCGATGGCGGACCTCTTGGCCAAACAGGGCGAGGCGGTCGACCTGACGGTCGGGATCGAGAAGGCCGGAGCGCCGCTCGCGACCGCGGTCGCCGACCGGCTCGACACCGACCTCGGCACGTACGCCCCCGCGAAACACCAGTGGGAGGAGGGCGACATCGACGAGCACGGTGGCGGCTTCTCGCGGAACTTCGCCGCGATCCGGAACCGCGACTGCTACGTCGTCGACGACATCATCACCTCCGGGACGACGATGCGGGAATCGATCGACGCGATCCGCGAGCAGGGCGGCGAGCCGGTCGCGTGCGTCGTGTTGGTCGACAAGATGGGGTACGACGAGATCGACGGGGTCCCGGTGTACTCGCTCGTCGACGTCGTCCGCGTCGACCGCGAGGAGTAACCCGGAGCCGTTCGGCCGGTCACCGACCGGCCCACTCCGCCGCACCCGTGCGGAACCCATTTGCCTCGGCGACGCGTACCGAGACGTATGACGTTCAGCCCCGAAACGGACGCCGACGCCGAGGAGATCGAACAGCGCGTCGAGGACACGCTCGCCGACAACGACGTGGTACTCTTCATGAAGGGGAACCGCCTGATGCCGCAGTGCGGCTACTCGCAGCGCGCCGTCGAGCTGATCTCTCAGCACGTCGAGGAGTTCGAGACGGTCGACGTGCTGCCCGCGCTCCCGGAGTACCGCGAGGCGCTAGAGTCTCACAGCGGGTGGGAGACGATCCCGCAGACGTTCGTCGACGGCGAGTTCGTCGGCGGCAGCGACGTGCTCGGTGAACTCGACGAACGCGGCGAACTCGCCGCGGAACTGGGCGCAGAGTAACGAGCCGACTCCGGTCCGGGCCCCGCTCGAAGCCGAGATCCGTCCCGGACTCGGCTCGGAGGCGCGAGGCGGATCGCGCCTCCGTCACACCGATCCTCACACTTCGAAGGGCAGTCCATATAAACCCACGGTGCGTATAGAACGTACGTACAGCCGTTGCCGCTGCCGCCGTGACCATCGGTTCGACCCCACCGCACTCCACAAACAATGACAGGCCGCGTGTTCCGACTTCATTCGACGCTCGAACTGCCACTCGAAGACGTAGAGACGTACTTCGACGAAGATCCCGACCTCCCGCCGGAGATCGACGACATCGACATCACGCGTCGAAACAACACACTCATCATCAAGGCCCTGTCCGACGACGAATCGATCAGCAAGTACACGCCCACCGCCCAGCTGAAGGCGTCGGTCACGGAGACCCGCGTCTGGGAGGAAGAGCCCCCGCGCGCCGGCGGCCCGCAGTGGATGGACGACGAGGAGGAGGAGATCCCCTCCGAGCTCGTCGAGTTCGCCTGCTTCAAGGGCGACCGCGAGACCGTCCTCCAGAACTCCGCGCTCCAGTACCCGATGTTCCTCGTGCTCCGGAAGATCGCGACGCTCTCCGAGAAGGGGACACTGACCGCGATCACCGAGGAGGACGGCGATCTCGAGGCGACGCGGATCGTCGAGGGCGAGCCGCGACCCGCCAGCATCGAGGTCGTCGAGAGCCCGCAGGGGGCCGGCGAGGGAGAGGGCGGCGTCAACTGGCGCGACAACGAGTTCATCTCGGACTGAGAGCCGCCCGCCGCGGTGACGCCCGGCGTCAGCGGTCGGCCGACGGCGTCGTCGCACGCCGGTTCATCGCGTCGAACCCGCCTCGTAAATCCCCGATCAGGTCGTCTATCCCTTCGATTCCGACCGAGACGCGAATCAGCGTGTCCGAGATCCCGAGCGCCTCCCGCTCCGCGGGCGAGAGCGGCTCGTGGGTCATCGCGGCCGGCAGTTCGATCAGGCTCTCGACGCCGCCGACGGAGACCGCGAGCGTGAACTCCGTCAGCGCCTCGACGAACCGCTTCGCGTCGGCGATCGTTCCGTCGAGTTCGAACGAGAGGATCCCGCCGAACCCGGACATCTGCTCGCGAGCCAGCTCGTGGTCGGGATGGCTCGGTAACCCCGGGTAGTACACGTCGCTCACCTCCGGCCGGTCGTCGAGGAACTCGGCGACCGCCGTCGCGTTCGCCTCGTGTCTCTCCATCCGGGCAGCGAGCGTCTTGGTGCCGCGCAACACGAGGTAGCTGTCGAACGGACCGCTCACTGCGCCCACGCCGACCTGCTGTAGGAACCGGATCTCCTCGGCCAGCGCGTCGTCGTCGGTGACGATCGCGCCGGCGATGGCGTCTGAGTGTCCGTTGAGGTACTTCGTGGTGCTGTGCGCGACCACGTCGGCGCCCAGTTCGAGCGGGCGCTGGAAGTACGGGCTCGCGAACGTGTTGTCCACGCCGAACAACACGTCTCTGTCCGCGAGCAGGTCGGCGATGCCGGCGATGTCACACAGCGCGAGCCGGGGGTTCGTCGGCGACTCCATCCAGACGACGGCGGTCTCCTCGCGGAGCGCGGCCGCCACGTTCTCCGTGTCCGTCGCGTCGACGTACGTGACGTCGACGCCGAGGCGCGATCGGAAGACGTCGTCGAGCATCCGGCGGGTGCCGGCGTACAGGTCCTCGAAGGCGACGACGTGATCGCCGGGACTCAGGCGCGCGAGCAGCGTCGTGAATATCGCCGCGGTGCCCGAGGCGAACGCGGCCCCGTGACCGCCGCCTTCGAGCGCGGCGATCCGGGTCTCCAAGGTGTGCCGGGTCGGGTTCGACAGCCGGCCGTAGACGAACTCGCCGGCGGCCGGGTCCACGTCCTCCAGTCGCATCTCGGTATCGAGCCCCGGCAGGGCGAACGTCGACGCGAGGTGGATCGGCGAGACGACGTCGCCCGCCTCGCTGGCGCTGCCGAACGGTTCCTCGCCCTCGGAGACGGTGAGCGTCTCGAACGTCGGCTCCGTCTGGTCTTCCATACGTGGGCTCCGACGCACCGTCGCTAATATCTTGTCATTTTTCATTAATAATGGCGGTGCCCCGGATAACCCTCAGGGATACCGGCGCTCGATCGACGAATCACCGCGTCCGGCGCTACGCAGTCGACGCTCGTCAACCGGGGACCGTCGACGATTTAAGCGGGCCGGTCGTTCACTCGCCAATGACCGACGACTGGGTGAGCCTCTTTTCGGGCGGCAAAGACTCCTCGTGGGCACTGTACCGCGCACTGGAGGAGGGGCTCGACGTCTCGCGGCTGTTGACCGTCCACCCCGCCGGCGACTCGTACATGTACCACACGCCGGCGACGGAGCTCGCCTCGCTCGCGGCCGAGAGCGTCGGGATCGACCTCGTGGAGGTGTCTCCCGACGACTTCGGCGCGGGCGACGTGGACGACGCGGGCGCGCAGGGCGACGCCGAACTGGAGCCGATGGAGGCGGCGCTCCGCGAGATAGCCGCCGCGGACGACATCGACCTCGCGGGCGTCACGGCCGGCGCGGTCGAGAGCGAGTTCCAGACGAGCCGGATCCAGGCGATGTGCGACCGGCTCGGGATCGATCTGTTCGCGCCCCTGTGGCAGCGGGACCCGGTCGAACTCGCGGAGGCGATGTTCGACGCCGGCTTCGAGATACGGATCGTTCAGGTGGCGGCGTACGGGCTCGACGAGTCGTGGCTCGGGCGGCGATACGACGCCGACGCGCTCGACGACCTGCTCGCGCTCCGCGAGGAGTACGGCGTCCACCCGCTCGGCGAGGGCGGGGAGTTCGAGACGTACGTCGTGGACGGGCCGCACATGGACCGACGCATCGACCTCACCTACGACGCCGTCTGGGAGGGGGACCGGGGCCACGTCGAGGTCCGGGACGCGACGCTGGAGTGAGTCGGCGCCGACGCTCGAAGCGGCCGAAACCGATCGCTACGGCCAGTTCCCGGCCTGATCGTACGCGTTCACGATCCGACCGATGCCGACGACGTACGCCGCGGTGCGGAGGTTGCGGACCTCGTTCGACTCGTAGGTGTCGACGAGCGTGTCGAACGCCTCCGTGATCACGCGTTCGAGCTCCTCGTTGACGCGCTCCTCGGTCCAGCCGAACCGCTGGCGGTTCTGGACCCACTCGAAGTAGGAGACGGTGACGCCGCCGGCGTTCGCGAGGATGTCGGGGACGACGTGGACGTCGCGCTCGGCGAGGACGTCGTCGGCGTCGGGCGTGAGCGGTCCGTTCGCGGCCTCGACGATCAGGTCCGCCGCGACGTCCGCCGCGAGGTCCCCGTCGACCGCGTTCTCCAGCGCGGCCGGCACGAGGCAGTCGACGTCGAGCGTGAGCAGCTCGTCGTTGGTGACCCCGTCGCTTTCGGGGTAGTCGATCACCGAGCCGGTCTCGGCCTTGTGCGCCTTCACATCCCGTGGATCGAGCCCCTCCGGATCGTGGACCCCGCCGGAGGAGTCGGACACCGCGACCACGCTCGCCCCGAGTTCGTCGAGTAGCTTGGCGGCGACCGACCCGGCGTTGCCGTACCCCTGGACGGCGACCGTCGAACCGGCCAACTCGCGGCCGAGCCAGTCGAACGCCTCGCGGGCCGACAGCGCGACGGAGCGACCGGTCGCCTCGACGCGCCCCTCGCTGCCGCCGGAGTCGAGCGCCTTCCCGGTGATGACGCCGGGGGCGGTCGTGTTCTCTAAGATCTCGTAGGTGTCTTTGATCCAGTTCATCTCCCGCTGGCCGGTGTTGACGTCCGGCGCGGGGATGTCGCGGTCCTCGCCGATCAGCGGCCGCAGTTCGGTCGCGAACGCGCGGGTGATCCGCTCCAGTTCGCGCTCGGAGTAGTCGGCCGGATCGATCGCGATCCCGCCCTTTCCGCCTCCGTACGGCACGTCGACGACGGCGCACTTGTACGCCATCCAGCCGGACAGCGCCTTCACCTCGTCGCGGGTGACCGCCGGGTGATAGCGGATACCGCCCTTGTAGGGGCCGCGGTCGCCGTTGAACTGCGAGCGATAGGCGCGCACGGTCTCCAGCGTGCCGTCGTCGCGCTCGAACGTCAGGTTCGTCTCCAACACCCGTTCCGGGTTCTTCAGGCGCTCGATGACGCCCGGATCGGCGTCGACGACCGCCGCGGCGTCGTCGACCTGCTCTCGCAGACTCTCGAACGGGTTTGCCTCAGAAGACATACTTCCACCTCTGGTGGCCGGTGGTTAACTGTGACGGACGACCCCATAGTGGCCGCGTCCGTCGGCCGGATCAGCGGTCACCGGCGGGCGCGCGGTCGAGGATCCGCTCGGCCTGCGCGATCAGCGGCGCGTCGATCATCTCGCCGTCGACCTGGAAGACGGCCCGCCCCTCCCGTTCCGCCTCGTCGCGGGCGTCGAGGACGGCCGCGGCCCACTCGACGTCCTCCGGGTCCGGCGTGAACGCCTCGGTGATCGGTCCCACCTGCGCCGGGTGGATCGCGAGCTTCCCGTCGTAGCCGAGCCGGCGCGCGAACGCCGCGTCCTCGCGGAGCCCCGCCTCGTCGGAGAAGTCCGTGTACACCGTGTCGACCGCGTCGACGCCGGCCGCGCTCGCCGCGAGGACGACGTGTTCGCGGGCGTACAACACCTCCGTCCCCTCGTCGGTGCGGGTCGCGCCCACGTCGGCGGCGAGGTCCTCCGCGCCGAAGACGACCGCGTCGGTCGCGGGCGTGGCCGCTATCGCCTCGGCCGAGAGGACCCCCGCCGCGGTCTCGACGAGCGCGAACACCGCCGGGTCCCGCCCGCGCTCGGCGCACAGGTCGGCGACGTCGTCGACGCGGTCGGCGCTCTCCACCTTCGGGAGCATCACGGCGTCGAGACGGACGGCGTCTCCCTCACTCGCCGGCTCGCTCTCTGGTTCGGCGTCGCTCTCGGCGTCGCTCCCCAGCACGCCGTCGAGGTCGGCCGCGGGCGACTCGGCGGTCAGCCGGACGCAGACCTCCGCGTCCGGGTCGAAGGCGGGGTCCGCGAGCACCTCGCGGACCGCCGCCCTTGCCTCGTCCTTCCGGCCGGGTACAACGGCGTCTTCGAGGTCGAAACAGATCACGTCGGCGCCGGCTCCGGGGGCCTTCCGCATGAGCTCGGGGCTGTCGCCGGGCGAGAACAGCAGGCTTCGTCTGGCCATGTCGAGGCCTCCCTGCCATCGGACATAAATCGTTGGCGTCTGAGCCGGCCGTATTATAAATAAACGAGGGTGTGGTGGCGCGTGCCGACGAGCGGTCGAAGGCCGCGAGTCGCACGCGCGAGGGAGTCGCTGACTCCCGGAGCGAAGCGGAGGGTGCCAGCGACGAGGTTGGGGAGGTGTGAGGTGCTGTGCTGGGCGGGACTCGAAGGGGCAGCCGCGAGGGCGAACCCCACCGACGTAAGCACCGCAGCGAGCAACGCGAGCGAGGAGCACAACGAGGTGCGCGAGCCCTCGCGGCTGGGGCTTTGGCGGTGGTCGCCGGTGATCCGTAGTAACCCGGACATGACCTCTCAGGTGGAGGTTTGGCGGTGGTCGCCGCCAATCAGATTACTCGTAATCCACCGCTTCGGTTTCGGAGTGAATCACCACGGATGGCTACATGGTTAAGAGCGGTACCGATTTCACGCCGCCGGGCGACGGACGGGCCATGCCCGGACGCTACTACGAGGAGTTCGCGGTCGGCGAGACCATCGATCACGCGAAGCGCCGGACGATCAGCGAGGCCGACAACCAGCGCTTCTGCGACATGACGATGAACCAGCAGCCGCTCCACCTCGACGCCGACTTCGCCGCCGAGACGCAGTTCGGCGGTCGGCTGGTGAACGGCCTGTACACCATGTCGCTCGCGGTCGGGGTCTCGATCCCCGAGACGACCGACGGGACCATCGTCGCGAACCTCTCGTACGACGAGGTCGAACACCCGAACCCGGTGTTCCACGGCGACACGATCCGCGCGCGCTCGACGGTGACTGACAAGCGCGAGACGAGCGACGGCGAGCGCGGCGTCGTCACCATGCGCGTGGAGGCGTTCAAGATCGTCGACGGCGACGACGACGTACTCGTCTGCGAGTTCGAGCGGACGGTGCTCTCCGAGAAGCGGCCGGAAGGAGACGGAGACGCTGAGGGCGACGGCGACGACGACGGAGCGTAGCTCCCGCCGTCAGTCGCTCTCCGCGGCCAACAACAGCCCGAGGTACGAGGTCCGCACCTGATCGCCCGCGTCGAGGCCGAGCCGGTCGAGGGCCTCGACCGCCGCTTCGCGGGTCGCGTCGACCTCGCTCTCGGACTCGACGGGGCGCTCGATCTCGACGTACTCGTCGAGCCCGGCGACGGCGTCGAGCGTCACGGTGAAGCCGTCGTACGACCAGAACTCGCGTCGCTTCTCCACCGTCGCGGCCGGCTCGAAACCGAGCCCCGAGAGGACCGCCGCGAGCGCCTCGCCGTCGTCGACGCCCGTCTCGTGTTCGGCGCGGGTCTTCGAGGCCTCGTCGAGGAGCGGCCCCTTGTAGGTGACCGTCGCCGCGGGTTCCGCGCCGTCCTCCGGCGACCCGTCGCCGTCGGCTGTCGTCGACCCGTCGCCGTCCGACAGCGGGGTCTCGCGTCGGATCCGGAGCGCCTCGTCGGTCTCGGCGAACTCGCGGTGCGGCGCGTCGTAGTAGGTGTCGCGCTGTCGCTTGGCGGCGACGCGCTCGGCTCCGACCTCGCGGAGGCGCTCGCGCGTCGCGTCCAACTCGGCCGGGACCTTGATCTCGACCTCGAACATGCCCGTCGATGCGACCGGGACGCTGATAAGGGGCGCGGGACGCCGGAGGGCCCTCCGGCGAACCGCCGCGGGGTCCCGCGTCGCGCCGCCGCGGCCCCTGCGCGGGCGCGTCGGCCGCCGAACCGCCGCTGTCGCCCGCTCGTCGGCGGGCTTCGGGCCGAACCGTGCTTCTTAAGGGTGTAACAGGTGACCTTCAGGTATGAGCGATCAGGAGCAAGCGGACGCGGCCGAGGAGGCCGAGGAGACCGAGACCGAGACTGACGCCGACGGACTCGAAGACGGCGACTTCGTCCGCGTCGCGTACACGATCCGAACGGCCGACGACGACCGCGTCATCGACACCACCGACGAGGAGACGGCCGAGGACGCCGAGATCGACGTCGACGAGTACGACTTCGAGCCCCGCATCATCGCGCTCGGCGCCGGCCACGTCTTCCCCTCCGTCGAGGAGGCGTTCATCGGCGGTGCCGTCGGCGACGAGGGCACGGTCGACGTCCCCGCCGACGACGCCTTCGGCGAGTACGACCCCGACGAGGTCGAGACGGTCAAGGCCGACAAGATCCCCGAGGACAGCCGCTACCCCGGCGCGCAGGTCCAGATCGACAACCAGCAGGGACACCTCGAGACGATCATCGGCGGCCGCGCCCGCGTCGACTTCAACCACCCGCTCGCCGGCGAGGACCTCGAGTACGAGTACGAGATCCTCGAAGCCATCGACGACCGCGAGGAGCAGGCGGCCGGCATGCTCGGGATGTACCTCCAAGAGGCCCCCGAGGTCCGCATCGAGACGGAGACCGAGGAGGAGGAGACCGTCACCGAGGACGAGGACGGCGAGGAGACCGTCGAGACCGAGGAGGTCGAGAAGGACGTCCTCTACGTCACCGCGACGCAGGCGATGCAGATGAACCAGCAGTGGATGTTCCAGAAACAGCAGATCGCCCAGGACCTGATGGGCCGCCTCGACCTCGACCGCGTGGTCGTCGAGGAGGTCATCGATGGCGGCGGTATGGGCGGTCTCGGCGGCATGATGGGCGGCATGGGCGGCGCCGGTGCCGGCGACGTCGACATCGAGGAGGCGCTCGAGGACGTCGACGTCGACGCCGACGAGATCGTCGACGAGATCGACGACGAGTAACCGACCTCCGTTCTGCCGATTCTCGCTTTTATTGCGCTCCCCTTCCGACAGCGACCGCGCTCGTCAGCGCCGGCTCCGCGCAGCGACCCCGCTCGGGGAGCCGAGCCGACCGCCGAACGGATCGCTTTTGCCCGGCGACGCGCCCACACCGGACATGGAGATCGAACGGGCGCGCGAGGACGCACTCGTCGCCGGGGTCGCGGGCGCGGCGACGGTCGCGGTCGCGCTGCTGTCGAGTTTCACCGGCGTCGTCTCGGTGGCGACGCTCCCGACGCTGGCACCGCTCGCCGTGTACGCGCTGTACCTCTTCTCGCGAAAGGGCGGACCGTACGGCGCGCTCGACACCGCGCGGAACTGGGCGGTCGCGGCGGGTGCGACCGGCGTGGTCGTGGCCCTCGCGTCTGCCGCCCTGTAGGCGCGCGGTCAGAACCCCGGTCGATTCAGGCGATGTCGCGGCTCGTGTCGACGGCGACCGCGTCGGTGAGCTTCAGCTTCAGCGGCTCTTCGAGCGCCGCGCCGCCGCGGAACTTCGGGACGATCAGCCGGTTCGCGATCTCGGTGCCGGTGACGGTGGTCCGGAGGTCGAACACGACGTCGGCGACCTGCTCCGTGACCCGACGGGTCTCCGGGTCCTCGCCGCCGCGAAGCGCGTGGAGCACGGCGACGCCGTCGGCGTCGACGATCCGCGAGCGGACGCCGTCGAGGAACTCCGCGTACGCCGACGGCGACGCGCGTGCCTCCAGCGGCTCCACGGAGTCGACGATCAGCGTCCCGCCGTCGGGGGGGTCGGCGGTCAGCGACGCCGCTCCGTCGAGGTCGCCGCCGTCGTCGATGGCCTCGACGGTCGTCTCCTCGTCCCCGTCGCGGTCGAGCGCCGCCTCTACCGCCGCGGCCGACCGGACGGTCGTCAGGTAGCGACACTCCCGGGCCCGGGCGAACCGGTTCAAGATGAGCTCGGACTGGCTGTCGGGAGCGGCCTTCAGCACGACGACGCTACCGCTCGGGATCCCGCCGCCGAACTGTCGGTCCAGCGCCGAGATTCCGGTCGGGAGCGTCTCCATACGATCGCTGCCGCCCGTGGAGGTTTGGGTCTGTCGGTGGCGGCCTTCTCGACCGGGCGAGACGCCGCCCGCCGTCGTCTCCGCGCCGGCTCGTCTCCCGATCCTCACGCGACCTGCCACCCCGTCCCCGCCGCCGTCTCACCGAGCCGCCGGGCGAGGTCGTCGTACGCGCTCCGGACGTCCGGGTCGGCCAGCGGGGCCGCCCCGCCGTCCGGGACCGCACCGAGGACCGGACAGCCGAGCAGCGTCCCCACTCGGTCCGGCACGCTCGTCTCACCGATCACGACGACCCCGATCGGCGGACAGTCGAGCCGACGGGCGATCGCCGCCGTCTTCGCGGCGTCGCGGAGCGCGGCCCGCCTGAGCGGCGTCGCGATCAGCGCGCAGTCGGCCGATCGCAGGGGGGCGGCGACGTCCGGCGACGCCCCGGCCGGGCTGTCGAGCAACACCGGTGTGCCCTCCGGGGCCGCCCCCGCGAGCGCGTCGAAGGTCGCACCGGCGTCGACCGACCGCGGGTCGTCCGGCGCGGCGAGAACGGTCGGCGCGGCGCGATCGACGGCTATCCGAGCGGTCCCCCGAACGGCGTCGAGGACGGTGCCCGCGTCGCTCCCGCCGGCCTCCGCGCCCCGACGGGCCTCTCGACCGACGTCGGAGTCCGTCTCGGCGGCCAGCCGGGCGAGGTTCGGGAGGTCCCAGTCGGCGTCGGCCGCGACGACCGGCGCGCCGCGCCGCGAGAGCGCGCGGGCGAGCCCGAGGGTGGTCGTGGTCTTTCCGCTTCCGCCCTTGCCGCCGGCAACGGCTATCACGGCGGGAGTGCGTCGGTATCGCTGAAAAAGGGTCGCTCGGGGTCACCGCGCGGCGCGGTCTCGGACTCGCGGAGCTCCGCGGCGGTCGGCCGCGGGTCAGTCCTGACAGCAGCCGCCGGCTTCGCCGCCGAAGTCGACGGCGAGCGGCTCCGAAATGGCCTCGTTGATCGCTTCGAGGGTCTCCCCGAGTTCGTCTTGCGCGTCGAGGTACTCGCTCATCACCGGCATCGAGTGGAGCTCGTCTTGGGCCTCCTGGACGCGTTGGAGTTCGGCGTTCGTCGCCTGTCCGGTCTGGCGGGCCTGCATGAACTCCGCGCGCAGCTGCTCGAACTCGTCGATCTGCTCTTGGACCGCCTCGTCGCGCTGGACCGCGGCTCTCGCCTCCTCGAAGCGCTCGTACTCCGGGGTTTCGGCGATCCGCTCGCCGAGCTCTCGGCCGAGGTCCTCGATAGAGACCTGTTCGACGCTCATAGCCGCACATCGTCTCCGAGCGGTTTGAACCTGCCGGAGCCGGGGCTCGACTGCGGCTTTCGTCGTCCGCTACGCCGTTCGGGACGCGACGAACTCGACGACTGCGTCGAGCTCCTGCGGACCGATGCCGTGGCCGCCCGGGAAGCTCCCGCTCGTGACGGCCGCGTCGAGGGCTTCGATCCGATCGATCGCCGCGTCCGTCCGCGACTGGGATATCACGCGGTCGCCGGCTCCGGCACCGACGAAGACCGGCTTGCCCTCGATCCCGTCCGGGTCGAGATCGGCGTGCGATTCCGCGAGGTACCCGTGGAGCGCGACGACCCACGCGTAGCGGTCCGGGTCCTCCAAGAGGAGCGAGAGGCTCGCGATCGCCCCCTGACTGAATCCGAGCAGGCCGATCCGGTCGGCGTCGAGTCCGTACGCGTCGACCGCGGCCTCGACGCTCTCGACGATCAGGTCGAGGCTGC
This sequence comes from Halorubrum coriense DSM 10284, assembly GCF_000337035.1. Lineage (GTDB taxonomy): Archaea > Halobacteriota > Halobacteria > Halobacteriales > Haloferacaceae > Halorubrum > Halorubrum coriense. Next base: position 16,710 of record NZ_AOJL01000034.1, read on the forward strand.
GGCGGAAGTCCGCCGCGTCCGGCTGACTCGACTCCAGCCCGCCCGCCGAGAGGTCGAGTTCGTACCACGTGTACCCGCCCTGAAGCGGGTCGGGGGCGCGGAGGCTGACGACGTGGAGCCCGTCCGGCAGTTCGGCGGCGACCGGCAACAGGTCTTCCTCGTCGGCTCCGCGGCCGTGGAGCACGAAGACGGCGGGCGCGGGGGCGCCGTCGGCCCCCTCGTCCGGGGCGACGTGAACGTGTTCGAGCGGAATATCGGTCATCTGTGCCGGGTTGGCGAGGGCGGCTGTTAGGTTCGTCGGCCGCGGCAGCGACTCGCGCCGGCGTCTCCCACGCGGCCCGTGGATTCTAGTGGGCCCCCGTCTTCGCCCCCGATATGGGCCCTCGCAGCCCCTCCGCAGTGGCAGCGCTCCTCCTCCTCGCGACCGCCGGGTTCGCCTCAGCGCCGGTCGACGCCCGAGCGCCGCCGACCCCCGTATGCGGCGTCTGCGACCTCGATCAACCGACGCCGAGCGGCGAGCGCGTGACCGCCGGCGAGAGCTCGCTCACGGTCACCGTCCACGCGAACGAGTCGACGACCTGGCGGGCGCGCGCTCGGCTCGCGACCGGTGCGGACGCCCTCGCGGCGAACGACACCCTCCGACGCGCGGTCGCGGTCGAGGCCGCCGGGGACGGCATCGCGTCCCCGAGTGACGTCGACGCCCGCCTCGACGGCGAGGCGCTCGCGGTCGAGTACCGCGACCCGGACGCCGCGCGGCGGTCCCTCGGGGCCGTCGTCTTCACGCCGCTGACGCCGGCCTCGCCGGACATGCCGATGGTCTCCGGCGGCGAGGGAACCCGGTACCTCGCCGCCGACAGACTGACCGTGCGGGCCGGTCCGGGTCTCGACGTCCGCGGATCGGCTCTGGCGAGTCCGTCCGACGACGGTCTGGTCTGGACTTCGAACGCGACCGGCGACGCGGCCCGCCCGTCGCTCGGCGTCGAATCGGACCCCGTCGCGGTCCCCGAGGGCGCGGTGGCTCCCGGCGTCCGCGCGTGGGTCGCGAGGCTGCTTGTCGGAAACGCGCTCTGAGGCCGACGGTCGCCACGAGCGGACCGAGCGGGCGCTTCGGTCCGCCGTCCGAGCGATCCGTGGTCGAACGCGTCGTTTAACCGTCCTGCCGCACAACTCGGGCCATATGAGCGGCTCTACGGAGGGCGACCTGACGAAGACGGGGATGGCCCTCAAACACGACCGCGAGTGGGACTACGAACTCGATCGGATCCTCGACGCCATCGAGGAGCGCGACGCCTCGAAGGTCGGCTTACAGTTCCCCGAGGGACTCAAGCGCCGCGGCCCGAAGGTCGCGGACGACCTCCGCGAGGTCGCCCCCGACGACGTCACCTTCATGCTCTCCGGGCAGCCCTGTTACGGGGCCTGCGACCTCGATACGTACCTGATGCGCCGGACGGACGTGTTCGTCCACTTCGGTCACACGCCGATGAAGGAGTCCGACAGCATCGTCTACGTCCCGCTGTTCTCGAACGTCGACCCGTTCCCGATCATGGAGGACGCGCTGGACGAGGAGGTCGCGTCGCCGGAGGAGGACGCCGACGTGGGCCTCGTCACGACGGCCCAGCACATGAACCGGTTCGAGGAGATGACCGACTGGTTGGAGGAGCGCGGCTACGAGGTCCACACCCGCCGGGGCGACGACCGCCTCACGAAGGAGGGGCAGGTGCTCGGCTGTAACTACGCCTCCGCGGACATCGACGCCGAGCAGGTGCTGTACGTCGGCGGCGGGAAGTTCCACCCGGTCGGGCTCGCCATGGAGCACCCGGACAAGCGCGTTGTCATCGCCGACCCCGTCAACAACGCCGTCTCGGTCGCCGAGCACGACCAGTTCCTCAAGCAGCGCTACGCCTCGGTCCACAAGGCGATGGACGCCGAGAAGTGGGGGGTCATCTTCTGTACGAAGATCGGGCAGGGCCGCTGGGAGAAGGCCCAAGAGATCGTCGACGAGAACGACAACGCCTACCTGATCACGATGGACGAGGTGACGCCGGACCGCCTGCGGAACTTCGACATGGACGCGTTCGTCAACACCGGCTGCCCGCGGATCACGACCGACGACGGGCCCCGGTTCCACAAGCCGATGCTGACGCCCGGCGAGTACGAGGCCGCGATCGGCGAGAAGCCGCTCGACTCCATCGAGTTCGACACGTTCCACGACACCTGGTAGCGCGTCTCGCGCTGCGGGGAACGGCCGAGAGAGGCCGCCTTTGGTCGTTCTCGGACCGCATCTGGCGTCACTTCCCGTTCGGCGGGTGCCAGAACAGCCCGTCGATCACGAGACCCCCGGCCGCGAGCGACGCGCCCGCGACGGGGATCGTGTAATCGGCCGCCAGAAGCGACCCGAGGGCGTACACGGCGCAGAACGCGAGCGGGATCGCGAGGAGGACGAGGTCGGCGCGGTCGACCCCCTCGACGACCGTGCCCGCCGACCCGCGGTGGCTCCCGCTCATTCCATGTACCCGAGGTCCCGGAGCTTCTGTGCGATCTGTTTCGCCTCCGCCTCGGAGACACCGTCGTCGGACTCCATCTCCTGAACGACGACGTGTTTCACGAACTCCTTGACCGAGCCGAACGGCTCGTCTTCGATGTACGCCTCCACGTCCGCGACGAACTCCTTGCGCAGCGATATCGTGGTGTACTCGCTCATTACCCGATCCGTCTCGCTCCCCACTGATAAAATTTAATTACATCTAATTACTACCGCTCGCGGCCCGACGCGCCCGATCGGCCGGCGCTCGTCGGGGGTCACGTCGCGAGCGAACGCCTCCCCCGGTGAGCCGCGAACGGCTCGGAACCCGGGAACGGCGTCTCCGACCGGCGCGCCCCAACAACGTTTATGAGCCGAGCGGTCGGGCGTTGAGGAAAGGGTCCTCCGTGATGTCCACTCTCAGCGGTTCGATCGCCGTCGTCCTCGCCGCGGGGACGCTCGACCGAGCGACGCGGCTGGCGGACGCGTTGGAGCGCGACGACGACCGCCTCGCCGTCGAGCCTGTCGAGGGAGTCGACGCGGCCCTAGAGGTCCTGCGCGACTCGCCCGTCGACTGTCTGGTCGCGGTCGGCGCCCCCGGGGAACCGACCGGTCTCCCCGTCGTCTCGGCGGCCCGCGACCGGCACCCGAGCCTCCCGATCGTGTTCTGCCCCGACGAGTCGCTCGACGCGCCCGGCGTGTCGGCGGCGTTCGAGGCGGGGGCCACCGACGTCGCGAGGGCGCGTCCCGACTCGGACCGAACCCCGGTTCTCGTCCGCCGGATATCGAACGCCGTCGCGTCCGCGCGCGCCGTCGCGGAGGCGGAGCGACAGCGCGCCCGGTTCGAGGAGTTCGTTCAGGGTGTCTCTCACGACCTGCGGAGCCCGCTCAACGTCGCACAGGGACGGCTCGCGATGGCACAGAGCGAGGGCGGCGTCGGACACGTCGACGACGCGGCGTCCGCGGTCGATCGGACGCTCGAACTGCTCTCCGACCTGTTGACGCTCGCGGAACAGGGCGAGAAGCCGGAAGATCTCGAACCGGTCGAACTGGCTGCGCTCGCCGACGAGTGCTGGGCGAACGTCGCGACCGGTGAGGCGACGCTCGTCGTCGACAGCGACGAGCGGATCCTCGCGGACGGCGGGCGGCTGAAGCGGCTGTTGGAGAACCTGTTCCGGAACAGCGTGGAACACGGTTCCACGGGCAGCCGGGCGAAGCCCGGCGACGCGGTCGAACACGGCGGAGGCGACGTGACCGTCGTCGTCGGCGACATCTCCCCGATGTACACGTCGACGCGCGCCGGCGCGGTCCTGCCGTCCGGATTCTTCGTGGCGGACGACGGCCCGGGCATCCCGCCGGAAGAGCACGACCGCGTGTTCGAGGTGGGGTACACGACGGACCCGAACGGGACCGGCTTCGGACTGAACATCGTCCGTGAGGTCGCGAGGGCACACGGGTGGGACGTCTCCGTCTCCGAGGGGCCTCGGGGCGGCGCTCGGTTCGACGTGACCGGGGTCGAGACTGACGGATGACCGCGGTCGAGGACGGCGGACGACCGGAGTCGAGACGACGGGGGACGGGGATCAGTCGAGTCCCGCGGCTCGCTCCACGTACTCCACCGCCGCCGCCGGCGAGCCGACGGCCTCCACGCCCTCGACGTCGTGCGTGTCGAGCCCGGCCACCGGACGGCCTTGCGCCAGCGCGAGCCCAATCTCGGACAGCGTACCGCTCCCCCCGTCGACCGCCACCGCGGCGTCGCCGTTCATGACGACGAGGGCGTTGCGGGCGTGGCCGAGCCCCGTCGCGACCGGGACCGTGACGTGGGGGTTCGCGTCGCGCCGATCGCTCGTCGGGAGGATCCCGATCGTCTCGCCGTCGCGCGACCGGGCACCGCGACAGACCGCCGCCATGACCCCACCGAGACCGCCACAGACCACGACGTGACCCCGCTCTGCGAGCCGCTCGCCGAGGGCCTCCGCGACGGCCGCCGTCTCCGAACCGATCGAACTCCCGCCGATGACGCTGACGCGCATGGCTCGTCGGTGGACGCGATCGGAATAAAACCGGTCGGTCGCGGCCGAGAACCGTCCGGAGACGCCGTCTCGTCCGATTCTCGTCGTCGAGACGCTCACTGAAACCCTTATCCCTGCCGGCCGTGAATGGAGGCTATGACGTACGATACCGTCGTGTTCGACAACGACGGTGTCCTCGTGGGCCGCACGCGCTTCGACGTGCTCCGGGATGCGACCCGGAACGCGTTCGAGGAGTGCGGCGTCGAGGAGCCCGATCCGGACGACGTAGAGCAGATGACCATCGGTGCGACCCCCGGCAGCGTCGGCACCGTCTGTCAGACGTACGACCTCGATCCGGGGTCGTTCTGGCGGACGCGCGACGACGTGGTGTCGCGGGCCCAACAGCACGAGGCCCGTCAGGGCCGCAAGACGCCGTACGACGACCTCGACGAGCTCCAGGACCTCGACGTGCAGATGGGGATCGTCTCGTCGAACCAGCAGGCGACCGTCGACTTCCTCGTCGACCACTTCGACGGGTTCGACCGCATGGGCGCCGCGTACGGCCGCGAGCCGACGATCCACTCGCTTCAGCTCCGCAAGCCGAACCCGCACTACATCGAGCAGGCGCTCGGCGACCTCGACGCGGGGAACGCCCTGTTCGTCGGCGACAACGAGTCGGACGTCCGCGCGGCGGAAAACGCCGGCATCGACTCGGCGTTCATCCGTCGCCCCCACCGCCGGGACTGGGACCTGAACGTCTGGCCGACCTGGGAGATCGACCAGCTCTCCGACCTCCACGACATCGTGGGGTGAGGCCGTCTCGTCCCCGTTCGCCGAGCCACCGCCAGCGGCGCGTCTGCGCGGGTAACGGCCGCCCGCGACCGGCGATGAAGCGTTTAAATCGCATGGGGCGTAACTCGCTCTCGTGACCGACTCGCCCCCGTGGGCCGACTTCTTCGGCCACCCCGAACCGTATCCCGAGCAGGCCGACGGCATCGACGCCGCCGTCGACGCCGCCGCGGACGGCGGCTTCCTCGCGCTCGAGGGCGCTTGCGGGACGGGAAAGACGATGCTCGCGCTCACCGCCGGCCTCGACCGCGTCCGCGACCCGGACTCGGCGTTCGAGCGCGTCTTCGTCCTCACCAGCGTCAAACAGCAGCTGCGCCAGTTCGAGACGGACCTCCGGACGGTGAACGAGAACCTCCCGAGCGACTACGACCCCGTCTCCGGCCTCACCCTCGTCGGGAAGGCCGACGTCTGTCCGTACGCCCGGGAGAACCGCGGCGGCATCGACCGCGAGAACGTCTACGAGCGCTGCGAGGGGCTCCGCGAGCGGACCCGGAACCTCGTCGGCGACGGCGGGGCGACGACGACTTCGAACCTCGTGAGCGAGGCCCGGAGCCAGCAGGTCGGGCTCATGGACTCCGGCGCCGACGCGAGCGATGCGCCCGACGCCGACTACCTCTCCGTCGACGGCGAGCCGACGCCGTACCGCCCGGACACCGAGGAGTACGACGACGTCGAGTTCTGTCCGTTCTACGCCGGCTTCCTCGACGACCTGCCGGAAGACGGCGACCCCGCCGAGGCGGTCCCGTTCGACGTGACCGAACTCGGCCACGTGGGCGCCGACGAGCTCGTCCGGCTCGCGGCGGGTCACGGCTCGTGTCCGCACTCGATCATGGGCGCGCTCGTGCCGGAGGTCGAGGTCGTCATCGGCAACTACTACCACGCGTTCGACCCCGTGACGACGGGGACATTCACCGGCGCGCTCTTGGACGACTCGACGTTCGTCGTCTGCGACGAGGCGCACATGCTCGAACCGCGCGTGCGGGACCTCGTGAGCGACGCGGTCGCGGACGCGAGCCTCCGCGACGCGGAGAACGAGCTCACCCGCGTCGTCCAGCCGCTCTCGTTCGAGTCGGCGGGCGCGGAGTCGGACGACGCCGCCTTGGTCCGCGGCGAACTGGAGGACGCCGACGTGACGGTCGAGGAGATCGAGGCGGTCAGGGAGTTCTACGCCGACCTCCGCGGCGAACTCGACCGCCGCGTGACCGCGCACCTCGACCGCGAGCACCCGGACTGGCGCGCGTCGATGCGCGAGCTCGACGACGACGAGATCCCCCTGCGCGACCCCGAGGAGCCGGGCGAAGACGCGATCACCGAGTGGGCCGACGGCGAGGGGCACGGCGAGCGCGTCTGGGCGCGCGCCGAACAGGTCGGCGCGGTCGTCAAGCGCGTCCTCGACACGCTGGAGGACGAGGACAAACAGCGCGCGGCTCCGGGGGTCGGCCGCACACTCAACGCCTGGTATCGCGAGGGGCACACCGACTTCTTCCGCGCGATCGAACTCGAACGCACCTTCGACGAGACGGAGCCGCCGGACTCGTGGCGGCGCGCGTACAACGCCCGCCTTGCGCTCCACAACTGCCTCCCGAGCGAACCGATCGGCGACCGACTCGCCGAGTTCGGCGGCGGCGTCCTCATGAGCGCGACGCTGGAGCCCATGGACCTGTTCCGCGAGGTGACCGGGCTCGACCACCTCGCCGAGCGCGGCCGCCCGGTCGTCGAGCGGACGTACGGGCTCTCCTTCCCGGACGAGAACCGCGCGAGCCTCGCCGTCGACGCGCCGAAGTTCACCCACCAGAACCGCGGCGCGCCGGGCGAGGAGAACCCCACGCGGCTCGCGCACCTCGACGCGACGGCCGCGGTCGCGCGCCGCGAGGGCAACGTCCTCGTCGGCACCCCGAGCTACGCGGAGGCGACGTGGATGGCCGAGTCGCTCTCGGAGCGGCTGGACAAGCCGGTGCTCTTAGACGAGTCCTCCGGCGACCGCGAGACCGAGTCGCTGAAGGACGACTTCTTCGCCGGCGACGGGAAGGTGCTCGTGACGAGCCTCCGCGGCACCCTCACGGAGGGCGTCGACTACCGCGGCGACCGGCTCTCGGCGGCCGTCGTCTGCGGCGTCCCGATCATCAACACGGCGCGACCGCAGACGCGGGCGGTAATCACCGCCTACGACCGCCGGTTCGAGTCCGGCTTCGAGACGGCGCTCACCGTTCCCGCGGTTCGGAAGGCCCGGCAGGCGGTCGGCCGCGTCATCCGCGGGCCGGACGAGCGCGGCGTCCGCGTCCTGCTCGACGCCCGGTACGCCCGAGACTCGTGGAACGCGGTCCGGGAGTACCTCCCCGAACACGAGCGCGAGGAGTACCAACCGGTGAGCCCGGACATGCTGGAGGTCGCGCTCGACCGGTTCGAATCGCGGCGTCCGACGTCGCGGTGACGCGATCGCGCGGTAGCATCGCGCTGCCGGGTCGGTATGCTGCTCGTAACTATTCCTCTGGAAGGAGTAAAAAAGCGCATGGAGAGTTCATCTCGCACCGAACGATACCACCTCGTCTGTCGCGAGTGTTCGCTCGAACGACTGTATCACGCCGCGAACGACGCGGACGCCCGCAGCCGCGATCACGCCGCCGACACCGGCCACCGGGTCGTCGTCGACCGGATCACGTAGCCGGGCTCAGACGACGTTCGAGTCGATTTCGCGCGGGAAGTTGGTGAGTTGCTCAGTTCCCGACTCGGTGATCGCCACCGTGTCGGAGTGCCGGTAGCCGTACTCGTCGGTGTAGAGCCCCGGTTCGATCGTGTACACGTGGCCGGGCTCCATTACGGCGTCGTCGCCGCCGTAGCGCTCGTCCCAGCCGCGGTCGATGTACGGCGGCTCGTGCGCGCCGAGCCCGATGTTGTGGCCGACGTGGTGTTGCGCCAGCTCGGTCACGCCCTGTTCCTCGAAGTAGTCCCAGACGACCCGATCCACCTCGGCGACCGGCACGCCGGGCCCCAAGGCGTCGATGGCGAGCGTCTGCGCCTCCAGCATGAGCTCGAAGTAGTGCTCCTGCTCGTCGGTATAGTCGCCGACGAACATCGTCCGCTCTAACTCCGAGCGGTAGCCGTCGACGTTGGCGGTCGCGCCGGTGACGAGCACGTCGCCCTCGGAGAGCCGCTCGTTCGGGGTGTGGCCGTGCGGCAGCGCGGTCTCCTCGCCGGAGATGTAGCCGGCGTGAACCGGGCCGTCGCCGCGGACGCGGACGCTGTAGGCGTCCCCGAGCGTGTCGAGCATGGCTCGCGACGCCTCCGTGGACGCGCGCTGCGAGACCGTCGCCGGGTGCGCGCCGGGCTCGGAGAAGTCGGCGAGGTAGCGGTGGCCGAGGTTCGCCCACTTCGCGGACTCGCGGATCAGGTCGACCTCCGCGTCGGACTTCGCCCAGCGCATTCGGTCGACCCACGACTGCGTGTCGACATCGAGGAACTCGGAGAACGCGGGCCCCTCGTACCCCATCACCCCCGGTGGGCCGTCCGCGTCGGCGGCGATCGCGTCGGCGTCGAGGCCGTTCAGCATCTCGACGGCGACCGAGACGGGCTCGCCGCCGGGGTAGTCGAAGTAGTCGTGGACGGCGTCGATCCGCGGGTTCGGGGAGACGCGCTCGACTTCGAGCCGCGGGACGGTGATCTCGACGCGGTCGTCGGTCACCGCGAGGACGACCGGGCGCTCCGTCTGGATGTGGTGGAAGCCGGTGAGGTACTCGATCGAGGTCTGTCTCTTATACACATCTC
>NZ_AOJL01000035.1 GCF_000337035.1 Halorubrum coriense DSM 10284
TTTAGCTCTCGCGGCGAGCGAACGCGAGGTTACCGGAGACGTTCTTGATGTAGGCGGTCACGGTCTCGCCCTCCTGCGCGCCGGGAACGAAGATCGTGTACTCGCCGCGCTCGGCGACGCCGTCGCCCTTGCGACCGGTGCCGACGATCTCGAGTTCGTACGTGTTGCCCGACTCGACGGCGTCCTCCTGTCGCTGGGTGTTCGAGGTGTTCTGCTTCGCCACCGGGCGGAAGGCCCCGCAGGCCTCACAGCGGAGCATCGGCGTGCGGTTCTCGGTCTCCAGCCGGGTGTCGGGGAGGCCGCACTCCGAGCAGGTGACGAACGACTCGATGTACGAGTCGATGGCGGCCTGGAAGTCGCGCTCGCGGAAGTTCCCGCTGTAGCGCGCGCGGCCGTCCTCGTACTGGCCCGCGGTGCCGAGTTCCTGCTGGATCTTCGAGTGGACGTGTTCGGGGTCGCGGCTCAGCGCGTCCGCGATTCCGGAGAGGTTCGTCAGACGGGTGAACGCTCCGTCCTTCTGCGCTTCGGGGTCGGGGACCGACAGTCGCTCGTCGGAACCGCCGAGGTCCGGTACCTCCTCCATCGCGCGGTCGAGGCTCGATTCGTAATCCATACCGGGGAGAACGACAGCGCGACGGAAATCGCTTCCGGGTTCGATGGCGGCGGATCCGGAAGACGGAGACGGTGCTAGAAGAATAGCGGTCAGCCAGAAGTAGCGGGAGGTAGATTTGAACTACCGATCTCCGGGTTATGAGCCCGGCGGAATCTCCTGGCTATCCCATCCCGCTATCGTAGCACAATCGCGTGTGACTGTTAAGGGTTCTGATCCCGCCGCCGGTGTGCGATTCGTCCACGCGTCGACAGCGGCGAAGCTCCCCCGTGCGGCCGGCCGAATCGACCGTCCGCACGTCCGAGTCACGCCTCTTCCTCGTCGCCCTCCGAGCGCGCCGCGACGGCCTTGGTCCGTATCCGCAGCGCGAGGACCGCCACGGCGGCGAAGCCGACCGTCACGGCGACGTCGGCCGGACCGCCGGAGAGCGCCCGCTGCGCGGTGAGCCCGGCCATCAGCGCGAAGGCGAACGCCAGCAGCCCCGCGATCGGAATCACGTACCCCTCGCCGAACGCCGACCCGCCGGACTCGTCGCTCATTCTCCGCATCTCTGCGGGCGACCGACAAAAGCGTCCCGCGACCGCCCCTCCCTTGCGTCGGCCGCAAAGGATATTACACATCATCGATAGTGACAGACGATGTACAAGCCGCTGTTGACGACCGACTTTCTGGACCGGGCGCGGCGACACTACGCCGACGAGGAGGCGGTTCTCGCCGTCGACGGGACGCGGTACACCTACGCGGAACTCGGCGAGCGCGCCGACCGCTTCTCCGCCGCGCTTCAGGCGCGCGGCGTCGAGAAGGGCGACCGGGTCGCGGTGTTGGACCCGAACACGCACTACCACCTGGAGGCCGCCTACGGCGCGATGCAGGTCGGCGCGATCCACGCGCCGCTGAACTACCGGCTCACGCCGAGCGACTTCTCGTACATGCTCTCCGACGCGGGCGTCGACGCCATCTACGCCGACGCCGAGTACGCCGCGAACGTCGAGGCGATCCGCGACGAGGTGCCCACCGAGACGTTCCTCACGAACGACGCCGACGCCGTCGAGGGCGACTGGGAGTCGTTCGACGCGGCGCTCGACGACGCGGACCCCGACGCCTACGAACGCCCGGAGATGGACGAGGACGAGGTGATCACGATCAACTACACCTCGGGGACAACCGGCGACCCGAAGGGCGTCTGCCGCACCCATCGCGCCGAGACGCTCCACGCCTACCTCATCTCGATCCATCAGGAGATCACCGACGACGACGTCTACCTCTGGACGCTCCCGATGTTCCACGTCAACGGGTGGGGACACATCTACGCGATCACGGGGGCCGGCGCTCGCCACGTCTGTACCCGCGGGGTCGACGTCGCCGAGACGTTCGACCGGATCCGCGGCGAGGACGTGTCGTACTTCTGTGCGGCCCCGACGGTCCTCAACATGCTCGGCGACCACTACGCCGACCGCGGCGGCGCGACGGCCGGCGACAACGACGTGCGGGTCGCCACCGCGGGCGCGGCGCCGCCGGAGGCGACCATCCGCACCGTCGAGGAGGAGTTCGGCTGGGACCTCAAACACGTGTACGGGGCGACCGAGACGGGCCCGCTGATCACCACCTCGGACGCGAAGCGCCACTTCGAGGCGGACTCGGACGACCGCTTCGCGGTGAAGAAGACGCAGGGGATCGGCTACCTCGGCACCGACGTGCGCGTCGTCGACGAGAACGGGGAGGACGTGGCCGCCGACGGCGAGACGATCGGCGAGATCGTCGTGCGCGGCAACCAGGTGATGGACCGCTACTGGAACAAGCCGGAGGCCACCGAGCAGGCGTTCTCCGAGCGCTTGGAGGGGTACTACCACATGGGCGACCTGGCCGTCGTCGACGAGGACGGGTTCGTCTCGATCCAGGACCGGAAGAAGGACATCATCATCTCCGGCGGGGAGAACATCTCCTCGATCGAGTTAGAGGACACCCTCTTCGAACACGACGTCGTCTCCGACGTGGCCGTCATCCCCGCGCCCGACGAGCGCTGGGGCGAGACGCCGAAGGCGTTCGTCGTCCCCGAGAGCGGCGACCCCGACGACGCGGGCGCGACGCCGGAGGAGCTCAGGGCGTTCGTCCGCGAGCGCGTCGCCGACTACAAGACGCCCGGCGAGGTGGAGTTCGTCGCCAAGCTCCCGACGACCGCGACCGGGAAGATCCAGAAGTACGAGCTGCGCGAGCGCGAGTGGGACGAGGAGGACCGGATGGTCGGGGAGGGGTAGCCGACGCGAGTCGCACCGCGAAGCGTCCGCGTCCGTCGGCGCGCCGCTCAGGCCTGGTCGGCGTCCGCCTCGTCTCCTCCCTCCGGCTCGCCGCTCCCGCCGTTGCGTTCGATGTCGCCGCCGTCGCCGGAGTCGTCGCCGTCGCCGCGTTCGTCTCCGTCGCCGTCGCCGCCGAGCCGGTCGGTGTCGATGCTCACGCCCGGCGGCGTGACGACGAGGAAGCCGCGGAAGTGCATCAGATCGCCGTCCATGTCCTTCACGTCGCGGGCGAAGCCGGCGGCGAGCTCGTTGAGGTCGCCATCGATCGACAACACCAGCGTGTTCCCGTAGTCGACGCTGCGGACCCACTCCTCCGGGTCGGTCGTGCCGTCCAAGACGCCGAGGACGACGTCGCCGGCCGCCGCGAACGCCTCATCCATCTTCGCCTCGGCGTCCCGCAGGTCGAGGTCCCAGTCGCTCATACGTGGGCGTCGACAGGGGACGGCAAAAGGGTTCGGGAGCGGCGTCACCGTCGGTCGCGGGCCGCGCGAGTCCCGGCGCGTCCCGCGCTCGGTGCCCCCGCTGCGTTCCCGGTCCGGTCTCCCGGCGAACCGGGCGGGTCACGGTGCGGTTAAGTGCGTCCCACCCCCACCGGCGGACATGGAACGCACGCGGCGGTCCCTGCTCGCGGCCGGTGCGACGGTCGGCGTCGTCGGCGCGACCGGCTGTCTCGGCGGCGGCGGTACCAGCCTCGACCTCAGCGGCGTCGAACTCGACACGGGCGAGTACGACTGCGAGTTGGAGGAGTCGTCGGACCCGGACATCGACTACCGACCGACGCTCGGTAACCCCGAGTCGGACGTGGTCGTCCAGGTGTTCGAGGACTTTACCTGTGGCCACTGCGCGAACTACACGCTCAACCACTTCCCGGCGATTCGCGAGGAGTACGTCGAATCCGGCGACGTTCGGTACGAACACTGGGACTGGCCGATTCCGGTCGACGAGATGTGGGCGGTCCCTGTCGCGAGCGCAGCACGCGGTGTCGGCGTCCGCAACGGTGACGAGGCGTTCTTCGAGTTCGCTTCGGCCGCCTACGAGTCGCAGGCAAGCTACAGCGGAGAGGCGGTCGGTGCCGCCGCGGAGGCCGCGGGCGCAGACCCCTGTGCGGCGATGTCGGACGCGCGGTTCGCGTCCTACGGTGAGGCGTCGGCAGCCGACCGCTCGGAGGGCGAGTCGATGGGCGTCGAGGGGACGCCGACCATCTTCGTGAACGGGAGCCCGGTCGAGGGTGGGTACGAGGCCGCGACGATCGCGTCGGCGATCGACGCCGAGCTCTGAGCCGCAGCGCCGTCCTCGCCCGTCCGAGTCGCCACCCCGATCGCGCCGTCCGGAGCGCCGGCCTTTTGCCCGTTCGCGGCCTTTTATAAACTGATGAGCGACGACGAGCGCGCCGAGGCGACCGGCGTCGCCTCGGCGCGGTCGTCCTCGCGGTGCTGATCTCGCAGGTCCTCCTCTACCCCGGCGTGCCGGCCCTCGTCGTCGCGCTCGGCGCGCCCGCGGGCATCGACGCCGGCATGTGGTTCCTCGTCGCGGAGTTCGGCGCGTTCGTCGCGTTCGCGGTCGTCTGGGGCGCGCTCTCGGACGCGCTCGGCAGGCGGACCCCGCTGATCGTGGTCGGCGCGCTCGGCGGCGCGGCCTCGTACATCGCGCTCGCATCGCTGCCCGGGCTCGGGCTCGGCTTCGAGGCCGCGCTCCTCGTCAGGGCCGTCGGGGGCGCGCTCACCATCGGCGCGTTCTCGCTCTCGATCACGCTGTTGATGGACCTCCGCGGCGGCAACGGGCGCAACATGGGGACCGCGGGGCTCGCCATCGGGCTCGGCGCGGCCGTCGGCTCGGTCGTCGGCGGCTCGCTCGCGGACCTCGGCGCGCTCTACCCGGTGTACGCCGGCGCGGTCGTGCTGGCCGTCGCGGGGCTGCTCGCCGCGACCGTCGACGACCGCGCGGGCACGACGAGTGCGAGCAGTTCGGCGACCGAGTCCGCTGACGCCGGCTTCCGCGACGTGCTCGCCCGCGCCCGGACGACCCCCGGCCTCCTCGTGCCGCTCGCGTTCGGCTTCGTCGACCGGCTGACGGCCGGCTTCTTCGCGCTCGTCGGCGTGTACTACTTCCAGGACCCGGCGACGTTCGGGCTGTCGGCGGCCGGCGCGGGCGCGACGCTCGCGCTCTTCTTCGTCCCCTTCGCGCTGCTCCAGTCGCCGTTCGGCGCGCTCTCGGACCGGATCGGGCGCTTCCTCCCGGTGGTGGCTGGGTCGCTGGCGTACGGCGTCGTCACGGTCGGCGTCGGCGTCGCGCCCGTATATCCGCTCGCCGCGGGCCTGATGGTGTGCGTCGGCGTCTGCGGCGCGCTGATGGCCCCGGCGACGATGGCGCTCGTCACCGACCTCGTCGAGCCGGAGGTCCGCGGCGCGGCGATGGGACTGTTCAACGTGTTCGGCTCGCTGGGCTTCCTGACCGGGTTCCTCGTCGGCGGGAGCGCCACGGAGACGTTCGGCTACACGCCCGCGTTCCTCGCCGTCGGCGGGCTGGAGCTGGCCATCGCCCTCGCGCTGTTGCCGGCGGTCCGGTCGATCTCGCCCGGGGCCGGCGTGGTCGGTCGGGTCGGCGCGGATGGGTGAGACGCCGGTCGCGCGTCGTCGCGCCCGAGACCTCGCCGCGTGCGACCGGCCGTCCGCCCCGAGGCGAGTCCTTTTAACCGGCGCGTCACCTGCGTTCGCGTAACTGATGGACCTCCTCGTGGTCGGTGCCGGCGAGATCGGACGCTGGGTCGCCGACACCGTCGTGGCCGACGCCGCGCCGGTCGACGCGAGCGTCGCGTTCGCCGACCGCGACCCCGCCGTCGCGGCCGACGCCGCCGCGGACCGCGACGCGCGGACGGTCGACGCCGACGGGGACAGCACCCACGACGCGGTCTGTCTCGCGGTGCCGATGTCGGCGGTCCCCGCGGCGGTCGAGGCGTACGCCCCCCGCGCTGCGGAGGCGATCGTCGACGTCTCCGGCGAGATGACCGACGCGCTCGCGGCGATGCGCGAGCACGCCGCCGACCTCGAACGCGCGAGCTACCACCCCTTGTTCGCCCCGCCGCGCGTCCCGGGGAACGTCGCGGTCGTCGTCGACGAGGGCGGCCCGACGGTCGACGGCCTCACCGCTTCGATCGAGGCCGGCGGCAACGACGTCTTCGAGACGACCGCGGACGAACACGACGCGGCCATGGAGACGGTCCAGGCGGGCGCGCACGCCGCGGTGCTCGCGTGGCGGCTCGCCGCGGACCCGGTCCGCGAGGAGTTCCACACGCCGGTCTCGGCCGCGCTGGAGGAGGTCGCCGACACGGTCACAGAGGGGTCGCCCGCGGTGTACGCGGAGATCCAGCGCGCCTTCGACGGCGCGGACGGGGTGGCCGACGCCGCGGCCGAGATCGCCGCGGCCGACGACGAGGCGTTCGCCGCCCTCTACGAGCGCGCCCGCGGCGACCGCGAGGGGCGGAAGCGACACGAGTGAACACATGATCGACAGAACCGCGGTCCGGAACAACGCGAACTACCTGCGCAACGTCAGACCGATCGACCCCGAAGAGATCGCCGAGTACATCGAGGGGACGCCGCACCCGGCGGTCGTCCGCGAGACGCTCCGCGAGGAGGCGTTCGACCTCCGGCTCCGGGAGCGCGACGACGGGGCGTTCGTCCCCGTCGAGGAGACATCGGTCGACCCGCCGGGCTGGGGGCCCGAGGCGCTGCCGGAGGCGTACTCGTTCGCGCTTGAGGACCTGCTGGTCCGCGAGTACGGCGCGAACTGGCACCGCGGCGAGTCCGGCGACGAGCTCCGCGACCGAGTCCGCCGGATGAAGACCGACTACCTCTACGAGAACGAGGTCGAGTACAACCGCGTCGCGGCGCTCGGCTACGCGATCTACCACCTCCCCGCGTACTACGCGACGGTCGGCCACGTGCTCGACGACCTGACCCAGAACGGCCTGCTCGACCGGGCGCTCCGCGTGCTCGACGTGGGCGCGGGCGTGGGCGGCCCGGCGCTCGGCCTCCACGACTACCTCCCCGACGACGCGGTCGTCGACTACCACGCCGTCGAGCCGAGCGCCGCCACCGACGTGCTCGACCGGCTCTTGGAAGAGACCGGTCGCAACTTCCGGACGACGGTCCACGAGACGACCGCCGAGGCCTTCCTCGGTACCGACGGGGGCGGCGAGGGAGCCGGCTCCGACGCCGCCGACCCCGCCACCGACGACCCGTTCGACCTCGTTCTCTTCGGCAACGTGCTCTCGGAGCTGGCCGATCCGGTGGCGGTCGCGGACGCCGCGCTCGACGCGCTCGCGTCCGACGGGAGCCTCGTGGCGTTCGCGCCCGCCGACCGGAACACCGCGATCGGGCTCCGACGGGTCGAGCGCGCCCTCGTCGCGGGCGACGGAGACGGCGTCGGACCGGGACGCGACGCCGAGATATACTCGCCGGCGCTCCGGCTGTGGCCCGACGCGGTCCCGACGGATCCCGGCTGGTCGTTCGACGTGGCCCCGGACCTCGCGGTCCCGCCGTTCCAGCGCCGGCTCGACGAGGCCGCGGCGCGCGGCGAGACCGACGAGCCGGGCGAGTTCGTCAACGTCGACGTCCAGTTCGCCTACTCGATCCTGCGTCCCGACGGGCGGCGGCGCGTCGATGTCGAGGCGAGCGCGGAGCGATGCGCGCGCATGGCCGAGTCCGAGCGCCACGTCACCGACCGAGTGAACCTGCTCGCGGTGAAGCTGAGCCACGACCTGAGCGAGGGGGACAACGCGCTGTACCGCGTGGGCGACGGCTCGCAGGCGACCGACCACTACCTCGTCTGTACCCGCGAGACGGCGCTGAACCGCGACCTCCGCGAGGCCGACTACGGGTCGGTCGTCTTCGTCGAGAACGGGCTGGTCCTCTGGAACGAGGACGAGGGCGCGTACAACGTCGTCGTCGACGACGAGACGGTCGTCGACCTCGTGGCGCGCTGACCGACCCCAGCGGTGAACCCGTCGGCGTTCGATTCGCCCCGTCCCCGGTCAACACTTATGACAGTGATCTGAGTACCCGGTAGGCGATGGCGCTCGAACTCACCGAGGCGTTCGTCCGGGTTGCCGGAACGTCCCCGCTGACGCAGGCGCTCCTCGGGGGCGTCGTTATCGCCGCGATGAATCTCCTCGGCGCGTCGCTCGTCCTCGTCTGGAGGCACCCGTCCCGGCGGGCTCTCAACGGGATGCTCGGCTTCGCGGCCGGCGTCATGCTCGCGGCCGCGTTCACCAGTCTCATCCTCCCCGGCATCGAGGAGTACTCGGGAGGGAACCCGGTACCGACGCTCGTCGGCGTGGGGCTCGGCGCGTTGTTCCTCGACCGCGCCGACGCGCTGGTCCCGCACGCGCACTACCTCCTGACCGGCGGCCGCCGACGGGACGCGGCCGACCCGGACGAGACGCTTCCGATCGACGACGAGCGCGTGGCCGGGGTCGTCCTGTTCATCCTCGCCATCACCCTCCACAACATGCCCGAGGGGTTGGCCGTGGGCGTCGGGTTCGGCGCGGCCGCCGCGGACCCGGCACAGCTCGGGAGCGCGCTGTCCCTGATGCTCGCGATCGGTATCCAGAACGTCCCCGAGGGGTTGGCCGTCTCCGTGGCGGCGATAAACGCCGGCCTCGACCGGCGGCTGTACGCCGCGGTCGCCGGGATCCGGGCCGGGGTCGTCGAGATCCCGCTGGCGATACTCGGGGCCGTCGCCGTCACGGTGGTCGAGCCGCTGTTGCCGTACGCGATGGGGTTCGCCGCCGGGGCGATGCTGTTCGTCATCTCCGACGAGATCATCCCCGAGACGCACCGGAGCGGTTACGAGCGCGTGGCGACGCTCGGACTCATGGTCGGTGTCGTCGTCATGCTGTACTTGGACATCTCGCTGGCGGCCTGACGGCGCTTCCGTCGCCCGTCGTTCCGGACGTCGCGTCCGCACCCGACAGGTCAACTCCGGCGGACGCGGCCGCTCAACCGACCGGCTCGATCAGTTCCGGCGCGTCGACCGCGGGGGAGTTCACCCGGGTCGACACCGGAAACGCGCTCAGCTCGTCGGCCGGGTACGGGTCCAACAGCGCGGCGGCCTCGTCGGCGTCGCCGCGGAGCCACGTCTCCTCCTCGCCCGCGTCGGGATCGAGTATCACCGCCATCCGGTGGTGGAGGTCCCCGACGAGGTCGTTCGGCTCGGTGGTCACGATCGCGAACGTCTCCGTCGCGCCCGGGTCGTCGTCCGGGTCGCCGTCCTCGGTCCCGCCGCCGAACGCGCCGAGACCCGTTTGGGTGGTCTCCGGCGTGGGCGGCTCCCAGCGCTCGTATATCCCGGCCATCGCGAACGGTCTGTCGTCGTCGAACGCGACGCGGTAGGGCGTCTTCCCGGAGCCCCGGTCGCCGCCGACCCACTCGTAGAAGCCGTCGGCGGGGACGAGACAGCGTCGGCGCTCGAAGGCGTCGGCGAAGCTCCGCTTCTCGCGGACCGTCTCCGCGCGGGCGTTGATGAGGTCGAACGACTCGTCCGCCCACGACGGGGTCAGCCCCCACTCCATCCGGGTCGCTTCGCCGGGGTCCTCGTCCGCGATCACCGGCAGCGACTGCCCCGGCGCGCAGTTGTAGCTCGGCTCGCGCTCGCCGAAGTCCGCGTCGAACCGGGCTTCGAGGTCGGCGGTCGGCGTGAAGAGGGTGTAGCGGCCGCACATACCGCAACGTTGTGGCGGGAGGTACTTAGTCCCGCGACGATCGCTCCGTCCCCGGGAGCAGGTCCCAGCGGTCGGCGACGATTCCGTCGACCCCGGCGGCGAGGAGTCGCTCGGCGTCGTCCCGGTCGGCCGCGGTCCACGCGTTCACTCGCAGTCCGGCCTCGTGCGCCGCCGCGACGAACCCCGGCTCGGTCGCGAGATCGATCGGCGGATGGAGCGCGACGCAGTCGAGGTCGGTCGCCGCGCCGACCGCGCGCTCGGCGTCTCCGTCCGCGACGAGCAGGGCGCGCGCCGCCTCGGGGGCGCGGTTCCGCAGCGTCGCCATCGCCTCGGGGTGAAACGACGAGAACAGCACGTCGTTCGCCGCTCCCCGGGCCGCGTCGAGCGCGTCGCTCGCGACGGCCGGCTCCTTGATCTCGACGTTGACGGCGAGGTCGTCGGGGGCGGCGTCGAGCGCCTCGTCGAGCCGCGGAATCGGCGCCGCGGAGTCGAGGACCGTCAGGTCGCGGAGCTCGTCCCAGTCGGCGTCCGCGACGGGGCCGGCGGCGTCGGTGAGTCGGCCGAGGTCCGCGTCGTGGACGACGACGACCTCGCCGCTCGCGCACCGCCGCACGTCTATCTCGACGGCGTCGACGTGCGGGGACGCGCGTTCGATCGCTCCGACCGTGTTCTCCGGGTACTGGCCGGCGCAGGCGCGATGCCCGATCAGCGTGACGTCGTCCGGGTCGGTCCGGCTCATCGCGTCGCTCGCACCTCGCGCTCCCGTCGGTTCGTTCGCTCGCTCACGCGCTGCTCTCGGGCCCGGACCGTGTTAGCTCTTCGTCGGCCGCGGCCGTGCGGCCGCTCCCGTCGGCTTTTTCACCGCGCGTCGCTCCGGGACGGACATGCGCATCGAGAACAGCTTCATCCCCGTCAAGGGGGTGGGCGAGACGACCGAACGACGCCTCTGGGAGCGGGGCGTCACCACGTGGGAGGCGTTCGACCCCGGCGTCGACGTCGCGGGCGTCGGCGCGACCACCGCCGACCGGATCGAGTCGTTCATCGCGGAGGCGCTGGCGCGGCTCGACGACGGCGATTCAGCCTACTTCGACCGCGAGTTCCCCTCCGGCGAGCGCTGGCGACTGTACGAGAACTTCCGCGAGGAGACCTGCTTCTTTGACATCGAGACGACCGGGCTCGACGAGCGCCGGGACCGGGTGACCACGGTCAGCTTCCATCAGGGCGGCGAGACGACGACGCTCGTCGCCGGCGACGACCTCACCGCGCGCCGGCTCCGGGAGCAGTTCGCGGACGCGAGCCTGCTCGCGACGTTCAACGGCGCGCGCTTCGACGTTCCCTTCCTCGAGACCTCCTTCAACGTCGACATCGATACGCCGCACCTCGACCTGATGTATCCCGCGAAGCGGATCGGTCTCTCCGGCGGGCTGAAACCGATCGAAAAGCAGCTCGGGATCGACCGCGACCGGCCGGACATCTCCGGCCGCGACGCGGTCCGTCTCTGGCGCGAGTACGAGCGCGGGGACGAAGCGGCGTTGGAGACGCTCGTCTCGTACAACCGCGAGGACACGGTGAACCTCCGGGCGCTCGCGGACGCCGTCTGCGACGCGCTCGATGAGGAGGTGTTCGTCGCCGCCCCGGACGGAGACGGCGACTGAGAGGTATCAGACGGGTCGGAGCGTGTACGTTCCGCTCTGGCGGGGTCTGGACCGCCAGAGTAGTCGCCGCCGAGCCGCTACCGACGCGGGACCGTTCCGCTGGCCTCGACGACGCCCCCGTCGACGTCGACCGCGTTCAGGTTCTCCCCGGTCGGCCTGTCGAGGACCCCGGACGTCCGGTGCGCGCCGTCGTACACGTCGGAGCGATCCCGAATGTCGACGCGCTCAGGTCTCGTCTTCCGAGGCGGACGCCTCCGCCGTCGACGCCGAATCGGCCTTCATCGCCGCGGTCTCCCCTGTATCCTCCTCGTCGGCGCGCTCTCCTTCGGCGGCCTCGTCTTCGTCGCCGTCGACACCATCGGCCTCGGTCTCCGCCGCGTCGTCGGCGGTGACCTCGTCCCCGTTGCCGCCGCCCTCTTCGTCGGCCTCCCGCTCCGTCTCTTGGACCAACTTCATTTCGCCGCGCGCTCTCAGGGTCCCCTGAATCTCCGCGCCGTCGTACACCACGAGATCGCCGGCGGAGACGTCGCCGAGGACGCGCGCGCCGCCCTCGACGGTCACGGTCCCGCCGCGGGTCGTCACGTCGCCGTGGATCACCGTGTCCGCGCCCACGGTGACGTCCTCGCGGGCGCGCAGCGAGCCGAACACCTCGTTGCGCTCGCCGACGCGGATCGACGCCGCGCGGAGGTTCCCGTGGAGCCGACAGTCGTCGCCGACGGTCGCCGGCGTCGACACGCGCCACGCGTCGTCGGCGATCTCGGCGCTCCGCGGGACCAAGAGGGGGTCGCGGACATCGTCGCCGTCGGCGAGCGCCTCGGCCAGTTCGTCGGCCGCGTCGGTCTCGCCGACGCGCAGCAGCTGCGAGAGGACGATGAAGTAGAAGACGATCGTCGGGACCGGGTTGCGGATGACGATCCAGCCGTTGGCCTCGAACCCCTCCTCGATCGTCACGTCGTCGCCGATGTCGAGGTCGCCGGACACCATCAGGCGGCCGGTGACCGTCACTCGCTCGCCGAGGTACGCGTCCTCGCCGACCAACACGTTTCCGTCGACGGAACACCAGGTGTCGAGCCGGCAGTCGCCCTCGGCCTCGATGTCGTTGGCGACGCGCACGCGCTCGCCGATCGCGACGTTGCGGCCGCGGACGCCGAGCTCGACGGTCGACTGGCCGCCCACGAGCACGTCGCCGTCGACGACGAGGTCGTGCTCCTCGACGGTCGTTCCCGAGGGGATCGCGAGCTCCTCTATCGGGCCGTCTCCTCGCAGCGACACACCGGGAGCAGTCGCCCCGCGGGTATAAACGGTACGGGGCGTCGGACGGGCGTCGGACGCGATCGCGAGACCGCGTCGCGCGCGCCGGGCGCTTCGGGGGCCGCGAGTGAATCGCACTCGCACCGAACCGCGGTCGCGGTGCTTTTCAGTGCCCCGCCGAACTGGCAGGCATGGGATTCGGATCGTACGACGAGAGCGAACAGAAGGACCAGGATGTCGACACCGACGAGGATGACGCGGTGAACGTCCACGAGAACGACCACGACGGCGAGGTGTCCATCGAGGGCGACGCCGACACCGACGACCTCGTCGGCCGCCTCTCCGAGATGCGCGACGACGACGACTGAGGCGTCTCTCTCCTGCGGCCCCCTGCCGGCGTAGCGCGACCCGCCACCGCCGGGCCGTTCCGGCCGGTGTGCGTACCGTTCGCACACCCGATTCGGATTTATCCGTTTCCACGGCGTGTAATAATTTATGCCACGGAGGCACAAAATCTCGAACCGATCCAGCCGCTCGACGCGAAGCAGCCGTCGAAAACGGACGCGCGGTCTCGGCCGGCTCGCTGCCGCCGACTCGGAAAGTAGCGACCCCGAGGACTCGGACGGCGAGTCCACCTCGGCCGCGACGGTCGCGCTCGCTCGACGCCTCTGCGCGAACGGGAACGAACAGGCCTGCGAGACGCTCGAACGACTCTGCGAGTCCGGACACGACGCCGCCTGTAACGCCATCTGACCGGGACCGGCGGTCGACCGCCGCGGGTGGTCCGCGGTGACACGTCTCGGAACCGTCGTCTCCCGGTGTTCGTGCCGCTTATCCCCTCACGTCGAGTATCCGAGCGCATGACCACGGAGCTGACGTTCACCGACCGCGGGGTCGACGTCGTCTACGAGGGGACCGAGTTCGAACTGGAGAAGACGCTGATCGAGGAGGCGACCGGGAAGTCGTACCGGGACGTCACCGACCACGAAGTCCTGACCATCGTCGCGGAGGACCCGGAACTCGACGGCGAGCCGGTCCGGATCGGCGACGTGTTGTGACCGGCGGCGACTCGCAGTTCTCTCACTCCGCCGCGACGAGCTTGTAGCCGCCGCCGTCCGTCTCGCCGCCGTCCGGGTCCGGTGCGCGCTCGGCGTAGTAGACGTCGCCGTCGACGACGCGGGGCGCGCTCGTTATCCACCCGTCGTGTTCGACTCGCCACACCTCGTCGCCGGAGTCGGCCTCCAGCGCGTAGAGGGTGCTGTCCTTCGACCCCGTCAGCACGCGGTCGCCGACGACCGTCGCACACCCGGTCAGGGGGCTGCCGGTCCGGAAGCGCCACTCCACCTCGCCGGTCGACGCGTCGAGCGCGTACAGGTGGTAGTCGTGGCTCCCCATGTACACCACGTCGCGCTCGGGGTCGATCGCGGGCCCCGTCATCGAGAGGTTGCCCGTCTCGAAGTGCCAGTCCTCCTCGCCGGTCTCGAGGTCCACCCGGTACACGTTGAAGTCCCACGACCCGAAGAAGGCCGCGCCGTCGTACGTCGCGATCGGCCCCTTGATCTCGCCGTTGTTCTCGCTCGGGGGATCGGTCGCGAACCGCCACTGGAACTCCAGGTCCGGGAAGCTCCAGCAGTAGAGGAACCCGTCGTTCGACCCGCACACCATCCGGCCGGCGTCGAGCGAGATGGCGGGCGAGGAGTGCGGGTGGTCGGTGGGGCGGTGCTCCGGCTCCTCCCACGTCACGTCGCCGGTCTCCGCGTCGACCGCGAACATCCGCCCCTCCGGGTCGTAGAACTCGACGGAGACGTACAGCTCGCCGCCGTAGTACAGCGGGCTCGACCCGATGGCGTCGCCGAGGTCCGTCGACCACTCCAGCTCCCCGGAGTCGAGCGCGAACGCGTAGAGGACGCCGTCGTACGCGCCGATGTACGCGCGACCGTCCGCGACCGCCGGCGTCCCGTGGATCCCGCGGCCGTCCGCCTCGGTCTCCCCGCGCCACCGCACGTCACCGTCGGCCGTTATCGACAGCAGGTCGCCGGTGTCGCCCGGCAGGAGGACGCCCCCGTCGGGGTGCGGAACCGCGCTCGCCTTCGCCGCGCGGTGTTCCCCGGTGTTCACCTCCGGGATCCGCCACGCCTCCTCGACCGCGTCGGGCACCGTCTCCTCGGGGTAGTACCCCCACCGCTCCAGCGATCCGCGGAACTGCGCCACCCCTGGCGGGATCGTCTGCGCGGTCGAGCCGCCGGTTCCGGAGTCGGCCCCGCCGCGGTCGACGTCGGCGTCCACGGGCGGGCCGCTCCGCGAAGCGCAGCCGGCCGCCGCGCCGGTCGTCGCCGCGCCGACCGCAGCGAGCCATTCGCGTCGAGAGAAGGCGTCGGTCATCGGAATAGCGGTCGGACCGGGGTCGCTTTAGTGTGACGACCGCGCCGATCGCGGACGCGGTCGTGCGACCCGACCGGACGACTTTTTCCGACGGTCCGCGAAGCGAGAGTATGGAGATCGGATTCGAACTCGGAGCCAACGCCCCGTCGGGCGTGCTCGCGCTCCACACAGCCGTCGCTGTCGTGTTCCTGGTTCTCGCGGGGTTGAACGGGATGAACGGCGAAGTGATCGGGTTGGCGCTGTACCTCGCGATGGCGGGGATGATCGCGCTCGTCGGCGTGGTGGCCGGCCGGATCGTCTCGCGCCGCTGATCCCGCCGGCCCGGTGCCGGTCGCGATACCGCGGTGGCTCGGACGCGTCACCGAGGTGGCCGTGCGCTCGCGGACCGGTCACCGTGTGCGGCCGCGGCGGGCCGCTCGTCGCTCTCTTCGCGCGCGAACACCCGCGTGACCCGCCAGCCGTCCCCGCGACACCGGACCGGTTCGAGGGCGACCTCGACGGTGTCGCCCGCCCGCAGCTCCGCGACGCGCTCGCGCGCCGCCTCCGCCGCATCGATCGCGTGATACGTCCGCCCGTCCGGACCGCGCAGCGTCACGGCCCGACCGCCGTGCGGTTCCGCCGCGACTCGACACCGCAGCCGAACGTCACTGTTCGCTCCCATCGGTCGGCGGTACGCGCCCGCCGATCATAAAACGAACTATGAGCCCGATAGACGGCCGTTGAGGGCTATAGACCGGTACCGAGACGGCGGGCTCGGGGCCGCGCCACCGACGCGAGCGCACGGTCGCGGAAGACGGCGAAGGGGGTCATCCGCCACGCCGCGTCGAAACGCTCGCGCCGGCGCTCGGTGACCGGTCCGCCGCTCACGGACTCGCGGATCTTCGGCTCTGGATTTACCTCTGGCTCAGGACGGTCTCATGGTGAAGTCGGGCCGGAGAGATTGTGAACCGCGAGGACTTCGCTCCGGTCGTCCTCTGGGGCCAAATCACTCCTCAGCACGTCACCGTCGCTCGCGGTGTTGATCGCGACGGAAGGAAGTGGGGCCGGAGGGATTTGAACCCCCGATCGACTGATATCTCCGGTGCGCCTCGGAACTCCAGAGGGTCGTCAACGCGACCGATGATCAGTCGGCCGCTCGGTATATCAGTCTGGAGTGTCGTCCCGGGCGCAAGCCTCTGGAGTCAGTCGCCATGCCTGGCTTGGCCACAGCCCCGCGTGATCTCGCATCAGACGATTGCCGAAACGCGGATAAAGGGGTTTCGATCGAAGGCGATCGAGGGACGGCGACGCGCTCGTCGCTCCGAGGCGAACGGCTCGTTCGGCGGCTCGCCGGAGCAATCAGCGACCGGCGCTACTCCCGGTCGTCGTCGCTCCAGTCGCAGTCCTGGCATTTGAACCCGGTGACGAACTCGGTCACGCTCGGCATGTAGCCGACCGAGATGACGTCGCCGCCGCACTCCGGGCAGTCGCGGTCGGCGTCCGCGATCGATTCGGCCTCCAGCACGGATTCTCCTTCGACCAGCTCTGCGAGCTTCTCGGGCGTCACCATCCGCCCCTGAACGACGCGGTTAGACATACCGGTCGTTCGGCGTCGAGTGCCTAAACCCCGGCGACACGCGCGGTGAGGGTGAGGGGGTCTCGCGAGCGACGCTCCGGCGACTGTCCCCGAGCTACAGCCACGGCGCGCGGGAGTCGTCGTCGGCGAAGGGGTCCGACCCCTCGTCGTCGGTCTCCCGGCCCTCCCCGCCGTTCGCGAGGACGGCCACGTCGTCGTCGACGACGGGCGACGGCCCCTCTGGCGGCGCGTCGAGAGGGGGTTCGCTCGGCGACGCGTCGTCCGCCTCGCCGGCGTCGGTCGGGCCGTCGTCCGACGGGTCTGGGTCGTCGCCGGACCCGTCCGCCGCTGCGTCGTCCGGCGAGTCGCCGTCCGGTCCGTCGTCGACGTCGGTAACGCCCTCCAGCCCGCCCGCGTCCGGGTCGTAGGCGAAGAGGGTCGTCACCGCGAGCACCGCGAGCGCGACCGGCGCTTCCGTCTGCATGAGGTCGAACGGGCCGAGCAGGATGGGCAGGGCGAGCACGCCCAGCGCGACCGCGGAGCCGAATCGGAACCGGTCGATGTCGACGCGGCCGCGGAGGTGCGGCGACAGCAGCGCGATCGACAGCGCGAACGCGACGCCGACGCCGGCGGCCGCGGTGCCGTTGACGACGTACTCGGTCGACGTCTCTAACGCGAAGCCGGACGGGTTGAAGCTCGCGACGAGCCCGAGCCCGATGATGACGCCCGGGCTCGGCAGGTACTCGCCGATCTCCGAGCTGGCGGTCTTGGCGGCGATGGTCAGGATGACCAGCCCGGCGAACCGCTCGAAGACGGCCAGATCGAGGAGCCCCCTGAGCGTCGGCGCGAGGGCGGCCTCCACGGCGGCGACCGGGATGATGACCGCGCCGATCAGCAGCACGGAGGCGACCATCTCCCGGCGGGAGCCGTCCATCTCCGCGAGGATCACCGCGGCGGTCGCGGAGCCGCCGAAGATCAGGATACCCGTCTCGACGACGCCGGTGGCGGATCCGAGAACGCCGGCGACGACCAACGCGGGGAAGATGCCGTCGACGAGCGGCAGCACCATCACGGTCGCGAGCAGCTTCGTCGCGCTCCCGACCTGCCGTTCTAATCGCAGGGCGACGGGGTGGCGTGACGTGCTCATTTAGGGACGATAGCCCTGACCGTCGGGGTGGCGGTGGGACGCGTGCGACTCGCGGTGGTCGGGTGACCACCACGCGGAGTCCACGCCGAGGGATTTCCGACGGGCCCATGTAAAGAGATTGCGCGGATTGCCGGCTGTAAAGCGGACGCCGAGGTCGGCGTTCGACTGGCCGGCGATGCGCGCGTTCACGGGACTGTCGGAGTCCATACCCAGTATACGTGTTTCGGTCGCGTTAAAGGTTGTGTGAGACGTGTACCCACGACACGAATAATCGGCGGCGAGCGGCCGATTCCGACGACGATACGTCGACGACGGAACCGTATACCTGACTATCTCTCGACTTTCGACCCCGACTACTGCCGATCGATCCCGGCTCGGCGGACGCGCTCGCTCGCTCTCGCCCCGGTCGCGTTCTGCCCAACGACTGAGCACGAACGTGTATACAACAGGCATCCGGATGTGACCAACACACACGTCTGTGCCGTCTCGCAACGCTTTTTATTGGCCGTTCACGACGGTTTATATGGAGACAAATTCTGGCCGGTTCTCGGCGAAACTCGAGGTTCCGGAAGCGCTGACGTTCGACGACGTACTGCTCCGTCCGAAGGAGAGCCGGGTGGAGCCCGACGACGCGGACCTGACCACCCGCGTGTCGAAGAACGTCGAACTCACCGTCCCCGTGCTGTCGGCGGCGATGGACACCGTCACCGAGAGCGACCTCGCCATCGCGATGGCCCGCGAGGGCGGCCTCGGCGTCCTCCACCGCAACATGACCGTCGAGGAGACGGCCGCGGAGGTCGAGCGCGTCAAACGGGCGCACGAACTCGTCATCCGCCGCGAGAACGTCGTCACGGTCTCGCCCGACGACACCGTCCGCGAGGCCGACTCCGTGATGGAGCGGCAGGGCGTCTCCGGCGCTCCCGTCGTCGCCGACGACGACACGGTCCTCGGCATCATCTCGGGGACCGACATCCGTCCGTACCTCGAGGTCGGTGAGGACGACGCCGTCCGCGAGGCGATGACCGATGAGGTCATCACCGCCACCGAGGACGTCGAGGCGCGCGAGGCGCTCGAACTGATGTACGACCACAAGATCGAGCGCGTCCCCATCGTGGACGGCGACGAGCGGCTCGTCGGACTGGTGACGATGCAGGGAATCCTCCAGCGCCGCGAACACGAGGAGGCCGCCCGCGACGACCGCGGCCGCCTGCTGGCCGGCGTCGCGGTCGGCCCCTTCGAGGAGGAGCGCGCCGTCGCCGCCGACGAGGCCGGCGTCGACATCATCTTCATCGACTGCGCGCACGCTCACAACCTCAACGTGCTCGACTCCGCGGAGGCGATCAAGGCGACCGTCGACGCCGACGTCGTCGTCGGCAACGTCGGCACGCGCGAGGCCGCCGAGGCCGCCGTCGACTTCGCCGACGGGCTGAAGGTCGGCATCGGTCCGGGCTCCATCTGTACCACGCGGGTCGTCAGCGGCGCGGGGATGCCCCAGATGACGGCGGTCGCGGAGGTCGCGGACGTCGCGGCCGAACACGGCGTGCCCGTGATCGCCGACGGCGGGATCCGGTACTCCGGCGACGCGATCAAGGCGCTCGCGGCCGGCGCGGACGCGGTGATGCTCGGGTCGTACTTCGCCGGCACGGACGAGGCCCCCGGCCGCGTCATCACGATGCAGGGGAAGAAGTACAAGCAGTACCGCGGCATGGGCTCCGTCGGCGCGATGAAGTCCGGCGGCGGCGACCGCTACCTCAAGGAGGAACAGGAGGACGAGGAGTTCGTCCCCGAGGGCGTCGAGGCGGCCACCCCGTACAAGGGGAGCCTCGCGTCGGAGCTCCACCAGCTCACCGGCGGGATGCGCTCCGGGATGGGGTACGTCGGCGCGGAGACCGTCCCCGACCTCCACGAGCGCGCGGAGTTCGTCCGGGTGTCGTCGGCGGGCCAGAGCGAGAGCCACCCGCACGACGTGATGATCACGGACGAAGCGCCGAACTACAGCCCGGACGAGTAACCGCAGACGGTCGCTCGGGCGGACGCGTCCCGTATCGACCGTCGACCGGACGCCCGTCGGGGCGCGCGTCGAAGAGGTATTTTAATATAGCCAGCGGAGAGACGAAACGTGTGAGCGAACACCCCCTCGCTCCCGTCATCCATGAGTGAGCAACCGCCGCTGGTCCTCGTGGTCGAGGACGAACCCGACTTGGCCGACCTGTACGCCGCCTGGCTCGGCGACGAGTACCGCGTCCGAACCGCGTACGGCGGCCGCGAGGCGCTCGACGAACTCGACGAGGCGGACAACCAGGTCGACGCGATCCTCCTCGACCGACGGATGCCCGGCCTCTCGGGCGACGAGGTCCTCACCGCCGTCCGCGAACGGGGTATCGACTGTCGGGTCGCGATGGTCACCGCCGTCGAGCCCGACTTCGACATTCTGGAGATGGGGTTCGACGACTACCTCGTCAAGCCCGTCACGAGCGACACGCTGCGAGAGACCGTCGAGGGGCTGTTGCGGCGCGGCGAGTACGACACGGAGGTCCAGGAGCTGTTCTCGTTGACCTCGAAGAAGGCGATGCTGGAGTCCGAGAAGAGCGCCACCGACCTCGCCGACAACGACGAGTATCAGCGCCTCACCGAGCGCATCGACGAGCTCCGCGACCGCGCGGACGAGTCGCGCGACGCGGTCGCGACCGACGACGAGGACTACGAGAAGCTCTTCCAAGACTTCGACACCGACGCGTAGCCGACGCCGACCGAGGGGGTGCCGCCGACTCTTTATCACCGGGCGAGCCGAACGACCGGCGTATGCGCGTCCGGGACCTGCCGCTGTCGCCGTCCGTCGTCGACCACTTCGCCGAGCGGGGCGTGCGCGAGCTGTACCCGCCGCAGCGCGCGGCGGTCGACGCGGGCGTCTGCGAGGGGGCCGACGTCGTCGCCGCGGTGCCGACCGCGTCGGGCAAGACGTTCGTCGCGCAGCTCGCGCTGTTGACCGCGGACGGCCCCGGGCTGTACGTCTGTCCGCTCCGCGCGCTCGCCCGCGAGAAGTACGAGACGTTCGCGGCGCTGCCCGGGGTCGACGTCGGAATCTCCACCGGCGACTTCGACGCGACGGGCGAGGCGCTCGCCGGCAACGACGTGGTGGTCGCCACGAGCGAGAAGGTCGACTCGGCGATCCGCAACGGGGCCTCGTGGGTCGACGAACTCGCCTGCGTCGTCGTCGATGAGGTCCACCTGCTCGGCGCGAAGCGGCGCGGGCCGACCCTCGAAGTGACGCTCGCGACGCTCCGCCGCCGGAACCCTGACCTCCAGACGGTGGCGCTGTCGGCGACCGTCGACAACCCCGACGCGATCGCCGACTGGCTCGACGCCGCCCTCGTCGAGTCCGAGTGGCGTCCGGTCGACCTCCGGACCGGCGTCGCCGTCGGCGGGGCGGTCGACTTCGACGACGGCACGAACATCTCCGTCGACGTCGACCGCGACGAGGCGAAGGCGGACGACGAGGGCGGCGGAGACGGCGAGGGCGACGAGGCCGACGAGCCCGATCCGACCGACGTCACGGCCGCGCTCGTCGCCGACGCCGTCGCGGACGGCGGCCAGTGCCTCGCGTTCGTCCGCTCCCGCCGCGAGGCGGTCGACCTCGCGGAGCGGCTGGCCGAGGACGGCCTCGCGGCGGAGCTGGGGATCGGAGACGCGGCCGCCGCGGCGGCCGAGGAGGCGACCGACGTGGACGGCACCCTCACCGGCCGACAGCTCGCGGACTGCCTGCGCGCCGGCGTCGCGTTCCACCACGCCGGGCTCCGGTCCGGCCACCGCGGCGTCGTCGAGTCGGCCTTCCGCGAGCGCGACGTCGCCTGTATCTGCGCCACGCCGACCCTGGCCGCGGGCGTCAACGTGCCCGCGCGCCGCGTCGTCGTCCGCGACCAGCGCCGGTACGGCGAGGGCGGCATGGCGTGGATCCCGACGCTCGAGGTCCACCAGATGTGCGGGCGCGCCGGCCGCCCCGGCCTCGACCCGCACGGGGAGGCGGTCCTCGTCGCCGACGCCGACACCCGGGAGGCGGTCCGCGAGCGGTACGTCGAGGGCGAGCCAGAGGCCGTCGAGTCGCAGCTCGCTGACCCGGGCTCGCTCCGCACGCACGTCCTCGCGGCGGTCGCGACGGACTTCGCCGCGACCGAATCCGAGATCCTCGACGTGTTCGAGGGTACCTTCTACGCGCGGGAGGCGGGCGCGGGCGGCCTCGCGGACGCTGTCGCCGTCGCGGTCGACGACCTCGTCGCGGCCGGGATGGTCGCCCGGGAGACGGGCGGCGTCGAAGACTACCGCCTCGTCGCGACCGCGGTCGGCGAGACCACGTCGAAGCAGTACGTCCGGCCGGAGACCGGCGAGCGCATCGTCGCCGGCCTGCGTGCGGCGGCCGACCTCCCGGAGGCGACGACGCTCACCGCCTTCGAGGTGATCTGCGACACGCCGGACATGCAGGACACGTACCTCGGGAACGCCGAGCGCGCGGAGATCTACCGGTTCGCGCGGACCAACGCCGCGCACCTCACCACGGACATGACCGAGCCGGACGACTTCGAGGGGTGGCTGGAGTCGGTGAAGACGGCGCGGATCTTAAACGAGTGGATCGGCGGGGCGACCGTGGAGGAGCTGGTCGAGGAGTACCGGATCGGTCCCGGCGACCTCGACTCGCGGGTCGAGCGCGCGGAGTGGCTGTTGAGCGCCGCCGAGGCGCTCGGGGAGACGATCGGGGTGCGCGTTCCCGCGGTGTCGCGGGCCCGGTCGCGGCTGTGAAGCAGTGGAGTTGAAAACCGGCGGCGGCGGCGCGGGTCGGCTCAGTCGGCCGACCCGACGGCGCGGTGGAACGGGGTCCGGGCGATCGTCTGCCGCAGCTCCGCGAGGGAGTCGCGGCCCACGTCGCTCGCGGCGGACATCACCGCGAACACCTCCTGTCTGGACACCTTCACGCCGGTCTCGGTGAGCGCGTCCTCCGGGCGGCTCCCGAGCTCGCGGAGGGTGCCGACCGCGAGCAGGTACGGCACGGTCCACGCCTCCATCGTGTTGCCGTTCGAGAGCGGCATCGTCTCCAGGTACGCCTGCGCGTCGTCGAGGAACGAGCGGGCGTAGTCCGCGGTTCGACCGACCACGCGCGCGGACGACTCGCGGTTCTCGGGGTGGACGACGCGATCCTGCTCGACGCCCTCGGCCTCGAGCCACTCGGCGGGGAGGTAGACGTTGTTCTCCTCGGTGTAGTCGTCGTAGACGTCCTTCGAGACGTTGACGAGCTGGAGGAGGAGGCCGAACTCCTCGGCGGTCTCGCGCAGTCGCGTCGCGCGCTCCTCGCCGATGTCGCCGCGTGTGAGCAGGTTCGTGATGAGGTTGCCGACGGTGCCGGCCGCGTAGTAGCAGTACTGCTCCAGCTCGTCGCGGTCGTCGATCCGGAGCCCGCCCTCGGTGGCGTGGCGGTCCACGAACATCGCCATCCCGTCGACCATCTCCAACACCGGGGGGACGATCGCGGCCTGCGCCTCCGGGTCGAGCTCCTCGAACGTCGCGGCGATCGTGGGCGCTTCGGCGACGACCGTCCAGTCGTCGTCGCGCTCCGCGGGCAGCCACTCGTCGACCGCCGAGCGGAACGCGACGATGTCGGTGTCGTCGTCCGGATCGATCGCTCGCCGATACGTCCGCAGCACGTCGCTCTGTGCCTCCGGCGGGATGTGCCCGGCGTCTTCGACCGTGTCGGCGACGCGACAGAGGAGGTAGCCGACGCAGATCTGTGACGACATCGGTTCCTCTAACACGTCGACAGTCAGCGCGAAGGTCCGCGAGACCCCTTGGACCGCCTCGTAACACCACGCGAGGTCGGCCTCAGCGGAGCCGTATTCTCGTCCGCTCATTCAGTTGCTCGACGTTACGTCACAACGCATAAAAAGCCTCGTGGAACGCCGCCCGGGCGCTACTCGCCCCCGGCCCCGGCCAAATCGCACGACGATACCCACCTCGGGCGCGCCCAACGGTCGACCCGTGTACAACCGTGTGGAAACGGCTAAGTCCGCCCGGCCGCACGGGCCCACATGGAGTTCACGCTCACCGAAGAGCAGCGCCAGATCCGCGACACCGTCGCGGAGTTCGTCGACGAGGAGGTCGTCCCGCGCGCGGCGGAGATCGACGAGACCGACGAGTACCCCGCCGATCTGGTCGACGAGATGGCCGACCTCGGGCTCATGGGGATGCCCTTCCCGGTCGAGTACGAGGGCGCGGGCCTCGACTACCACAGCTACGCGATCGGACTCGAAGAGATCTCCCGCGGCTCCGGCGGGCTCGGGACGGTCGTCGCGGCTCACACCTCGCTGGCCGGCAACATGCTCTACGAGTTCGGCGACGAGGCCCAGAAGCAGGAGTACCTCACCGCGTTGAACACCGCCGACGACATCGGCGCGTTCGCGCTCTCGGAGGCCGAGGCGGGCTCGGACGTGCCGGCGATGTCGACCACCGCGGAGCGCGACGGCGACGGCTACGTGGTGAACGGTGGGAAGCTCTGGATCTCGAACGGCTCCGTCGCGGACACGGTCACCCTGTTCGCGAAGACCGACCCCGACGCCGGCCGGAACGGGATCTCGTCGTTCGTCGTGCGCCCCGAGGAGGACGACGGGTTCATCGTCGAGGGGACGGAGGACAAGCTCGGCGACAAGGGGTGTCCGACCGCGGAGCTGCGGTTCGACGACATGTGGATCCCCGAGGACCGGTTGCTCGGCGAGGAGGGCGACGGGTTCGTCCACGCGCTGAAGACGCTCAACGGCGGGCGCATCACCATCGCGGCCCGGTCGGTCGGGATCGCTCGCGCGGCGCTTAACGAGGCGAAGTCCTACGCGCAGCAGCGCGAGCAGTTCGACCGGCCCATCTCCGACTTCCAAGCGATCCAGCACAAGCTCGCCGACATGGACACGAAGGCGCGCGCCGCGGAACTCCTGATGCACGAGGCGGCCGACCTGAAGATGCGCGACGAGGACTACATCAAGGAGGCCGCGCAGGCGAAGCTGTACGCCTCGGAGATCGCCCGCGAGGTCGCCAACGAGGGGATCCAGATCCACGGCGGCTACGGCTACACCAAGGACTTCCCCGCGGAGCGATTCTACCGCGACGCGAAGCTCTCGGAGATCTACGAGGGAACGAGCGAAGTGTTGCGCAACACGATCGCGCAGCAGTTACTCGACGAGTGAGCCGGCGAGGCCGCGCCGGCCACGCCCCTTAGCGGTCGTCGTCGCCCGCGGTGTCGCCGCCGGCGTCGTCGTCTTCGTCGCGGCCGCCGTCCGTGGTGTCGCCCTCTCCGTCGCGCTCCTCGCCGGATCGCGGCCCGTGCGCGACGTCGGCGTCCGACGGGTGCCGGTCGACCGCGTACCCGCCCGTGTCGATCCGCTCCGCGGGCTCCGAGTAGTCGCGGTCGCTCGGCGAGAAGTCCGGGCGGACGACGCCGTCGTCCGGGACGTCGAGGTCTCCCTCGGGCGACGACTCGTCTGCGACGTCGTCGGTCTCCCCGTCGACGGACTCGTCGCCGCCGACTCCGTTCTCCGCGACGGTCGCGTCGTCTGCGCGGTCCCCGTCGGCTCCTTCGTCGATTCCTTCGTCGCCGTCGATCCACTCGAAGGAGTCGCTCCCGGCGCTTCGACGCTCGGCGACGGCGGTCGCGAGGCGCTCCGTGAGCGTCTCCTTCAGCGCCTCCGCCTCGTCGACCTCGAAGTCGACCGCGGCGGCGTCGCTGCCGGTCAGCGACCCGGTCCCCGCCGTGTCGGCGACGACGGTCGCGACGCCCCACCGCCGCTGGAACACGGTCCGGCTGTCGATCACGTTCTGGATCCGGTAGTACGGGACGACGGCGACGGTCCGGCTCCAGAACCCGTTCCGGGTGAGCAGGTGGTCCTCGCCGACCCAGTAGCCGCGGTGTTTCCACTTCAGGTGCGCCGCGGGCGGGACGGCGAGGAGGAGCGCGGCGACGCCGTACCAGGGGATCGACGGCGACACGTACCAGTTCACGCCGTACGCGATCCCGGTGAGGACGCCGACGATCAGCGCGTACCGGATGACGTACCGCCACCGGATCCGCTTCGGCGGGCGGCTGAACTCGGGCGTACCGAACGACTCGATCTCGTGCGCGAGCCGGTAGACGCGGTCGGTCGCGGCGATCGGGACGGCCGACTGGTTGCCGGACTCGGACCCCTGCCCGGGCGCGTATCCCGCGGTCTCGATCGACAGGCTCGCGTAGCCGAGCGCGCGCTTGGCCGGGTTGTCGGTGACCCGCAGCGTCTGGACCTTCTCGGTCGGGATCGACCCGCTGTACCGTCGGAACAGCCCGCGCTCGTAGCGCAGTTCGTCGCCGGCGCGCGAGAGCCGGAAGCCGTAGTAGTTCGAGAAGGCGACGCCCGCGCCGATGAGCCACGACGCGATGAACAGCGCGGCGATCCCGACGAACGCCGTGGCGGTGAGCGCGGCGGCCGAGGTCTCCGGCAGGAAGCTCGACAGCACCGGGAACGAGCCGGAGCTCAGGAACGCCAGGAGCCCGATCAGCCGCCCGTCGAACGACAGCGCCCCGACCAACGCGAGCTCGCTCGGAGAGATGGCGAACAGGTCCTCCTCGTCCGGCGCGAACGCGTCGTCGCGCTCGCCGCCGACGGCGTCGGCGTCCGCGGTCCCCTCCGTGGCGTCCGCCGGTCGATCGGCTCCGGACTTCCGGCGCTGGACCTCGCGCCGGAGCCGCGTCGCCTCGTCCGGCGTGACGAACCGGATCGACCCCTCTGTGCTTGACCCCCCGGCGGTCTCTAAGTCGACCGCGGCGACGCCGATGGCGCGCTGGACCACGCCCCGGCTCACGTCGACGTTCTGGATGCGCCGGTAGGGGATCTCGCGCTCGCGGCGGGAGATGACGCCGGAGGAGATGTCGAGCGTGTCCTCGGTGAGGACGTACTCGAACCGGCGGTAGTACGCGACCTCGTAGGCGAACACCACGAGGAGGATGACCGCGCCGCCGGCGACCGCCA
This sequence comes from Halorubrum coriense DSM 10284, assembly GCF_000337035.1. Taxonomy (GTDB): domain Archaea; phylum Halobacteriota; class Halobacteria; order Halobacteriales; family Haloferacaceae; genus Halorubrum; species Halorubrum coriense. The sequence continues at coordinate 26,645 of NZ_AOJL01000035.1, forward strand.
GCGGGAGACCGAACCCGCCGCTGTTCACGATCACGAACAGGGCGACGGCGGTCCCGGCCGCCTTCTGGAGCGCGCGGTACGGGACCGACTGCGGCGCGAGCTTCACACCGCGTCCTCCCCGTCGGCGCGGATCGCCAGTCGCTTCAGCTCCTCGCGGAGGTCGCTCGCGCCGTCCGGCGTGAGTCCCGGGATACGCACGTCCGCGCCGCGCGATCCGGCGGTGTACACGACGCAGGAGGCGAGCCCGACGGTCCGCTCGATCGGCCCGCGGCGGGAGTCGACGTGCTGGATCCGCACCAGCGGCACCGTCGTCCGCACCTGCGTGACCACGCCGCGGTCGAGGTAGATCGCGTCCTCGCGGATCTCGTAGCTCCAGCGTCGGTAGCGGAGCAGCGCGTGCGTGACGGTGAGCGTCAGCGCGACCGCGCCCACGGCGATGGGTACCCACCGCGGGAGGTACTCGAGGGACGCGCCGCCGACGAACGGGGCGGTGACGAGCGCCGAGAGGAGCACCGCGCGGAGGACCCACACGACTTGGATCCGGGGATGAAGCGTCTGCGCCGTCATCGGCGGTCCCCCGTCGCGTGTCCGTGTATCATGGTCGGCGGTTGTCGGCCCCGACGTATAAGTCCGGCCGGAAACGGCCGGAGAAAACGGAGGAAAAACCGTGATACATATTCTCTTGCGATGGCGATACTTGCCGAAACCGATATCAGGGGTGATCGAGTCGTGCCAGCCATGGCCGACGACCCCTTCGAGAACATGCTCGCCCAGATGGACCGCGCCGAGGAGTACGCGGACGTGGACCACGGGGTGTTCGAGCGGCTCAAGAACCCCGAACGAACGCTGAAGGTGACGCTCCCGGTCGAACTCGAGTCCGGGGAGGTCGAGGTGTTCGAAGGGTACCGCTGTCAGTTCGACAGCGCACGCGGGCCGTTCAAAGGCGGCGTCCGCTTCCACCCCTCGGTCACCCAGCGCGAGGTCGAGGCGCTCGCCGGGTGGATGACCTGGAAGACCGCCTTAGTCGACCTCCCGTACGGCGGCGCGAAGGGCGGTGTGATCTGCGAGCCGAAAGAGCTCACGGAGCGCGACCTCGAACGACTCACCCGGCGCTACACCGAGGGGATCCGCCGGATGATCGGTCCCGAGGTCGACGTGCCGGCACCGGACATGAACACGAACCCGCAGACGATGGCGTGGATGATGGACACCTACTCGATGTACGAGGGGTACTCCGTGCCGCAGGTCGTCACCGGGAAGCCGCTGGAGATCGGCGGGACGCCCGGCCGCGTGGAGGCGACCGGCCGCGGGGTCTCGCTCGTCACCGAGCGCCTCTTCGAGTACCTGGACCGCGACCTCTCCGACGCGTCGGTCGCGATCCAGGGGTTCGGGAACGTCGGGTCGAACGCGGCTCGGCTCCTCGACGAGGCGGGCGCCAACGTGGTCGCCACCTCCGACGTGACGGGCGCGGCGTACGACCCGGACGGCCTCGACGTCGCCGCGCTCGCCGCGCACGTCGAGGCCGGGGGGCTGATCGAGGAGTACGTCGCGGGCGAGTACCGCGGGAACGCGGGCGGATCCACTTGGGACGACCCGGACCAGATCACCAACGCGGAGCTGCTCACGCTCGACGTCGACGTGCTCATCCCCGCCGCCGTCGAGGGCGTGATCACTGCGGACAACGTCGACGACCTCCGGGCGTCGGCGATCGTCGAGGCCGCGAACGGGCCGACGACCGTCGCGGCCGACAAGGCGCTCACCGAGCGCGACATTCAGGTCGTGCCCGACATCCTCGCGAACGCGGGTGGCGTCATCGTCTCCTACCTGGAATGGGTCCAGAACGCCCAGGAGTTCTCGTGGCCGCTGGAGACGGTCAACGCCGAGCTGGAGCGGCGCATCGGCGGCGCCTTCGACAAGACCGTCGAACAGTACGACACGAAGGGGCTCCCCGACCTGCGGACCGCCGCGTACACGCTCGCGCTGGAGCGAACGGCGAAGGCTCACGAGTACCGCGGACTGTTCCCGTGAGTCCGGTTCGGGCGAGTTGAGCCCGCCGCCGTCAAGCCCGCCTGATCCGGTCGGCGGTGACCGCGATCGGCTCGGCGTAGTGGAGTATCGGCTCGCCGTCGGGCGCGTCGAAGCCGTTCGCGGCGAACAGCGTGTTCGCCCGGATCTCCGCCTCGGCCGGGCGCAGCGTCCACGGCTCGTGTTCGATCGCGCCGACGTACAGCCGCCCGCTCTCTCCCGCGGTGTAGAACCGGTAGTTCTCCAGTAAAAACGCCGGCAGCGACCCCGGCTCCGGCGTGAACGCCTCGCCGGCCGGCGCGTAGGTCGCGTCGAACCGGGCGTGCGGGACGCCCTCGTGGACGCGGCGGCTCGCGAACCGCACGCCGTCGCCGGCGTCCGCGTCGATATCCACCTGCTCCGCGTCGGCGCCGCCGCTATCGGGGTCGTCGCTCGCCGCGGTGCCCCGGACGTCGGTCTCGGCGCGGTAGTACGGGAGCCGGAACAGGCCGCGGGCGACCGCCACGCCGAGCCGGTCGTCGGCGTCGAGGCTGTGGAAGTAGACGCCCGGGCCGTTCGGCCCCTCGACGTAGGTCCGGAGGTTGAGCTCGGGGAACGACAGCCCCCGCGGGACCCCGCGCGGGCGGATGTCGTCCATCACGAACGGGACGACGCCGAGGTAGGCGTCGCCGTCGTGGGTCGCGACCGTGAGCCCGTCGGGCAGCGCCGCGGCGACTGTCGCCGGGTCGACGGGCCAGTGGGCGAACAGTCCGTCCCGCCACGTCATCTCCAGCCAGCGGCGACCGAGCATATCCGTCGTAAGGGCCGGAGGGGCAAAACCCGCACGACACCGGCGGTCTCGGGCCGCTGTCCGCGGTCGCTCTGGGGGTGTCGCCCGCGTTCACTCCCGAGGACCGGCGTCGCTCCCGAGCGCGGTCGAGGAGTCGGTCGCCTCCGGCGCGTCCTTCCACTCTCCCAGCCCGGAGGGGTCGAGGTGGACGTGGACGTCGCCGACGTCGTCCAGCGCGCGGAGGCTCGTGACGAGGTCCGTCTCCACGTCGTGGGCCTCGCGGAGGGTCATCTCCCCGTCGACCTCGACGTGGACCTCGACCTCCAGGTCCGTCCCGTCGTAGAACACCGTGAGGTCGTGGACCCCCTCGACCGCGGGGTGGTCGCGGAGCGCGGCGACGACGCGGTCCCGGTCGCCCGGCGGCGGGGCACCGCCGACGAGGTAGGTGACGTTCTCGCGACCGATCTCGATCCCTTGGTACACGACGAGGACGCTCACGAACGCGCCGGCGAGAGGGTCGAGAACGGGAACGTCGAGGAACACCCCGACGACGCCCACCAGGGCGGCGACCGTGGTGTAGATGTCGTTGAGACAGTCGACCGCGAGGGCGGTGAGCGCCGTCGAGCCGAGGTCGGCGTTCACCAGTTCCGTGTACCGGTACAGCAGGTACATGTCCGCCATCGCGAACAGCAGCGCCCCGACGAGCAGGGGGCTCGCCCGCACCTCGACCGGACCGACGAACCCGAGCACCGACTCGCGCAACAGGAGCAGCCCGAGGACCGCCACCGTCGCACCGACGAACAGCGCGGTCAGCGGTTCGATCCGCTGGTGGCCGTGCGGGTGCGTCTCGTCGGCGCTCTCGTACCGCGAGCCCCCCCAGACGAACACGACCGCGCTGGCGACGAGGTCGGCGACGGAGTGGGCGGCGTCGGCCAGCAGCGCGACGCTGTTGAACGCGAGTCCCGTCGCGCCCACGACCGCGATCTTCACGGCGTTGCCGGCGACGTTGACCGCCGCCGCCCGCTGGAACCGAGCGCGGTCGTCGTTCCCGAAGGGACTCAACATATCAGCCCGTGTGCCCGCGACCCTGTTAAGCGTCCCGCGTCGCGGCACGACTCGACTCGCCGCGCGCCGCCGTATCGCGTCGCGCCACCGCCCGACCCGTCGCCGGACGCCGCCGTCACCCCGGTGGTCTCCGGCCGAAGACTCCGTCGTAACGCCTAAGACCGAAACGCTCCTCGCCTACGGTAATGAATCACGATCTTTTCTCCCGAGGTGGTCCTCGTGGGCGTCGAAATTAAAGAGACGGAGGTGAGCGACGAGGATTTCGCGGAGATGAAGGGCTTCGTTCGCGACTATCTCGCGGCCAGCGTCGAGAGCGAGGACGACGGCGGCCGCATGCGCTGGTACCCGTGGCACTCGGCGTCGTACCGGTTCAACCACATCCTCAACGTCGTCGATCTGGCGACCGACATCGCCGAGGCCGAGGGGGCCGACGTCGACGTCGTCCGAGTCGCCGCCGTCTTCCACGACGTCGCCAAGCTGGAGGCCGAACAGGACGTCCACGCCGAGGCCGGCGCGCGCGTCACCCGCGAGTACCTCCAGAGCCGCGGTAACTACCCCGAGTCGTTCATCGAGGAGGTGTGCGGCGCGGTCGTCGACCACTCGTACACCGGCGACCTCGACGACGTGTCCCTGGAGAGCCGGTGTCTGATCGAGGCCGACGTGCTCGACAAGGTCGGTGCCAACGGGGCCGTCCTGATGCTGCTGCGGATGGGGTACGAGTCGCGCACGCACATGGACGCCGCGAAGATGGTCGACCGCGTGCTCCAGCGCGCGCACGACCACACCGAGCGCGTCGTCTCCGACACGGCCGAGAGCATCGCGCACCAGCGGATCAAGCGCGTGAAGTGGCTCCGCGAGTGGCTCGAAGAGGAGGTCTCGCAGATGGACGCCGAGGGCGTCACCGACCGCTGACGGAGCGTCCCCTCCGGGTGTGGGCCCGGGACGAGACCGACCGGACCGGCGGTCGATTCAGCTCTCTCCGCCGGAGTCGTCCGTCTCGACGAGCGGCAGCACCGACTCCAGGTACCGGTCGATCCCCGCGCGGGAGTCCGCGACCCACGTCCCCTCGTTCGTCGTCGCCCACCGGAACATCCCGCCGGTCGCGAACGTCTGGAGCGTCGACGCGACCTGCGCCGCGGTGACGGGTTCCTCGTCGCCCGCCGTCCCGGTGCCGTCGCGAGAGGTGCCCGCGGCCGCCTCGCGGACGAGCCGTTCGAGGTACTCGCCGAAGACGCGGTCGCTGCGGTCGAAGTGGTCGCGGTACGCCTCGTCGTTCGCGGCCTGCGAGCGGAGCTCCGTCATCACCGTCACGAACCGCGCGTCGGGCGCGTGCGTCTGATCGAGTGCGGCGGGTTCGACCGCCGCCGTGAGGTAGTCGTCGAGCTGGTCACGCGCCGAGCGGTCGAACGCCGCCTCGGGAGCCATCTCGGTCGCGGCCTCGGCCTCCGGGGTATCTTCGGGAGGGCCGCCGGCGACCGACGCCTCGAACTCGTCGAGCAGGAACTCCAAGAGGTCGATCAGGAGGTCGTCTTTCCCGTCGTAGTGATGGTACACGAGCGACGGGCTCTTGTCGAACTCGTCGCCGATCCGCGCGATCGTGACGTTCGCGTACCCGTGCTCGCAGAGCGCGCGAAACGCCGCGCCGAGGATGGCCTGTCGGGTGTCCGACGGCTCCGCGAACGGGTCGTTCATACGTCGCGTAGACGGGTGGGGTATATAGCGCCCTTGATTGAACGTTCATTCAACACGCTTATTCATCGGGAGGGAAATAGGACCGTATGACTCGACCCGACGCGTCACGGTACGATCGGTCGCACCGCGCGACCAGCCCCTCCGACCGCCCCGCCGGAGGGAGTCGATGAGTCGGCCGACGCGGTTCGCCGCGACCGCCGTCGCCGTCGTCGCGCTGACCGCGCTCCTCGTCGGCGTCTCGCTCGCCGGCGCCGCGGCACCCACCGCGGGCGCGGCCTCGGCCGGCGACGCCGCCGCGCTCTCGGGCGTCGACGGGCCGATCGCCGACGGCGCGGTCGCCCAGACGGGTTCCGAGCCGACGGACAGACAGATCCGCGGATCGCCGGTCTTGGAGCTCTTCGCTTCCCAACGGTCGGTGCCGAGCGGCGCGGAGTCGACCGTGACGGTCGACATCGTCAACACGGGCGAGATGGAGATCGGCAACCAGCTCGACCCCGACGTGACCACCGCGCGCGGGCTCACGCTCGAAATCGACGACGGCGACGTGCCGATCGACGTGGAGGACGGTGAGATCCCGGTCGGCGACGTCGCGACCGCGGCGAGCCCGGTCTCCGTGCCGCTCGACGTGACCGTGCCCGACGACGTGCCGGACGGCAGGTACGAGGTGGAGGCGACCGCCCGCTACCAGTACACCTTCGAGATCATCCCCGAGTTTAACGACCACAAGGACCGACCCGGAGTCGACCGGTTCGACCTGACCATCGTCGTCGACGACGGCGCGCGGTTCGCGGTCCTCGAGACCGACACTGACGCGCAGGTCGGCGGGGGCGGCGACGTGACCGTCACGCTGGCGAACATCGGCGACGAGACCGCCCGCGACGCGGTCGTCTCCGGGAGCACGACCGCGCCGGGCGTCCGCCTCGGCGAGGGCGGCGGCCAGTCGTTCGTCGGCGACTGGGCCCCCGGCGAGAACCGGACCGTCACCTTCGACTCGACGGTCGGCGAGGCGTTCGGCGGCGGCGCGTACGCGCTCTCGTCGACGATCGACTACCGGGACCCGAACGGCGTCGACGCGACCGCGGCGGCCGCGCGCGCCGGCGTCGTCCCGATCCGCGAGCAGTCGTTCTCGCTGGACGACGTCTCCGGCACGCTCGAAGTCGGCTACTCCGGGACGGTCACCGGCACGCTCACGAACGAGGGGCCGCTCCCCGTCGAGGACGCGGTCCTCGTCGCCGACTCCGGGAGCAACCGCGTGAGCCTCGGCGAGAGCCGCTACGCGCTGCCGCGGATTCCGCCGGGCGAGTCGGCCGAGTTCTCCTTCGACGCCGACGTGAGCGGGAGCGCCGACCCCGGCCCGCGGCAGTTCCGCTTCACCACCGAGTACGACAGCGGCGACGCGACGGTGGCGGTCGAGGAGACGCGCCGCGTCGAGGTGGCCCCCCGCCAGCCCGAGTTCGAACTCGCCGTCGAGAACGCCACCGTCTCGGCGGGCGAGACCCGACGGATCAACGCCACGATCACGAACCGGCGGCCGGAGACGCTCTCGTCGATCAACGCCGGGCTCTACGCGGACAACCCGCTGACGGCGGTCAACGACGAGGCGTTCGTCGACGAGCTCGAGCCCGGCGAGTCCGCGAGGATCTGGTTCGAGGTGGCCGCCGCCTCGGGCGCGAGCATCGAGGACCACCCGATCGAGCTCGACTTCCGGTACGAGGACGAGCGCGGCAACGACCGTATCTCGGACGTCACGCAGGTCCCGGTCACGGTGACCGCCGCCGTCGACGACGGCGGGCGACCGATCGGACTGATCGCCGCGGGCGTCCTGCTCGTCGTCGTCGCGATCGGCGGCGCGGTCTGGTACCGACGGCGGTGATCCGATGAGGAGACATCTCACCCCGCCCGCGGCGGACCGTCGCCTTCGCTCGCCGCCGACCGCTCCGCGGCGGACAGCGGGGCGACCGTGACCGCGGCCGATCGCCTGATCGAGGAGATCGACCGCGTCGTCACCGAGCGACCGCTGGCGGTCATCGCGGTCTTCGTGCTCCTCACGGCCGCGTTCGCCGGCGGGCTGACCGGCATCGAGACGAGCGCGGGCGCGGACCAGTTCACGCAGGACATCCCCGCCCAGCGGGCGCTCGACGACATCGACGAGGAGTTCGAGACGTCGATCGGCGGCTCCGCGACGTCGGCGCAGGTGATCGTCTCCGACGACAACGTCCTCTCCCGCGACGCGCTGATCCGGACCCTAGAGACCCAACACCGGTTGGAATCCCGGTCGACGCTCCGGGTCGCGTCGACGTCGAGCCACGCCGACGCGATCGCCCGGCAGCTGGACCCGACCGCCGAGAGCGCGGCCGAGCGACGCGACGCCGTGGCCGAGGCGACGCCCGCCGAGCTCCGGACCGCCATCGCCGACGCCGACGCGACGGGCGCGATCGCGGCGCAGGTGTCCGTCGATTACAATCCCACCGCGCAGGCCGCCGACACCGCCATCGTGGGGATCACCTACGACCTGCCGGACGCCGCGACGACGGCGCGGGTGACGGAGCTCCAGACGCGCAGCGTCGATATCGTCGACTCCGTCCCGGGCAACGAGGCCGGCGAGAACGCGATCCTCTTCGGCGACGGCGTCCTCCAGTCGGAGATCACCGCGCTGTTGACCGACACCGCGATCATCGTCTTCCCGGCGGCGCTGATCCTGATCGTCGGGTTCCTGATCTTCTCGTACCGCGACCCGTTCGACATGGCGATCGGGATCTCCGCCCTGTTGATATCGCTTCTCTGGACCTTCGGCTTCATGGGCTACGCCGGGATCCCGTTCTCGGACTCGCTCGTGACGGTGTTCCCGCTCCTGCTCGCGGTCGGGATCGACTTCGGCATCCACATCGTCAACCGCTACCGCGAGGAGCGGGCGACCGGGGCCGGGATCGAGCGGTCGATGCGGACCACGACCGACCAGCTGCTCATCGCGTTCCTGCTCGTGACGATCACCACCGTGTTCGGGCTCGTCTCCAACGTCGCGAGTCCGTTCGAACCCAACCGCGACTTCGGGATCGTCGCGGCCGCGGGGATCACGTTCACGCTGATCATCTTCGGCGTCTACCTCCCCGCGGCGAAGGTGCTCGCCGACCGGTGGCGCGAACGCCTCCCGATCCCGGAGTTCGGCACGAGCGCGCTCGGCGCGGGCGGATCGCGGATCGCGCGCGTCCTCCGCGTCGGCGTCGACCTCTCGCGGGTCGCCCCGGTCGCGGTCGTCGCGCTCCTCCTCGTCGGCGGCGCGGTCGGCGGGGCGTACGGGACCGGCGTGAACACGGAGTTCTCGGAGGAGGCGTTCTTCCCTGACCAGGACCGCTTGGAGACGTACGCCGACCTCCCGGAGCCGTTCGCGCCGACGGAGTACACGTTCCTCGACGTGCTGACGCTCTTCGAGGAGGAGTTCGAACAGGGCTTCGTCGGGTCGGTGACGCTGTACGTCGACCAGTCGGTCAGGGACGACGACGCCCTGGAGCTGATCGACCGGACCACGCGGAACCCGCCGGACACCTTCGCGACGACCGACGAGCGCCGCGCGCAGGCGACGAGCGTCGTCACCGTGATTGAGGACCGCGCGTCGCGCGACCCCGAGTTCGCGGCGTTAGTCGAGCGCAACGACCGCCTCGGCAACGGCGTGCCGGACCGGAACGTCGACGAGGTGTACGACGCGCTCCTCGACTCCTCGGCGGCGGGGCAGGCGCGCGGCTACGTGGCGGCCGACCGCGGCAGCGCCCGGGTCGACTACACGATACGGCCGGGCGTCGACAACTCCGAGGTGGTCGCGGACGTGCGCGACCTCGCTGATCGCACGCCGCTCGAAGCCGTGCCGACCGGCTCCCTCGTGGTCAACGAGGCCGTGATCGACCTGCTGACCGAGTCGGCCATCCGGAGCCTGTTCGCCGCCTTCGGGCTGACGGCGCTGTTCCTGGCGCTGTCGTACGCGTACCTCGAAGGGAAGGCCGTCTACGGTCTTCTGAACCTCGTCCCCGTCCTCGTCACGGTCGGACTGCTCGTCGGGTCGATGCGGCTGTTCGACATCCCGCTGACGCCGATCAACGCTCCCATCCTCTCCGTCTCGATCGGGCTCGGCGTGGACTACACCGTCCACTTCGTCCACCGGTTCGTCGACGAGTACCAGACGGGGCTCCCGATCGACGAGGCCCTCGACGTCACCATCGCGGGGACGGGCGGCGCGCTCACCGGCAGCATGCTCACCACGGTGTCCGGGCTCGGCGTCCTGTGGCTCGCGGTGATCCCCCTGCTCCGCGACTTCGGCGTCCTGCTCGCGCTGGGCGTGTTCTACGCGTACCTCTGTTCGATCCCTGTCTCTTATACACATCTCTGATGGCGCGAGNGGCGGCCTGATCGGTCTCGGGCTCGACGACGGACTCAGGGAAGCTGGCGCGGACGGCGGTCGCTGACCGGCGGAGCGCTCGTTTTACTGTCCGCGGAAGGAGAGAGGGACGGTCGAGTCAGCCGATGACGCCGACGACCAGCTGGACGGTGACGAGCACGAGGAACGCGGCCCCGGTCGCCAGGGTCCCGGCCGCGACGCCGTGGGCGTTACCGAGGCCGCGGCTCCGCGTCGCGAAGTACGCGCCGAGGAAGACGAATCCGACGAGGAGCAGCCCGACGGCGAGGTACGCGACGTTCACCAGCGTTCCGGCGAGCCCCTCCGGGATCCCGAAACTCCCGACGCCGAGGAGGATGCTCCCGCCGACGAGGACGGTGATTCCGACGAACGAGACCGCCCACACGACCGGGGTCCGGGCGATCTCGCCGAGCGTTTCGACGATCGCCTCGTAGCGGCCGTCCCCCTCGTCGCCGCCGGGAGCGGTCCGCTTCGTTCCGATTCCCGCGACCGCGACGAAGGTGGCGACGACGAGGAGGCCCATCAGGGCCGTACTCAAGAGGGTGAGTGATGTCATGGATATCCGTTGTTAGGGGCTCCGTTCGCGCGTACAAATACCCTTCGACGCGTACGCTTCACCCCGCTCGTTCACCCTTCGACGCGCTCCGTGTCTCCGACGATCGGTCGGGCGACGCGGCACCGATCGGCCGGGATGCGGGGCGTATCGATCCCCAGATCGGCCGCCCCGCTACACAAGAGATAAGTGTGCCATCGCTAAGGGTGATACAAGAGCAGACAGACGAACATGATAGATCCAGTTATCCTACAACAGGGGAGTGACTGGCGCGCACAGGCGGAGATCTTCGACGAGATCTTCTTCGTCTTCCTCGCGCTCGGTACCCTCGTCGGCACTATCGTCGTGGCGTACACGCTGTGGAACGTGTACAAGTACCGCGACGACGGGAACCGGTCGGACGAAGAGTTCGACGCGCCGGTCGTCGGCGAGCTCCCAACGGGACAGGGCGGTCCGAAAGCGAAGAAGCTCTTCCTCTCGTTCGGGCTGAGCGCGATCGTCGTCATCAGCCTCGTCGTGTACGCGTACGGGCTGCTCCTCTACGTGGAGCAGGGGCCCGACGACGGTACCGAGGGAGACATCGAGATCATGGTCGAAGGCTACCAGTACGGTTGGGCGTACGAGTACCCGAACGGCCACACCGAACGGGGTGAACTGATCGTGCCGGCCGACCAGCGGATCGACCTCAACATCACGTCGAGGGACGTCTGGCACAACTTCGGCTCGTCGGACTTACGGATAAAGTCCGACGCCATCCCCGGAGACCACAGCGAGACGTGGTTCGCGGTGAGCTCCGAGGACGTCGAGGCGCAAGGCGGGGAGGCGACTTACCGCGTCGAGTGCTTCGAACTGTGCGGTCCGGGTCACTCACAGATGAAGAGTCAGGTCACTGTCATTCCGCAAGACGAGTGGGAAGAGTGGTACGCTAACACCGGCAACAGCTCCGAGAGCGCGAGCGTTCGGCCCGCCGGAGCCGGCGTGACCGCGCAGAGCGGGGTGGGCGCATGAGCGGACTCCCGCCGACGACGTCCGTGAAGCGGTGGTTCGTCACGACCAATCACAAGGACGTCGGCATCCTGTACACGATCACCGCGCTGTTCTTCCTGCTGTTCGGCGGCGTGATGGCGCTGCTCATCCGCCTCCAGCTGTGGGACCCGACGAGCCAGATCCTCTCCGGACTGGCGTACAACGAGGCCGTCACCGCCCACGGGCTGATAATGGTGTTCTGGTTCCTCTCGCCGTTCGCGTTCGGGTTCGCGAACTACTTCGTGCCGCTCCAGATCGGCGCGGACGACCTCGCGTTCCCGCGGCTCAACGCGTTGTCCTACTGGCTGTACCTAGGCTCGGGCCTCCTGCTCGCGATCAGCTTCTTCCAAGGCGGCACGCTGTCGGCGGGGTGGACGATATACGCACCACTGAACGTGCCGATGTACACGCCGAGTATCGGATCGACCGGCGCGGTGCTCGCGCTCGCGATGTTCGTCACCGGCACCACGGCGTCGACGGTGAACTTCCTCACGTCCATCCACCACTCCCGCGCGGAGGGGATGGGGATCATGGACATGCCGATGTTCACCTGGTCGATGCTCGCGACCGTGTGGATGATGCTGTTCGCGTTCGCCGCGCTGCTCGCGGTCGGCCTCATCCTCGCGGCCGACCGCGTCCTCGGGAGCGTCTACTTCTCGGCCACCGAAGGCGGCTCCCTGCTGTGGGGCCACCTGTTCTGGTTCTTCGGACACCCCGAGGTGTACATCGTCTTCTTCCCGGCGCTCGGCGTCATGCTGGAGCTGTTCCAGACGTTCTCCGGGCGTCGCCTCGTCGGTCGGAAGTGGGTGATCATCTCCATCTGTCTGATCTCCGTCCAGTCGTTCCTCGTGTGGATGCACCACATGTTCCTGACGACGATCAACCTGGAGATCAAGACGCTGATGATGGCGACGACCATCGGGATCTCCCTCCCGTTCGACCTCGTCGTCTTCTCGCTGATCTACACGCTGATCAAGGGGCGGATCCAGTTCACGACGCCGTTCCTGTTCGCGTTCGGCGCGCTGCTGCTGTTCATCCTCGGCGGCATCACGGGCGTCTTCCTCGGTGCCATCGTGCTCGACTACGAGTTCCGCGGCACCTACTGGGTGGTCGCGCACTTCCACTACGTGATGTTCGGCGGCGCGACGGCGCTGTTCGGCGGGGCCTACTACTGGTTCCCGAAGATAACGGGGAAGATGTACGACGAGTTCCTCGGGAAGCTCCACTTCGTGATCTTCTTCATCGGGTTCAACGCCGTCTACTTCTCGATGTTCCTCGGCTGGGAGACCCCCCGCCGGGTGTTCGAGTACAACCCCGAGTTCCAGATCTACCACCAGTTCGGGACGATCGGCGCGTTCGTCCTCGGGTTCTCGTTCTTCATCATGTTCTACAACTTCGCGAAGTCCTACGTCTCCGGCGACCCCGCCGGCGACAATCCGTGGGACTACTCGCGGACGGCCGAGTGGGCAGTCTCCTCGCCGCCGCCGCTGGAGAACTGGCCCGACCGGCCGTCGTACGCCTCCGGGAAACTGGAGTTCGTGAAGGACTTCGTCCCGGACGGCGGGCCCGCGATGAAGACCGACGACAACGGCGATGTCGCCACCGACGGCGGCGACAGCCACTCGACGCACATCTCCGAGTACCCGTACTGGGACAAGCACGCGAGCCACGCCAGCATCTGGCCGTTCGCGCTCTCGCTGGCGCTCGGCGTCACGCTGTTCGGCTTCTCCGGGTTCGCGGACGCGGTCACCGTCGAGCTGGGTGAGACGGCGCTACAGAGCGACGTCGTCATCTCCAACACGATGTACCCGATCGCCATCGTGCTCGGGCTCGTCGGGCTCCTCTACACCGGCGTGAAGTGGGGGCTCGAAGACTTCTACGCGCCGCCGAGCGAGTTCGCGGAGCGCTGGCCGTTCAACGGCGTCGAGAAGGTGAAGCTCGGGATGTGGTTCTTCCTGGCCTCCGACGTGATCGTCTTCGGCGCGTTCCTCTCCGCGGCCATCTTCGTCCGCTACAACGCGGGCTGGATGACGTGGTCGCCGCTCACGGAGTCGCTGCCGGGGCTCATCAACACCTTCGTGTTGATCACGTCCTCGTTCACCGTGATTCTCGCGCTGGTCGCCGCTCGCCGCAAGAGTCGGAAGGGACTGCTGGCGACGCTCGGGTCGACCATCCTGCTCGGGTTCACCTTCATGGCCATCAAGCTGTGGGAGTGGAACCACGAGATCTTCGACCGCGGCGTGACGATCTCCGCGAACGCCCACGGCGACCCGATTCAGGCGTCGATCTACTACGTCACGACCGGGCTCCACGGGATCCACGTGCTGCTCGGCTTAGTGATCGCCATCTTCCTGTTCGTCAGGGCGTACCAGGGTCACTACCTCGACGACGAGCGGCCGATCGAGTACTTCGGCCTCTACTGGCACTTCGTGGACATCGTCTGGGTGTTCATCTTCCCGCTGTTCTACCTCTTCTGAGGCGGTCCGCGGCTCGTTTTTTTGCTCCGGTTCACGCGGTCTCGTTCGCTTCGAGCGGTTCCGCACACCACTGACAGAAGTCGAACGCGGGATCGGTCTCCCTGCCGCACTCCGGACAGCGGACGGTCCCGTCGCCGTCCGTCGACTCCGCGGACGGCGCTTCCGTGGCGGTCGTCGCCGCGTCGCCGGTCGTCACCGCGTCGCCGGTCGACTCCGAGGTGGCGGCCGCGCGGGCCGCGTCGCGCTCCCGCTCGTACGCCCGGTTGTTTCGCCGGGCGACGACGTACGCGTCGATCACGCTCGCGGCGACGACCGCGGCGGCGGGCGCGATATCGCCGATCGCCGGCGGGTCTCCGGTGAACGCGGCGGTGATGGCGGACTCGGGGACGAACACGAACACCGTCGCGGTGACCGCGACGTACCAGCCGAACGCGCGCGCCCACCGGCGCAGGTACGCGTGGCCGAGTCCGGAGACGACGAGCGCGAGCAGGGCGGCGAGCCAGGGTCGCCGGGGAGAGTGGTCCGTCATGGCCGGCCGTACGGCCCCCCGCCCCGAGAACCTACCTCTCTCGGAGCGTTTATGTGCGGGACGCGCCGAACTCCGGTATGTTCGGCGTTCCGCTCGGCGAGTTCCTCTCCGGGGCCGCGTTCGCGGTGTTCGGCGTCGCGACGTGGGGAATCGGCCTCGGTATCGCGTACCTGCTGTACCGCCGGTGGCGCGGCGACGGCCCGCGCGGCGACGACTGAGCCGACGCGCTTAGCGCCGCGCGCGCTCCCGTCCGGACGGTCGGAACGCGTTCCGGTTCGGCCACGCTTATCACGTCGCTCGTTCGATCTCGGGTATGACAGACACGGCGCTCGTCGTCGGCGGCACGCGCTTCATCGGGCGACACACCGTCGAGGAACTGCTGGCACACGACTACGAGGTCGCGATCTTCAACCGGGGGAACCACGAGAACCCCTTCGCGGACGACGACCGCGTGACGCACGTCGAGGGCGACCGCAAGGACGAGACCGCGCTGCGCGCGGCGAAGCTCTCGGTCGAGCCCAACGTCGTCGTCGACTGCGTCGCCTACCAGCCGGCCGACGTGGAGACCGCGACGGAGATATTCGCCGACGTCGACGGCTACGTCTACATCTCCTCGGGCTCCAGCTACGCGGCCGAGGAGATCCCCAAGCGGGAGGGCGAGACGCCGCTGGAGCCGTGTACCGACGAGCAGGCGGTCGACGACTCCCACGAGACGTACGGCAACCGGAAGGCCGAGGGCGACCGCGCGGTGTTCGCGGCCGCCGAGGAGGGCGTGGCCGCGACGGCGGTCCGCCCGTGTATCGTCTACGGGCCCCACGACTACACGGAGCGGCTCGACTACTGGATCGACCGCGTGCTGACGCACGACCGCGTGGTCGTCCCCGGGGACGGACAGAACCTCTGGCACCGGGCGTACGTCGAGGACGTCGCGAGCGCGCTGCGGATCGCCGCGGAGCGCGGGGAGCCGGGCGCGGCGTACAACGTCGGCGACCGTCGCGCGCTCACGCTTCGGGAGACCTTGGAGACGATCGCCGACGCCGCGGACGTCGAGTGCGAGGTCGTCCCCGCGAGCGACGACGCCCTCGCCGCCGCCGGGCTCGAACCCGACGACTTCGTCCTCTACCGGGAGTACCCGCACCTGCTCGACACCTGCGCGCTCGCCGACCTCGGCTGGGAGTCGACGCCGGTAGACGAGGCGATGGAACGGACCGTGGAAGAGCACCGCGAGTCCGACCGCGACGGAGGCGAGTGGGACCCCGGTCGCGAGGCCGAGGAACGGGTCATCGGCGTGAAGGAGACGCTCTGAGGCGGCGCTACCGCCGCGGCGGGAGTCGGCGTCAGTACGCGGCGTCCCAGCGCGTCGGCTTCCGACGGTTCCCGCAGTCCCGGCACTCCATCCGGTCCATCGTGTCGATCGCCACGTCGGTCCCCTCGCAGTTGCCACAGAGGTAGCCGTACCGCCGCTCGTGGTTCGGGTCGGCGTACGCGACGTAGAACGGGGCCCGCGACCCGCGGTCGCTCTCGTCGAAGGCGACGTGGACCCGCTCGCCATCCTCCGTCTCGTAGATCGCCTCGGAGATGCCGGTGAGGCTCCCGACCTGCTTCCGGTACTCCCGCTCCGCGAACAGCTCGCCACCGATGTCGACGTCGCGCTCGCCGGCGAGCTCGTACCCCTCGCGCTGGTAGAACGTCGTGCCGGCCTCGTTGTCGGCGAGGACGCGCGCCTCGATCCGGTCGACCTCCGCCGACCGGAGGGCGGACTCGACCCGTTCGAGGAGCGCGGAGCCGATGCCGGACTCCCTGTGGTCGGGGCGGACGTGAAGCCAGTCGATCTCGCCGACGCGCTCGCGGCGGCCGACGACGTAGCTCTCCGCGAACCCAACCACGTCGCCGTCGACGACGGCCACCGGGAACACCGCGTCGTCGTCGTCGACGTCGTCCCCGAGGTCGGCGGCGTCGTACCACTCTTCGACCGCTTCGTCCAGCAGCTGCTCGCCGACGGCGTGTCCGTACGATGCCACGAGCGATTCGCGGGCGACCGACCGGACCGCGTCGACGTCGTCGGCGGTTGCGTCGCGTAATTCCATGCGGGTAGATCACACCCCGTGTACAAAAAACTCGGTCGGAATTCCGCGCCCCCGGCACCACCTCACTGCGAGGCGGCGGCCCGCACGCCGACGAGGTCACCGAGACGAAGCGGATCTCGATCCACCACGAGCCGCGCGAGTACCCGTCCTGAACGCGCGGAGTCGCCCCGTCGGGTCGCGCGGTCTCACCCCGGCTCAGACATCCCACGTCTCCCGGGTGTAACACATCTCCCAGAAGGCGTGTTCGAGGCGGGCGCTCCGGAGGAACGCCGCCCGCATCGCGTCGCGCTCGCCCGGATACGCCTCGCCGTACCGGTCCACGAGGTCGCGCATCCACGCCACCGTCTCGCGGAAGGCGTCGCTCGTGTACTTCTCGATGAACGGCGTGTACCGGTGCGTCTCGGTCGCGAGGGTCGCCATGTGGTCGGCGACGTCGAGGTAGCCCTGTCCGCAGGGGTAGACGGCGGCGGCGATCTCCGCGATCGACCCCTCGTGCGCCGTGCGGACGAGGAAGTCCGTGTACGCGGCGCAGGTCGGCGACTGCTCGACCGCTTCGAGGTCCGCCGGCGAGAGCCCGTAGTCGGCGGCGAACGAGCGGTGGAGCTCCATCTCGTCGTCGAGCGTCGCGTGTGCGGTCCCCGTCAGCCGCCGCGTCGTCGCCTCGTCGTCGGCCTTCGCCCCGGCGAGCGAGAAGACGCGCGCGTAGTCGAGCAGGTACCGGTAGTCCTGTTTCACCCAGTGGCGGAACGCGGCCTCGTCGAGATCCCCCGCCGCGAGTTCGACGACGAACGGGTGTTCCTTCTGGGCGTCCCAGATATCCGATCCGGCGTCGAGGAGCGTGTCGCTGAAACCCATTTCGTCGGCCGGTCGTTCCGCACCCGGATATAACTAACTAATATTACCTAGTAATCCTCTGAGAGTACGATCGAGGACGCGGACTCCGGACGAACGGAAGAGAAATCGGGGCGGCGACGACGGAACGGCACACTTCGAGAGAGCGTCGGACGGAACGACCGCGGGTCGTTACGAGATGGAGTACGTCGCGGCCGCCATCAGCAGCATGGTGAGCGCGAGCGCGAGCCCCATCAGGTAGGTCAGCGAGCGGTTCTCCCACTTGAGGTGCTGGAAGTACGCGACGATGAGCAGCGTCTTGACCGTCGCGATCACCAGCGTGCCGCCGAGCGCCTGCGCGTACGTGAACTCGACGAACGACGTCTCGAAGAGCGCGAAGTTCAGGGTCGCCGCGACCAGGAGGGCGACGTATATCGCCGAATACAGTTTCACGGAGTCGTGCGCCATCTTACACTCCACTTCGTCCCTGCGCTTAAAGAATTAACCATCCGGGGGTACTCCGCGTCGGGGCGGAGGCGAGGGGCGACCGGCCGCTCGAATCCCGAAACGCCTATCCGCGCGACGGTCGGACCTGTCTCCAGTCGCAGCCCGCGACCGGCACCTCCCGTGACTCCGCTCGAACCGACGGACGACCTGCTCGAATCGCTGTACGTCGTCAACAAGGTCGCGAAGCAGTTCGCCGACGAGGCCACCGCCGCCTACGAGCGCGGCGACGTCACCGAGAGCAACGTCCGCTCCGCGCGTAAGGACGCGCTCTACCGCCTCAAGACCGCCGTCCTCACGCGGGTCGTCGCGTACGACGCCGACGGGGTCACGGGCGAGTACCACGCCATCAACGGCGACGTGTGGCTGTTCCTCACGGTCGGCGACTGGCACTTCCACCAGCCGCCGCACGCGATCGGCGGCGACCTCACCGACGCGATCGCCATCTCGAACTCGCGGGCGGACCCGATCGACGCCCCCTACGTGCGCGACGCCGCCGTCGAGCGCTCGGACCGCACGCTCGAAGAGGCGCTGTCGCGACTCGCCGAGGTCGGTGCCAACGCCAACGACCACCTCGCGCGGCCGACGGTCACCAGCGAGCACGACCGGATCGTCGACGTCCGCTGGTCGTTCCTCTCGTGAGCGCTACGCATTTCAAAAAACCGCGTTCGCGGCCGAGCTGGCCGCCGTGAACCGCTTACGCTTCGACGACTTCGATCGCGGCGAGCATCCCGTTCGCCTGGTGGGGCGTACACTGGTACAGCTGGATCCCGGCGCTGTCGAACGACTGCTCGAAGGTGTACCCCTCCTCGGAGACGGACTCGCCGTTGTCGAACTCCGACGCGGACCCCTCGACGGAGGCCACGTTGTGCGCGCCGCCCTCACCGGTCCACTCCCAGACGACGGTCGTCCCGGCGTCGATGCGGATCGCCGCCGGCGAGAAGGCGAACCCGACGTCGCCGGCACCGACATCGACGGTCACCTCGTCCTGCCCCGTGAAGTCCATGATGGTCCCCTCGTACATCCGGGCCTCGGAGAGGTAGTCGTCGATCTCGCTCGGCACGTCGTCGGCGGCTGCGCCGCCACCGCCGCTGGAGCCGTCAGAGCCGTCGGAGCCGTCGGAACCGTCGGACCCGTCGGAACCGTCACCGCCGTCACCGCCGCCGGAACAGCCGGCGAGCGTTCCGATGGTCAGCGCGGCTCCGGTTCCGGCGAGATACCGCCGTCTGGACAGATTATCAGACATCACCTGACGTAGGAGGTGAAGCCTTACAAACCCCGTGATAGCTCCCGATTATCGGGAACGTTCCGGACCGCTCTCCGTCGCCCCGACACCGGGGGTCGGCGCGACGCCGAGAGTCGGGTTTATCGCCCTCCGCCACCTTGCGGGACGCATGCGCGAAGACGCGCTGGCGACGCGGCTCGTCGAACACTACGAGGCGACGGCCGACGACCCGGCGATCCGGCTCGAAGAGCCGTACGACGCCGACGGACGAGAGGGGGTCGTCGACCTCTTCGTCCGGACGCGGACGCCCGAGCCGGTCGACCGCGTGATCGAGCTCAAGGCCGACGCCGCGGTCCGCCGCGCCACCGGCGCGAACGAGGTCCTCCGGCAGTACCGTCGGATGGAGCGGTACTTCCACGCGGACGCCCGCCACGCCCTCCGACCGAAACTGGGCCGAACCGAGCCGGGCGCTCGGTATCTCCTGTGTTTCGCGCCGACGCCGACCTGCGTCTACCACGTCGCGACCAACCGCACGCTGTACGGCTCCGTCGACCCCGCGGGACGGGCGGGCGACGTGCCCGCGGTCCGCACCGTCGCGTTCCTGACCGGGCTCGACGGCGACCCCGCGGCCCTCGGGCTCGTCTCGGTGAACGGCGACGCCGCGTTCGGCTCTGCGGCCTTCAAGCGGGCGGTCCCCGGGGACTCACGGCTCGCGGAGAGCCTGCGCGCCGTCGACGACGACCTCGTCGAGTTCCCCTGACGGCCCGAGGAGACGGATGGCTGCGGCTGCGGGCGTCGAAACGACCGATTAGAGGCCGAGCTCGCGCCCGATGACGACGTGTTGGATCTCGCTCGTCCCCTCGCCGATCTCCATCAGCTTCGCGTCGCGGTAGAACCGCTGCGGGGCGAAGTCGGTGGTGTAGCCGTAGCCGCCGAGCGTCTGGACCGCCTCTTCCGCCACCTCGCGGGCCGCCTCGCTGGCGTCGAGCTTCGCCAGCGCCGACTCCCGCGTGACCGACTCGCCGGCGTCGTACTTCGCGGCCGCCTTGTGCGTCAGGAGGCGGGCGCGCTCGGTCTGGCGGTGCATGTGGACCACCTTGTCGCGGACCGCGTCGAACTTCGCGATCGGTCTCCCGAACTGCTCGCGCTCGCCCGCGTACTCCTTCGCGGCCTCGTACGCGCCCTGCGCGAGCCCGACGGAGAGCGCGGCGATGGATATCCGCCCGCCGTCGAGCGTCTTCATCGTCTGTGTCCACCCCTCGCCCTCCTCGCCGAGCAGGCGATCCTCGGGGATGCGAACGTCGTCGAAGGCGATCTCGCAGGTCGGCGAGCTGTTGAGGCCCATCTTGTCCCAGACGGTCGTCACCTCGAAGCCGTCGTCGTTCTCGGGGTCGACGATGAACGTCGAGATCCCGTCGTAGCCGGCCCCCGGGTCCGTCACCGCCTTCACGAGCACCGAGTTCGCGACGTTCGCGTTCGTGATGAACTGCTTGGTTCCGTTCAGCACGTACTCGCCCGCGTCGGCGTCGTACTCGGCGGTCGTGTCCATGTCGGAGGCGTCCGAGCCGCTCCCCGGCTCCGTGAGCGCCCACGCGCCGAGCCCTTCGCCCTCCGCGAGCGGGCGGAGCCACTCCTCCTTCTGTTCGTCGGTGCCGAACAGGTCGATCGGCTTCGCGCCCAGCGAGGTGTGCGCGGCGTACGAGAGGCCGATCCCGCCGGAGACGCGCCCGAGCTCCTCCGTGACTAGGGCGTACATCAGCTGGTCGCCGCCGAGTCCGCCGTACCCCTCCGCGACCGGGATCCCCATCATGTCGAGCTCCGCGAGGGAGTCGAACACCTCCGCGGGGAACCGGTGTTCGTCCTCGATCTCTTGGGCGACGGGCGCGATCTCCTCCTCGCAGAACTCCCGGACGGTGTCGCGTATCATCCGGTGTTCGGCGGGTACCTCGAAGTCCATGGGCAAGAATTGCGACGCGCGGACATAAACGATGCGAACGACCGTGACAGACCGTGGCGGGCTGAGCCGACGACTTATGAGGCGTCGTCGCGTGCCGCCGGTATGGAGTTCCGGGAGCTCGTCCGCGGTCGCGTCGACTGGCCCGACGTCGAGCGGGTCGCGCGCGAGCTCGCGACCCGCTACGACCGCGACGGGGTCCGCGTGCGGTTCCTCGACGCCGACAACTGGCTGTCGACGCCGATGGTCGTCGACGGCGACCTCTTCGTGAAGGTCATCACCAGACAGAACACGCTCGTCCACGCGCTGTTCACCACCGGGCGGAACCTCGGGGCCGTCTCCGCCGGCACCGAGGGGTTCTTCGAGCGCCACGAGACGCCCTACGAGATGGCGCGCCACGAGCTCGAAGCGACGCGGCGGGTCCGCGAGCTCGGCGTCAACGCCCCCGAGCCCGTCGAGGCGTTCGAGGTCGGCGACCTCGGCGTGCTCGTGTTGGAGTACCTCCCCGAGTTCCCCACCCTCGGCGAGCTCGACGGCGGCGCGGTGGCCCGGTTCGCGCCCGACCTGTTCGGGACGCTCCGGACGGTCCACGACGCCGGGCTCGCGCACGGGGACCTCCGCGCCGAGAACGTCCTCGTCGCGGACGGGGAGCTGTACGTCATCGACGCGACCCGCGTGAGCGAGGACGGCCGCGAGGCGGCGCGCGCCTACGACCTCGCGAGCGCGCTCGCGGCGCTGGAGCCGCTGATCGGCGCGGCCGACGCGGTCGACGCCGCGCTCACGAGCTACTCGACCGACGAGCTCCTCGCGGCGCGTCGGTTCCTCGACTTCGTCGCGATCCGGCCGGACCACGACTTCGCCGCCGCCGAGCTCATCGGCGAACTGGAAAAGCGGACCGCGTGAGACGCGGCGGAAAGAGGATCGGTCGAGTCGCGTCCGACTCAGCCGCCGAGGTACAGCTGTGAGACCTCCTCGTCGTTCAACAGCTCCTCGGGCGTCCCCTCGAACCGGACGGTCCCCTGGTCGAGCACGTAGCCGCGGTCGGAGATGCCGAGCCCCTTCGTCACGTTCTGCTCGACCATGAGGATCGCCGTCTCCATGTCGTTGACCTCCTCGACGTCCTCGAACACGTCGTCGGCCGTGTTCGGCGCGAGCCCCGCCGAAGGCTCGTCGATCAGGAGCACGTCGGGCTCCATCACCAGCGCCCGGGCGAACGCCAGCACCTGCCGCTGGCCGCCGGAGAGCGTCTTCGCCTTCGCGCTCCGCTTCTCCTCGATGATCGGGAACCGGTCGTACAGGGTCTCGATGACCGCTTCGAGGCCGCTGTCCCGGGCGACGCCACCCATCCGGAGGTTCTCGTCGATCGTCAGCGAGCCGAACACGTTGTCGGTCTGCGGGACGTAGCCGATCCCCTCGCGGACGATCTCCTCGGGCGCCATCCCGCCGATGTCGCGGCCGTGGTAGGAGACGGTCCCCGTCCACGGGGTCAACATCCCGAACGCGGTCTTGAGAACCGTCGACTTCCCGGCCCCGTTCGGCCCGACGAGACAGACGATCTCGCCCGGATCGAGCCGGACCGAACAGTCGTCGAGCACCTGTACCTCGCCGTACCCGCTGTCGACGCCCGACAGCGAGAGCACCGGATCGGCTCCGTCGGTGGCCCCCGCGGGCCGGGTCGTGTCGTGGCTCATGCGCCGCCTCCGAGGTACGCGTCGATGACGCGGTCGTCGTTCCGGACCCCTTCGGGCGTCCCCTCGGTCAGGACGTGCCCCTGGTCTAAGACGACGATCGGGTCCGCCAGGTCCATCACGAACTCCATGTCGTGCTCGATGAGCAGGAACGTCGTCCCCTGCTCGTTGAGCCGCCGGATCTGCGATTTCAACTTCTTCGCGAGCGTCGGGTTCACGCCCGCCACCGGCTCGTCGAGCAGCAGCACCTCCGGCTCGGCGAGCATCGCCCGCGCGAGCTCGACCAGCTTCATCTGCCCGCCCGAGATGTCGGTCGCGGGCTGCGTCGCGAGGTGGTCGATCTCGAACTCCGCCAGGATCCGCTCCGCCTCGGCGAGGTTCGCGGACTCGCTCTCGGCGACCGTGCCGGGCGAGGTGAACAGCCTGTGGAACGACTCACCGGGCTGCTCGCGCGGTCCGACCAGCATCGCCTCGCGGACCGTCATCCCCTCCAGCTTGCGCGGCGTCTGGAACGTCCGGATGAGGCCGTGTTCGGCGACCTCGTACGGCTCCATGCCGGTCACGTCGGTCCCGTTCACCTCGACGGTCCCGCCGTCCGGCTCGTAGAAGCCGGAGATGAGGTTGAACAGCGTGGACTTCCCGGCCCCGTTGGGGCCGATGAGCCCGGTGATCGTGCCGCGCTCGACGCCGAACGTCGCGTGGTCGGTCGCGGCGAGCCCGCCGAACGACTTCTGGAGGTCGTCGACGGCGAGGACCGGGTCCTGCTTGGCGAGCGCGCCCTCACTCATCGCCCCCACCTCCCTTCCGCTCGCGGACGCCGCTGTCGGGCGACTCCGGCGCGCCGCCGCCGTCGACCGCGCTCGGCCAGATCAGTTCGCGCT
Organism: Halorubrum coriense DSM 10284; assembly: GCF_000337035.1. Classification (GTDB taxonomy): domain Archaea; phylum Halobacteriota; class Halobacteria; order Halobacteriales; family Haloferacaceae; genus Halorubrum; species Halorubrum coriense. Next base: position 50,356 of record NZ_AOJL01000035.1, read on the forward strand.
GCGGCGGCAGGACTCCCTGCGGCCGGTAGCGCATCACGGCGATTATCACGACCCCGATCAGCAGCAGCCGCAGCGGCGCGGGGTCGATCGGCAGCGCCACGTCGTTGAGGAACCGCGTCCCCTCCCGGATCGTGACGATGACGATGCCGCCGAACAGCGCCCCGCGGTTGGAGCCGCTGCCGCCGAGGATCACGGCGACCCACGCGTAGAACGTCGTGATCGGGTCCAGATCGCCCGGCCCGACGTAGAGGTTCAGGTGCGTGTAGAACACGCCCGCCAGCGCCATGACCAGGCTGCCGAGGACGAACGACTGCATCTTGAACGAGTAGGTGTCCTTCCCCAGCGCCCGCGCGAGGTCCTCGTCGGAGCGGATCGTCCGGAGGACGCGCCCCCACGGCGACCGGTGCGCGCGCCGGAGGACGAAGTAGACGCCGCCCGCGAACGCCAACACCAGCAGGACGTTCAGCGACGCGCGCCAGAACGCCGTCTCCAGCAGCACCGGCGACCCCGGAATGACCTCCAGGCGGAGCCCGGGCATCGCCTCCGGGAACGTCCCCAACACCGGCCACCCGGCGAAGAAGCCGGGGATGCCGCGGACCCCGGCGCTCCCGTTCGTCAGCCACCGCTCGTTCAACACGATCAGTCGAACGACCTCCGCCAGTCCCAGCGACGCGATGGCGAGGTAGTCCGCCCGGAGCCGGAGCGTCGGGATGCCGATCAGTATCGCCAAGACGAACGCCACGGCGAGCCCGACGACGAGCCCGACGACCGGGAGCCCGAGCAGGGAGGGGATGAGCGGGACCCCCTCGAACAGCTCCGCGAGCGGCGACCCGCTCGCGGTGAACAGCGCCGCGCCGTACGCGCCGACTCCGAAGAACGCGGCGACGCTGAAGTTGATCAGCCCGGCGAACCCCCACTGCGAGTTCAGCCCGAACGACAGCAGGGCGTACATCCCCGCGAGGCCGACGAGGAACAGGAAGTACGTCGGCCCGAGCGCGCCGGTGAGCAGCGCGACGAAGAGGAAGAGCAGGAACGCGACGCTGACGCCCAGCACCCACCCCTCCGGGCGGGTCAGCTCCTCGACCGCGCCCCTCGGGTCGGTGAGGGCGCTCACGTCGCCCCCTCCCCGGCGATCCCGTTCGGCCGGACGAGCAGCACGGCGACCATGATCACGAACGCGATCGCGTTCGCGTACTCGATGCTGACCAGGCTCTCGAGGAGGCTCGCGAGCCACCCCGGCCAGATCGGCAGCGCCTCGACGACGTCGGAGAAGAACGGTGTGAGCTGATTTATCATGCCGATGAGGAAGCCGCCCGCCATCGCGCCGTAGACGGAGCCGATCCCGCCGAGGATCACCGCCGCGAAGATTACCAAGAGCAGGTTGAATCCCATCCGCGGCGAGAGTTGGTTGAACAGCCCGAGGAACACGCCGCCGGCCCCGGCGAGGCCCGCGCCGATGACCCACGTCCAGAGCTTGACCCGCCGCGTCCGGATGCCGCTGACCCGCGCGAGGTCCGGGTTGTCCGCCATCGCGCGCATCTTCCGGCCGAGGTCGGTGTACTGGAGCAGCACGTGGAGCCCGACGACGAGCACCGCGGCCGAGGCGACGATCGCGACGTCGTGGAGCGTCACCCGGACGCCGTACGGTACCAGCGACTCGATCGGCCGGAGCGGCTGGATGTCGAACCGCGTGAAGTCGGAGCCGAACCGGATCTGGATCAGCGCCCGGTAGACGAACGCGATCCCGATCGACGTGATCAACAGGCCGATCGAGTCGACGTCGAGCGGCTCGTAGATCACCCGCTCGGTGACGACCGCGACGACGGCGGCCGCGGCGATCCCGACGACGAGCGCGAGGAAGAACCCGTACGGGAGCCCCAGCACCGCGCCGCCGAGTCCGCCGACGACGCCGAAGGTCACGAGCGCCGTGTAGGCCCCGATCGTCATCGTGTCGCCGTGGGCGAAGTTCGCGAAGTCGGCGATGCTGTACACCAGCGACAGCCCGATGCTGCCGAGGACGATGATACTACTGAAGACCAGCCCGTTGGCCAGGTATCCGATGACGGTCATCGACCCGGGTTAGCCTTCGACGAAGTCGATGCCTTCGTACTCGTGGTCCTGTACCTCGAGGACTTGGAGGAAGCCGACCGGGTCGCCGTCCTCGTTGAAGTCGATGGGACCGCTGACCCCCTGGTAGTCGACGTCGTCGGGACCGCCGCCGTCCGCGAGGATTTCGCTCGCGGCCGCGAACGACGTCACGGTCTCGCCCTCCGGTCCGGAGACGCGCCGGACGGTGTCCTGAAGCGCCGCGCCGGCGAACTCGTCGGCCGCCTGGATCGCGAGCGCGGCGTTGATCACGCAGTCGTACGCGTACGCCGCCCACGAGGTGGGCTGGCGGTCGTACTCGGCCTCGAAGTCGGACGCGAACGACTGGTAGTTCTCCTCCTCGACCGGGGCGGACGGGACGACGATGTTCATCCCGTCGATGCTCCCCTCGGGAGTGTTCTCCAAGACGTTGTCACCGGAGACGGAGTCGGCCCCGTAGAACTGCGCGTCGTAGCCCGAGGAGAACACCTCGTTGACCATCGTGGCGAACTCGGCCTGGTAGGTGACGAACAGCCACGCGTCCGCGCCGGAGCCGTTCATCTCCGAGATGACGCCGGAGTACGACTGCTGGTCCTGGTCGTGGGGCGTGTTGTAGACGACCTCGCCGTCGTACGCGTCGACGAACGCGTCGGTGAGGCTCTGCCCGTAGTCGTTGTTGACGTAGGTGACCGCCACCTCGTCGTAACCGTCGTCGGCGATGATGTTCGAGAGCGCGAGCGACTGGCTGCGCCCGGACGGCGACATCCGGAGCAGCCCCGGGAACTCGGTGAGGTTGAGCCCGGTGGAGTTCTGACTCAGCTGGACGACGTCGGTCCCCTCGACGACGCTCTCGTAGATGGCCAGCGAGACGCCGGACCCGACCGCGCCGATGAGGAACGGGACGCCGTCTTGGTTGACGAGCTTCTGGGCGGCCGCGATCCCGCCCTGGTTCTCGCTCTCGGAGTCCTCGACGACGATATCGAGCTCGCGCCCGTCGATACCGACCTCGTTGACCCGCGACAGGGCGAGGTCGACGCCGCGCTGGTTCCGCTCGCCGAACGCCGACAGCGACCCGGTCTGCGAGTCGACCATCCCGATCTGGAACGCCTCGGTCGAGTCGCCGCCGTCGCTCCCGTCGTCGCCGTCCATCCCGTCTCCGCCGTCGTCGCCGTCGCTTCCGTCACTGCCGTCGCTTCCGTCGCTTCCGTCCCCGTCGTCGTCGGTCGTGCTGAGACAGCCCGACAGGGCGACGAGCCCCGCGCCGCCGGTCAGTTTCAGGAGCGTTCGCCGGTCCGCCGCATCTGTGGTATCTCGTGACATGCGTATCCGGTAGTCCCGAACACATCTGGGTATCTGAACCCCGGCCCGCCCATGGTCGGTGCGGCGGGCGCGGGCCCGCGACCCGCGAACGCGGTACTCTCAGGGTTTCATGCGGAGAATTCTCTTCGGAACAATTGGTCGGGTGCCAATATATCCCGGTCCCGGATCGAACTGTTCGTATGATCCCGCCCATCGCGAGTAATTTCGTCGCCGGGGAGACCCCGGAGGCGGCGCTCGCGCACGTCGAAGCCCTGTCTCTTATACACATCTCTGATGGC